>JABXKS010000044.1 GCA_013619125.1 Clostridiales bacterium
GAAAACTCGTGATTCCTTTCTAATTTTGGGGAAAAAGTAAGAATTTGATGAAAAATGTTTGAATACCATGAAGAAACGGGGTAAGAGATAGATGTCAACGTTGACAATTCTGAAAATTCAGTCTTTACCTAATGGTTGTCAATGAAAAATAGGAAGTTCAAAAAGAAATTCTGGAAGGAATTTTTCTTTTTGAAAGAAATTGCCATCGATGGCAGAAAAAGGAGGTTAATCGTGAAAAGGAAAAGAATTGCATTGTTTTTGGTCTTTATGCTTGCAGGCATAGCTTTATTAGGGTGTACGCCAGCGGAGCCGGAAGCAGAAGAACCAACTCTAGAACCAGAGGTGATTATTGAGGAGAAGATCGTCGAAGTGCCAGTCAATAATACGTTGGTATTATCATCTCGATTGTGGAGTGTGCCAACAGAACAAGAATTTGTCATCAATGAAATCTTGAAGCCATTTGAACAAGAGCATGGTGTACAAATCAACTTCCAAGTCATGGACGATACAACCATGTTGCAGCGTGCGAAAGTTCAGCAAGAGACTGATCATGTCACAACGGACGTGATTATTGCCTATGTTGCGAATATGCCGGATTGGATCAACAACGATTATGTAACAGACATGACTAGCTTGATCGGTACTTGGGATGATCGGCACTTTGCAAAAACATTTGAAGCCAACACGAATATGGGCGGCAAACAATACTTTATCCCAGTTGGTGCCGACGTTTATTTGACACTAGCTAACAAAAAAGCGCTTCCTTACTTACCAGCAGGCGCGGATATTGATACCTTGACTTGGGAACAATATGCGGATTGGGCTGTCGCAATCGCGGAAGGCGAAGGCGAAGGCAAAGTCGTAGTAACCGGGGTTCCAATGAAATCGTGGGTTTATCAATTTGGTGCAGCTGCACTTTCTTATGGCGCAGGATTCCCGGAAATCAATACTCCAGAAGCGTTTGAAGCGTGGGAAATTTATGCGAAGATCGGCGCGGCAGACGGATATATTCCAACTGTATTAAATGTGGACAACTGCATTGACCCGATGAAACGGGAAGAAGCATGGTTGACTGTATTCCATAATGCCCGAGCGGGTGAAGTGTATAGCTCCAATGAAACAAAGTATGTTTTGGCGCCAGCACCATCAGGACCAGCAGGAATCGGTTCGATTGCCGGAGTATCAGGCTTTGCGATTATGAAAGGCGCGCCAAATCCTGAGTTGGCCGAAACATTCTTAGAGTACATTACACGACCAGATATTCAGTTGAAACTTTCCAAAGGGACCGGCGGATTTATTCCACCGGTTGAAGAAGCCCTTGATTTCTTAGGAAATGAACCAACTGACGAAGTGATTTCAAAAGCAATCTTGGTATTGGAAAATGGTGTAGTGTCTGGCGTGCCAGGCGGCGATTTCCAAGACTGGGGTGCTGTGAAGCAAGTATTTGACAACCTGTTTGAAAACATGGTTTTGAAAGGCAATGTTGATCAAGCGATGCTTGATGCTGCCAATGCAGAAATGGATGCGTTGAGGAAATAAGAAGATGGGGCCACCAGGGTGATCCTGGTGGCCTTGCTTTGTCGAGGGAGTGAGATCATGTCAAAGGAACAGAGTATTAAGCGACGAAATTGGAATCAAGTCGGTCCCTATTTGCTCGTTGCGCCAGCATTGATTTATTACGTATTTTTTTGGATTCGACCGGTACTCAAGATCTTTATGTTCAGCATCACCGATGCGGCCGGTCATCTTAGTTTAGAAAACTTTCGGCTGGTATTGGAGGATCCGACCTTTATTCCAGCTGCTCAAAATACAGCCATTATCGTTATTTTTTCCGTGACCTTGGAATTTGTTGCTGCCATGGCTTTGGCACTGTTAATCAATCGCAAGTTCAAGGGATCGAGTATCCTATTATTTATCGCTATGATTCCCATGGCCTTGGCGCCGGTGGCGTTGGGTGCGATGTGGAAAACAGGATTTACCACCCATGGCTGGGTGAATAGTTTTTTGACCTATATCGGTTTTTTGGATATCGGAGAAAAGATTATTTTCCTATCCGGGGAGAGCCGGTTCAAGAATTTGCTTTTGATTATTTTAATTGATGCGTGGCAGGTGATTCCATCTATGATGATTATCCTTTTGGCAGGGCTTCAGGGTTTGCCGAAAGAAATGATGGAAGCGAGCTATGTATTCGGCGCAAATCGTTGGAAAACTTTGAGAAAGATTACCATGCCGATGTTGCGATCAACCATTCAAACCGCGGTGATTCTTCGTTTGATCTCTGCTTTGCAGATCTGGCTGACCATTGTTATGCTCTTCGGATTCGGCCGGGTGCCGGTGCTTTTGTCACGGGTTATCTACTACAGCGAAGAGGTGCCGAACTTGGCGAATAGTTACCAAATGTCATCCACCTATTCTGTTGTCATTGCCGTGATCATTACTATTGTTGCGATCCTATACTTGAGGGTATCGGGTGCATTCGGTAGGAAGAACGGGGGTGCAAAAGCATGAATCTAAAGTCTATGAAGAAAAAAGCAAATCTGGCAACGCTCTATATCATTAGTGTTGCGATTATTTCTTCCATTTTGATACCCGTGTACTTCATCTTCTCCATTTCCTTTTTGTCGACAAGAGAAGCGTATCAATATCCCTTGCCGATTTTCCCGGAACTGCGATCGGAAATTAAATTGGAGAATGGGGATCGGGGTGTGTTGTTGAGTATCTACGACAAGCGAAATGATGAGTATGAAACTTTGTTGGATACAACTGATTTTAAAAAGATGTCGACCTATATGCGAGTGAATCTCAGCCTGAACTATACACCGGAAGAGCTGGAAGAAAAGTCGAAGCTTTTGCTGACACAATCACAAGTGGTGTTCAAGGCAAGGAAGGATGTTCTACATAATTACAAAACCTTCTTCCAAGTGACCCGGGATGCGGTTCCCGCTTTGATTCGTAGTATTCAGATTGCGCTGATCACCATTTTGATTTCCTTGAGTATCGGAGGAACGGCGGGTTATACCTTGGCGAGATACCGATTCAGGGGGAAACATACGTTGAAATTCAGCATTCTTTTTGTTCGGATGTTTCCCGGTGTCGCGATTGCGATGCCAATGGTGATTATTCTTGCCAACATGGGATTGTATGATCAACCCCTTGGCTTGTCTTTGGTTTATGCAATCGGATCCATTGCCCTGACAACCTGGATTACAACCAGTATCTTTTTGGGAATTCCAGTGGAACTGGAGGAGGCGGCTCAAGTATTTGGTGCCACGAAGCTTCGAACCTTCATCAATATTACCCTGCCCTTGGCGTTGCCGGGGCTGGCGGCAAGTTCGATGTATGCCTTTTTGGGTGCATGGAACGAAACCATTTCAGCACTCATCTTGACGCAATTCAAGCCAACCTTTGCGGTTGTCGTCTATCAAGCCTTGTACGGCTCGACAGGTCAAGTGAATTTAACGGCTGCAGGCGGTATTGCGATGGCGATCCCGACCCTGATCTTTACCTTTATCATACGAAAATACATCAATCAAATGTGGGGAGATGTCAGCGTTTAGGCTGAGAGGAGGATGGAATGGCTACAGTGGAATTAAAACAATTAAAGAAAGTATATAACCGGAAAGTGGAAGCGGTGAAAGGCATTGACTTAACGGTGCATGACGGGGAGTTTTTGGTACTTTTGGGTCCTTCGGGTTGCGGGAAAACAACAACTATGAGAATGATTGCGGGGTTGGAAGAAATTACCGAGGGTGAAGTTTTGATCGATGGGGTCAGTGTGGGTCATTTACCGCCTAGAAAGCGAAATGTCAGCATGATCTTTCAGAACTATGCCATATGGCCGCATATGACAGTTTTTGACAATATCGCGTATGCGCTAAAGATTAAAAAAATGGAAAAGAGTGAGATCAATACTCGGGTAAAAGAAGTCGCAGAACTTTCTGGGATTGAAAGTCTTCTCGATCGCTACCCGGATCAATTGTCTGGCGGCCAGCAACAGCGTGTTGCAGTGGCGAGAGCGATCGCCGTCCAACCTCTGGTGTTTTTGATGGACGAACCTTTGAGTAATCTCGATGCAAAGCTTCGGGTGCAGATGCGAACAGATTTAAAGGAAATCCATAGAAGCACGGGTGCGACAACTGTTTTTGTCACCCATGATCAGTCGGAAGCTATGAGTTTGGCGGATCGAATTGTGATTATGAAGGATGGTGCCATTATTCAAATTGGAACACCGGATGAGGTGTACCACAATAGCGCCAATCGCTTTGTAGCAGATTTTATCGGGACGCCGCCGACCAATTTCTTAAGCGTATTGGTCGGGGATAAGGAAGAAGAAGGCTATCGGCTAAAGGGTGATCATTTGGATTTTACAGCCAATCATCCAAGCCTTGCTGGGTTCGAAGGAAAGACAGTTTTGTTGGGGGTTCGTCCGGAAAATATCGACGTATTGCCCGAGGCGCCCATTGAGGCGATCTGTCGCTTGATTGAGCCGCAGGGGTCACATAATATCATTTTGGCTCAAATTGGAGAGCAGCGGATGAAGTTATCTGTAAGCCCAGATATCGGATTGAAGATTGATCAGACGTTTCGATTGCGTTTGAAGTCCGGCCATTATCATTTCTTTGACCCGGAAACGGGAGAGCGTTTGGATAAATAGGAGGACGCCATGAGAATCGCATTATGTCACTATCGGATTGGAGAGACCGATGGAGTTTCTCTGGAAATGGATAAGTGGAAAGCTATATTGGAAGAAATGGGACATGAGGTATTTATGATTGCGGGCAGCGCGGGGACAACGGAAGGCTATGTGATTCCGGAACTCGGATATCGCTATGAAGAGGACTTGCGTATTGAACGAAATGCCTATGTTGCTTTCAATGAGTATGAAAATGAAATGGAATTGATGGATGCGATCGAAAAATCCGCGAGAAGGCTCGAAAGTCGACTGACGCGCATCTTTCAAGCACTTCAGATCGAATTGGTGATTCCCAACAATATTTTCTCCATCGGAAGGAGTCTACCGACAGCCCTCGCTTTACAGCGGGTGATTGAGAAGTTGGATTTATCTGCGATCTGCCATCACCATGATTTTCATTGGGAGCGAGCGAACTTTTCAAAACCAACCTGCAAAGGTGTAGCGGACTTGCTTGAAAAACTATATCCCCCGGCGGGGGAGCGTTACCGCCATGTGGTGATCAATCACATTGCCCAAGAATCCTTGAAAAAAAGAAAAGGATATGATGCAACGGTGGTGCCCAATGTATTCGATTTTGAGGGCGAGCCATGGACGGTTGACGATTATAATATGAATTTTAAAGAGAAGTTGGGACTTCGTCCCCAAGATCTGATCTTTTTGCAGGCGACTCGGGTGACCAACCGAAAGGCGATCGAATTGGCCATCGAGCAGATTGCCGTTCTAAACAGGAAAGAAGTTCGGGAAGAATGCATCGGCAAGACGCTGTATGACGGACGAATCTTTCAAGAAGATACGGAGATCATCCTGCTGTTGCCGGGGATGATCGAATCGGAAGACGGCTACGAAACCCGTTTGGTAAAATTAGCGAGAGACCGCGGGGTCTCCCTTCGATGGGTTGGCGAATGGGTGAACCATTCTCGCACCAAGACGGAAACCCATAAGGTATATTCTTTGTGGGATGCCTATGTGTTTGCCGATTTTATTACCTATCCGAGCATCTGGGAGGGGTGGGGCAATCAATTTTTGGAAGGGGTTTTCGCAAAGAAACCCATTTTGATCTTCGAATATGCCGTATATAAAACCGATATTGAAGCCGCGGGATTTGAGACGATCTCCCTTGGAGATGCCTATCAGACAGATGAGGCGGGCATGGCTTGGATTGAACCAGTTATTTATGAAGCAAAAGCAAAAGAGATTATTGCTTGCCTGATAGATGCAAATCGTTACCGAGAAATGGGAAAAAGAAACTTTGAGATTGGACTTGTGACCTTTTCGCATACCAATTTAAGGAAATTATTGAACCAATTGATGGAAGAGTGAGAGGGGTGACGAGATGGCGCCAATTACAATAAAAGATGTCGCAAAAATCGCAGGAGTGTCAGCTCGAACGGTTTCGCGGGTTATTAATCAAGATAAGAATGTAAGCGATCGAACACGGAGGCGTGTATTGGAAGTCGTTGAAGAAACAGGATTTCGCGTCAACCTATTGGCGCAATCCTTGCGTAGCAAGAAAACGGGAATCCTCTTCGCTTTTGT
This sequence comes from Clostridiales bacterium, assembly GCA_013619125.1. Classification (GTDB taxonomy): domain Bacteria; phylum Bacillota; class Clostridia; order Tissierellales; family GPF-1; genus GPF-1. The sequence continues at coordinate 6,230 of JABXKS010000044.1, forward strand.
CAGTGAGAAGGACAATGCTTTTTTGGGGGAATTTCACAATGTAACCATTCAATACCTCAATGAAGAAGCACGAAAATTGGGTTATAAGATGATTGTTTCCCAGTCGAATGCGGATCGAATCAAAGAGGATCAGTATGATGGATTCTATTTGTTGACCAATGGCTATGCCGACGGCGCCGTGATTTTCGATACCAAAGATGTCGATGAGCGGTTGACCTATTTAATTGAGAAACAGATTCCCTTTGTCGTTATTGGCAAAGATAAGCATCATCCAGAGTCGTCTTATGTGAATTTGGACAATTACCGTGCTGGATACATGGGTGCAGAACACTTGATGGAACAGGGATATAAAAAAATACGGTTCTTCTTGGGATCGAAAAACTATACAGTGAATGAGGATCGAAGTCAGGGGTATTTGGACGCATTGAAAGCCCATGGGATCAAGCCGAAACCAATTGACTATGGGATCATCAATCCGGAATCGGCCTATGACAAAATGAAGGAAATTTTGGAATCGGAGCAATGGCCGGATGCAGTTTTTGTATCGGGAGATATGCGCGCAATGGGGGTTTATCATGCCATCTATGAGAAGGGGCTTAAGATTAGGTCGAGGCGAGCATGTGATCTTTGATCCTGAATTGAAGGTTCGCCAGTCGACAACATAATCATGGATAGACAAGAAACCTTGAAGAAATCTTTAAACGAATTATATGGGAGTGATGGAGCCAAGGAAATTCTTGCCCACCTTTCCTTTGAGTCCATTGGAAAGGCGCCAAAGACTGTTTTGTGGGATGAAACCAGCATGGCGCTAATTACCTATGGAGATAGCATTGATTCCAAGGGGCAATTGCCCCTGAAGAGTTTAACATCCTTTTTACAAAGGGAATTGGAGGGAACCCTTCCATGGGTTCACCTCCTCCCTTTCTTCCCTTTTACTTCGGATGACGGTTTTTCTGTCTCCGATTATCGGCAGGTCCGGCCGGATTTGGGGAGTTGGCGCGAGATTGAATCCATGAAAGATTCTTTTTCGCTTTTTTTTGATGCCGTAATTAATCATACATCGGTCTACCATCCATGGTTTATCGGATGGAAGAAGGGGGATCCCGCCTATGCTTCCTTTTATCTTGATCTTCCTAAGGAGACCGATGTTTCAGCTGTTATTCGTCCTCGAACCCATCCATTGCTGACTCCCTTCGAAACCTCGGAGGGAGAGAAATGGGTGTGGACAACCTTTAGTGAGGACCAGGCGGATCTGGATTTTTCTTCGCCGGAGGTATTTATTGCTTTGGCGGAGCTCTTGCGTTTTTATGCGGAGAAGGGAGCGACTGGAGTTCGACTCGATGCCGTTGGGCACGGGTGGAAGGACCCTGAGCGAAGCTCCTTGAATTTGCCGGAGGCGCATCAGTGGATCGCCGCCATGCGAAGCTATCTGGAGCTGGTGGGAGCTGATGTGATTCTTTTGTCGGAAACCAATGTTCCCCAGGCTGAAAATTTGCTATACTTCGGCGATCAAGAACCCGAGGCGCATTTGATTTATAATTTTGCTCTTTCTGGACTGGTGGCCCATGGTTTTCTAACAGAGTCAGCGAAATCCCTTGGTGGTTATCTTCAGACGCTGACGGTGCCTCGGAAAGACACGGGATATTTTCATGTCCTGGCAACCCATGATGGCATTGGCATGCGTCCTTTGATCGGAATCTTGCCGGACAGTGAGATTGAAGCCTTGGCAAAGTCCGCCCTTGAACGGGGTGGCGCGGTCAATGAAAAGATCAATGCCGACGGCAGCCGATCACCTTATGAGTTGAATATTACCTACTACAGCATGCTGAAAGCGCCCAGTGAACCGGAGATTTGGACGACGAACAAGTTTTTGGCCGCCCATATGATTCTTTTAAGTTTGGCGGGGATCCCGGGTATTTATTATCACAGCTTGTTTGCGAGTGAGAATCAATTGGACGAAAAGGAAAGAACGGGCATGAATCGCTCTATCAATCGAAAGGCGATCGTCTTACCTTTGACCAAAAGGGAAAAATGTTGGATGGAAAAGCTGAAGGAATTGTTTCAGGCAAGAGCACAGCAGGTTGTCTTTCATCCCGAGGCAAAACAAGAAATTTTTGTTTCGGATTCTCTGCTGCAAATCAAGCGAACCGCCTTGGATGGAAGCGGCAGCATCAGCTGTTTTGTGAATATGAGTCATTTAACAATCGACCTAACGAAGCAAGACGCTGGAATTGATTTGATTACCCATGAAGCGATCAATCAATTGCAGCCCTTTGAGGGAAAATGGATAATTGGGAGGAAGCCATGATTCAACCGAAAAGAAGAGAGCTATTAATCACACCCAAAGACCTGATTCCTTCTCAAGCCGAGCTTCAGGTGGATTGCGTGTTTAATGCCGGGGTCTGTACCCTGGGCGAGGAGACCATTCTTTTGCTTCGCGTTGCGGAAAGTCCGAAACAACAAACGGGCAAGCGCGGTGTCGCAATCATGGAGGAAGGACAAGTAGTCGTAAAATGGTTGGATCAATCCAATCCTCGTTATGATCTATCGGATCCTCGCGGTGTCAAGGAAGCCGGTACCGGTAAAACGATGTATTTAACAAGTCTTTCTCATTTCCGAATTGCGCGGAGCATCGATGGGATTCATTTTCAAATTGAAACACATCCCGACTTGTTCCCAAAGGGAGAGATGGAGAGCTGGGGGATCGAAGACTCTAGAATTGCAAAGGTGGAGGACACCTTCTGGATTACCTATACGGCAGTTTCATCGGCGGGACCAGCGCCTGCGGCGATGACAACAAAGGACTTTATAAGCTTTGAGAGAAAGGGTGTCATTTTGCCGCCTGAAAACAAGGATGTCTGCCTATTCCCTGAAAAAATTCGAAAGCAGTATGTATGTCTGCACCGCCCAGTGCCCAAAGGGATTGGAACGCCGGATATTTGGTGTGCCTTTTCACCGAATGGGGTGCATTGGGGCCAGCATCACCGCCTCTTCGGGGTGCGGGAAGGCTGGCAGAATATGAAACGCTTTGGCGCTGGGGCGCCGCCATTTCTGACAGAGGAAGGCTGGGTCGAGATTTTCCATGCGGCGGATGCGACCAATCGCTATGTTTTGGGCATTGCATTGTTGGATCGGGATGATCCCAGAAAGATTCTCAAAATAGTAGAGGAGCCGATTTTAAAGCCAGAAGCGGAGTTTGAAAAGCAAGGATTTTATGGCAATGTTGTTTTCACCTGCGGCTTGGTGGAACGTTCCGGTGAAATCTGGATATACTACGGTTGTGCGGATACCTCTACGGCAGTCGCGGTGTTCGATCGCGAAGAACTGAAAAAACTGTGGACATAGAAAGAGCCTGATGTCGTAAGACATCAAGCTCTTTTTTTATGGAGTTAACACATATGGTGTTTTTTGGTAAACAAGGTTCAGCCAGTTGCCATAGAAAAGGTGGGCCGTGCTTCGCCAGTTTACAATGACTTCTTGCGTGGGATCGTCGTCTACAAAATAGTGATCAGGCACATCAATCTTCATACCCTTGTCGATGTCACGCTCATATTCCTTACGCAGGGTATTTGCGTCATATTCCATATGGCCAAAGACATAGATCTGTCGAAGATCTGTTGTGCTGACAATGTTGACACCTGCTTCATCCGAGACGGATAAAATACGAAGGTTTTCATTCGCTTCAATCGCTTCGAGTGGAACTTCCGTGTGCCTGGAGTGTGGACAAGCATAACGGTCGTCAAACCCACGAAATAAAAGACAGGTTGGATCCGCAACGCGATGCGCGAATACGCCAAAACGCTTTTCTGGAAGCGGCTGCTTGTTGATTCCATGATGGAAGTACAAGCCAGCTTGCGCGCCCCAACAGATATGCAAGGTCGAGGTGACATGCTCTTTCGCATAGCGCATGATGTCTTCGAGTTCTTTCCAATAATCCACTTCTTCAAAGGGAAGGTTCTCTACCGGCGCACCGGTAATAATCATTCCGTCGAGTCCGATCTTCATGGCGTCCTGAAAGGAGCAATAGAAGTTCGACAGATGATTGTGATCCGTATTCTTGGGTTGATAGCTTTCCATTTGAATCAGAATCAATTCCACCTGCAGAGGCGTATTGGATAAAATACGTGCAATTTGTGTTTCGGTCGCGATTTTTGTCGGCATCAGATTTAAAAGTCCGATGCGAAGAGGACGAATATCCTGCTTGATCGCGCGTGCCTCCCGCATAACAAAGACTTTCTCCCGCAAGAGGATCTGATAAGCTGGCAGGTCGCGATGGACTATAATGGGCATTTTAGACCTCCTGAAGCGCTTGTGTTAAGTCTTCTAGGATATCGTTGATATTCTCGAGACCGACGCTGCATCGAATCATCTCAGGTGCTACACCGGCTGTTGCCAGTGCTTCTGCCGACATTTGCCGATGTGTCATGCTGGCTGGATGAAGAACGGAAGTCCGTAAATCCCCTACATGAACAACCAACGAGCAGAGTTTCAGGTTGTCGATAAATACAGCAGCTGCATCGCGACCGCCTTTGACCCCAAAGGACAGAACACCGCCAGCTTTTGGAATATATTTTTGTGCCAATTCATAATCGGGGCTAGACTTTAATCCTGGGTATTTCACCCAATCGATTTTTGCGTGTGCCTCCAGGAATTCTGCAACGGCTTGTGCGTTATCGCAGTGACGATCCATGCGGACATGAAGGGTTTCCATGGCATGATGAACCATATAGGCATTGAAGGGACTCATGGTCATTCCCAGATCGCGGAGCAAATGGGTTCGTGCTTTTACGATATAAGCCGCCTCTTTAAACCGTTCCGTATAAGAGACCCCGTGATAAGAGGGATCAGGTTCTACTAATTTAGGATATTTTTCTTGGGTCCATTTGAAAGTGCCGCCATCAATGATACAACCGCCAACGCTGGTCGCGTGACCATCCAAGAATTTGGTTGTCGAATGGGTTACGATATGAGCGCCATGATCCAAGGGACGACAGAGGTATGGGGTCGCCAAGGTGTTGTCGACGATCAAAGGTACTTCCAACGCTTTGGAAAGGGCGGAGAATTTTTCGAAATCCAACACATTGGTGGATGGATTGCTAAGACTCTCGGCGAAGATCGCTTTGGTTGTTGGTTTCGCTGCTGCCAGAATTATTTCGGATGAGTTGTTTGGGTCGACAAAATCGACCGTGATTCCGAATTTCTGGAAGGTAGTGCCCAGCAGATTGTAGGTTCCCCCATAGACGTTGCATGCGGCAATCACGTGATCGCCAGGCTCACAGATATTAATGAGCGCTGTTGTGGTGGCAGCTTGTCCGCTAGATACGCAAAGGGCACCAACGCCGCCTTCTAATGTGTTGATCTTCTTCTCCGTTGCTTCGACAGTTGGATTTGAAATTCTGGAGTACATATGCCCTTCGGCCTCCAAATCGAATAATTTGCCAACGAAGTCGCTGTTGTAGTAACGATAAGTCGTGCTTTGAGTGAGGGGCATGACTTGCGGCGCCCCTTCACTTGGTGCATAGCCGCCGTGGATACATTGTGTTTCTTTTTTGTACGCCATTGATTTCTCCTCCTTGTCTTATTTTTGGATATTAGTAGAAGTATATTACGGAAACGTAAAACGGTCAAGAAGAAATCAGACGATTTGTCATACAATCGTCCGTGAAAGGATGACAAACGAAAAAAAAGACCCCGAAATAATTTCGGAGTCCCTTCGTGTTTATAGGGTAATGCGGTGGAATTTCTTTTTTCCTTTTTTTAGGAGCAATTCGCCTTCAACAAAATCGGCGGCTGTTACCGTGTGGCGGAAGTCGGTGATCTTGATATCATTCATCGTCACACCGCCTTGTTGCACCAAACGGCGAGCTTCACCATTAGATGCCGTCAAGCCGATTTCTGTCAGCAAGGCCAATAGACCAACGCCTTCTTCAAAGCGTGCCGCATCCATTTCGGTGGTTGGCATATCAGTTTTGTCGCTGCCGCCGCTAAATAGAGCACGGGCTGCTTCGCGGGCTTTACTTGCTTCTTCCTCGCTATGGACATTTTTGGTGAGTTCAAAAGCCAAAACTTCCTTCGCTTCGTTAATGGCGGAATCTTGAAGGGCGCCCAAGCGTCGAACTTCATCCATTGGCAAGAATGTCAATAGCGCCAGGCAACGCTCGACATCGCTGTCGGCAATGTTTCGCCAGTATTGGAAGAACTCGTATGGAGAGGTCTTAGTCGCGTCTAGCCAAACTGCGCCATTTTCTGTTTTGCCCATCTTCTTGCCTTCCGAGTTGGTCAGCAAGGTGAAGGTCAAACCGAAGGCTGGCTTCTGTTCTTTTTTGCGAATGAGATTAACGCCGCCAATGATATTGGACCATTGATCATTGCCGCCCAATTGCAGGTTGCAATTGTATCGACGATTCAACTCCAGGAAGTCATAAGACTGCATAATCATGTAGTTGAACTCAAGGAAGGTCAAACCCTTCTCCAGGCGCTGCTTGTAGCTTTCTGCGCTAAGCATGCGGTTGACGGAGAAATGCACGCCGATTTCACGAAGGAAATCAATGTAATTGAGATTCAACAGCCAGTCGGCATTGTTTGCCATAATCGCTTTTCCGTCTTCAAAATCGATAAAGCGGGACAATTGCTTTTTGAAGCATTCCGCATTTTCGGCAATGGTCTCCTTGGTCATCATTTTCCGCATATCGGTTTTTCCTGTTGGGTCACCAACCATCGTGGTTCCACCACCGATCAAGGCAATGGGACGATGGCCGTATTGTTGCATATGGGCCATGGCCATAATGGTTAAAAAGTGTCCAACATGAAGGCTGTCAGCAGTAGCATCAAAGCCAATATAAAAAGTGGAACTCTCCTTTTCAAGCATTTCGCGCACTTCTGTTTCATGAGTCACTTGCTCGATAAATCCGCGTTCCATCAATACGTCATAAACGTTTCGTTTCATGATTGTTCTCCTTTCGATTTTCTAATTTTTTGTATAAAAAAAGCTCGCATTCGTCAAAGGACGAATCGAACCGTGGTACCACCTTTATTTACAGACCGAAGCCTGCCTCAAACCCGTAACGAGGGAAACGTCTTTCGAACCTCCGACCATGTACTTCGCTCACGCAGCTTGTATCGATTTTCACCACCCATCGACTCTCTATCAGCAATCTGCGTTGCTACTATTGGTTTTCACTGGCACTATGAATCTATCCACATCTTACTGAAAGGAGAAACAATTGTCAAGGTAGGATTGGATTCAAGTAAAACAGAGGGTGTCAGAATCTTTACAAACGATTAGAGAAACCACTAGATTGATAAACATTAATTAAGTGATGCGAGCTATATGTAGACAAATGGCGGATTATCGTGATTGATTAAATGAATATCATTTAAATAATTGAAAAAATGATATACTTGAAATAGATGGAAATTAAGGAGGAAACGATGGAATTGATAGCTGGAATTCTGGGAATGATCATTTGCTGGCGGGGTAGGGCATACAAAGAAATTCGTTTGCTTTTTGCTTCATTTGCGATGCTGACATTTTATTTTTGCTATATCATGATTCTTTCTCAGTTTGTTATGCCAAGAACCGGCCTTTGGGAGCATGAAACATTTATGAAGTTCCTATTTGTTTTTTTTACGGTTATTCCTTTGATGATGCACGTCGTTATTTATGGTACATTGTTGGCTGGAATCTATAAGACGACTAAACGGTTTCAAGGAAACTCTAGGGAAGAAAGGACGGAGGAGCAATGAAGCGAATCATCATATTCTTTGGAGTAATTTTTGTTTTGCTTATGGCAGGTTGTCAGTCAGAATTGCCTGCTTCATCGGAAACACCTGCAGCAAGTGAACCGGAAGTAGTGGAAGTGTCTAAATTGCCGGATTTCATAGAATGGACAAAAACCTATCTAAAGGCGGGCGATGCTTTCAATGAGGGCGGTTCGCTTGCAGAATACGAGGCAGCCATTTCAGATATGGTTGGGGAAGACTTGCGGGCAAGTTGTATGGAAGAAGCGAATGAGGTGGTTGCCGACATCGAAATCAATGGAAGAGTTTATACGCGGCAAGACAAGGCGCAATTGGTTTTCGGCAAGGAGACAAAGCGTGTGGAAATCGCCACGGACATTTCTCCTGTCTATGATGATTTGAATCCGGAACGGGATTTTTTCAAAACTGTTTTTGTGCGGAGAACGTATCAATTGTTTGATAAAAATGATGATTTGATCCCAGAAAGAAGCCATACAAGACTCTACAAGTATTGGTTTCAAGAAGCGGATGAGGAATGGAAACTGTATAGCGTAAGAGAATTGGACGGTTTTCCGTATGATGGCAAGGAGCATACCCGGGACTTCAATAAGGAACCTATTGTCTTTACACACTACAAGAATTACGAGATTGATTTAAGCGGGTGCGAACAAGCAGATGAGATCATTGAATCCTCAAAGAAAGAAGGAGAAAGCAATGGCCAAGTAGATGGAGACCTGCGCTTGGTTCAGGGATATTTGATCGGCGATGAGATCTGGGGTGTTCGAAAGGCTTTCGATGGTTCTGGGATGTCGCAAATTGTTATCTATCAATTGCCGGACCCATTCAATGAAATGGATGCGGGTCCGCCATATCAGCTTGTCGTTGGAAATGTGTTGCGGATGGATGGAAGGATCAGGATCGCGGAGAAGGATACATTCATTCATTTTGAAAGCAATACGGGGGTCTATATTTTTGATTATGATGAAAGTCGGCGTCATATGGCATTTACATTCAATAAAGTAGCGCCCTCTGCATTGCCGAGGCACTATGACACACTTGGCAGTGGCTGTATCGAACAGGAAGGACCAATCGTTCGGGTATTGAATCGGGATGAACAGATTCTTTGGAAGTATGAAGACGAGTCGGATCGATTGAAATTCTTTAGATGGAATCCAGAGGATGAAAGATTCGCTTATCTGTCCGGTTTGACTGTACTGAAGATTGCGGATGTGGCGCAAAAAGAAGTGATATCCATTCCGTTGAGTGATCAAGCCCCTGAAAGACTGGTGGATTATACGAATCTGTTTTGGTCGGCGGACGGCACCCATGTGGTTGTGGAAGCGCTCTGCGAAGAAAGCGCCGTACTGCAGGTGATATGCGTGGCTACCGGAGAGGTGGTATATGAATATGTCTTGGAAGACGATGGCACCTTATTGGATGTTGCAGGCAGCAATCAACTGCTGATCTTGGACGATGCCAAAGAGCGGAAACTCATGCTCTGCAATTACGAGACAGGGGATGAGCAGACCTTGGTGATAACGGATCGGTATATTCATTTTGCCATGTTGAATCAACGGGAAAATAAATTGATTTATGATTTGTACAATCCCAAAGAAAAAACACAAACCATTCGGATTAAGGATATCAGCGAGATTGAGATGGAAAGGGATCCTTCAATTGCCAGTCGAAAAACAGAGCTCCAAGAGGAACAACTTGCAGCAAAGTTCAATGTGCCCCTTTCGGTAATTGATCGCCTGAAAGATAAGGGCTTTATTTCAGAGGAAATATTTGAGATGACAAGGGAAGTGGTCAGGGGAATCATTGCTGAGGATCGTTTGCTTTTGCAGGAGATGGATGAATTTCAATCGAATCTCTTAGAAGGGTCGAATCAAGGATTTCATCCCATTGAAACAAAGATTGTGGATGTTGATGCTTGTTTTGGGGGGCTTATTGCACTGGATGAAAATGGTGATCTTTATACCTGGACCGAAGATCAAACTTCAATTCAGGGATTGCTGGGAAGATATCCGACGGACAATAATCGGATTCCAATAAAGATTCAAGCACCGGAAGACGTAGAGCAGATTGGAGCTGGATTCACTCATGCTTTTTGCATCACCAAAGAAGGTGATGTTTATTTATGGGGGATCAGCGAAGACCTGCAAGGGGTTGAAAACCGGGAGAAGTTTCGAGAACCTGTCAAGATTCCTTTCCCAGAACCGATTGCCAAGGCTGTTGTAGGGCATTCTTTGCTGGGAATTACAGAGGAAGGGAAACTCTATACATGGGGTGGAAATCGTGCTGGAACGATCGGCGATGGAACCACAGAATTTTGTTCGATTCCATACCATGTTCCCTTGGAAGGGAAGGTTGTGGATGTTTCTGGATCAGGAGCAACGAGTGCGGCTTTAATGGAAAATGGAGACGTATACACCTGGGGATTCTATTCGGACGGGGTGAATTGGCTGGTTGATTCGAGCTCGCCGGATCGAAAAAAGCCCTATCCGTTGGATCTGGGTGAAATTGATGGAAAAGTTATCGATATGGAAATGAGTGCAGGGTATGGGATTCTGCTTACGGATACAAATCATCTTTATTTTTTAGGGAATCCCGATGTTGTTTCATGGTTTTCAAATGAAGCGGACAGAAATTCACAACTGGTTGAATTGTGTGTCCCGGAAGAAATAACAGGACTTTATACGGGTTTCGATGTTGTTGGAGCAATCGGTAATACCGGCAAACTGTACGAATGGAATTTTGATCAAAATGCTGAAAATTTTGAAGGACGGAAGGGAAAACTTTCTATTCCAAGGATGCTGGAAATCGAGCAACCGATAAAAGAGGTGGGGGCATATTCCAGCTGCTATTTGGCGATTGCTGAGGATCATTCCATCTATGGCTGGGGTGGAAATGCCTGGGGAGCAATTGACCCGGAGGTAAAATCCAATTGGATTACTCACCCGATTAAAATGACGCATTTCTTTTCTTATTCGAATCAAGATAATCAGTAAGCATTAGAGTGGAATGAAATGACGATTCTTGTTTTGTGGTTGGTTATTGTGTCTATGATCTGTATGATGTGGATACAGCCATACAAAGAATTAATGTGAAAGATTGTAGTGAATTTGAATAGGGAGGTGGAACGATGACTGGAATCGGGATCTTTATGATTTTACACAGTTTGGGTATTATACGTGAGAGCATGGAGGCGCTGATGGAAGCTACCTGGACAAGCGGACAACTGATATTTCTTCCGCAGGGGACGGGTTCCTTGTTTGGACTTGTTTTTGGAATCTTTATGATTGTTTGCGCTTTCGGTTTGTTTCTCAAGCGAAGACTCGCCTATGGGATGACCTGCGCGGTTTCTGCCTTGATGGTGGTCTATACAGTCGGTTGGATTGGATATTTGTTGATTGGTCTAGGAAGGGATGCGCCTTTTGGCGTTTATTTGGTGATGGCGGGCTTAGCTGTGATTTATGGTTTGATTTTTCACTCGGTGCGGGCTGAATGGTTGAAAGGAAGAGAGGCATGAAAAAGTTTTGGATTGTTTTGCTTGCGATTGCGGCAATAGCGATTGTTGTGACTTTCTGGAATCGAGATGTGGTTCGCTACACCTATACCTACATTGGGGAGACTGAAACATGGACGGCTGAACTTGTTGGAGAGGGAAAGTGGATCTTCCAAGATAAGGGGGATTTCTCAACTGTCAAAACCGAAGGATACTATCAAATGACGATCACATATAAAGGAGAACTTTCTGATTTGAATGCGCTGGATCGTTTTCAAGTGGGCTATGACGCTGGTTCCTTGGGGGGAAGTTCTTTGGAAATTAATGGAGAGTGGATTGATGAAAAGCAGTTTGTTTTTGAACGCTTCTCTGGTATGGAACCTGGAAAGGATGCAGCTGTAACGGTTACAGTGGATATGGACGGGGACGAGGAGACATTTGAGTTGAAGAATGTGGAGTGAGAGTTTTTGAGAAGAGAAATGCACGTATAGAAAAAGCAGGGCGTCAGCCCTGCTTGTCGTTCGTTTATTCGGTTACTTCAATGTCTGCGTCTGCTTTCCACAAGCCATGGATGTTGCAGTAGGACAATACATGGAAATGACCACTTTCGTTCAATTTCACTTTGGTTGCTGCGTGAGGCTCGTCAAAAACGCCGCCTTCACCATGAGCACGGAACTCGAAGTTTCCGATTTCAACCGGGAATTTGCCTTCAGCTGGAACGAAGTATACTTTGAACCATGCGATATGATGCTCCAAGGTATTTGGATGCGCGATCTCGTCCCCTACGGTTACTTTTAGTTCAAAGGCTTCGCCTTTTTTAACGGATTGAGGGGCATGGATAATTGGAACGTGTTTTTCACCTTTCCAATCACCTGATTGTACTTTCAACATAATGAGTTCCTCCTTAAATTGTTTTCCGTAAAAGAGGATACCCGTTGTCGGTTGGAATAAACAGGAAAAATAGTTTTCTTGTCGAATGATTGGGGAAAGGATATAATGAGAGACTGAAAGAGACAAGGAGGGTTGACGATGGAGAAGATTCAATTAATCGCGACTGCGCCTCAAGGATTAGAGGCAGTTGTGAAACGGGAAGTACTTGCTCGCGGGTACGAAATTGTAGCGGTTGAAAACGGAAGAATTCAATATGAAGGGGATCTTTCGGCTATCCCTGATTCAAATATTTGGTTGCGTACGGCAGACCGGGTTCATGTGCTGATGGGTGAATTTACGGCACTGAGTTTCGAGGAGTTGTATAAAAGAACCCGTGAATTGCCTTGGGAGAAGTGGATTCCCGTGACGGGCAGGATGCTGGTAAAGGGCAAGGCGCAAAAATCACAATTGATGAGTGTGTCGGATTGCCAGTCCATTGTAAAAAAAGCCATTGTAGATCGCATGAAGGAACATCATGAGGTTGATTGGTTTGAAGAATCTGGGGCGCCATTCTCGATTCAGGTTGCCATCAACAACGATCGTGCGACCTTGACGATGGATACCTCGGGCGTTGGACTTCACAAGCGCGGATATCGTCAAACGGCAGGGGAAGCGCCAATGAAGGAGACCATGGCGGCGGCATTGGTTAAGCTGTCGGTATGGCGAGCGGATCGTGTTCTTTTGGATCCCTTCTGTGGATCGGGTACCATTCCCATTGAGGCGGCTATGATTGCACGAAATATCGCGCCGGGCTTGGGTCGTAGTTTTGCAGCGGAAGAGTGGCCAATTTTGGATGCTTCTGTTTGGAAGGAAGCGAAACGAAAAGCCTACGCGGCGATTGATTACGATACAGAGTTGAAGATTTATGCGTATGATCGGGATCCTCGCATGATTGCAATCGCTAAGGAGAATGCCATCGACGCCGGTGTTGATGACTGCATCCATTTTGCTGTTCAAGCCTTTGAAGGTGTTGATATTGAAGAGCCATATGGCGTTATTATCACCAATCCCCCTTATGGCGAGCGATTGGGCGAGAAACAAGAGGTGGAAAACTTGTATCGAAAGATGGGTTTATCTTTCCAACAGCTCACCACTTGGTCGAAATACATCATCACGGCAGAAGAACGGTTTGAACGACTTTATGGCATTCAAGCCTTTCGGAACCGGAAATTGTATAACGGACGGATTCGGACCTATTACTATCAGTACCTGGGTACTAAACCGGAAAAACGAAAAGAAGCGTAATTGCGCTTCTTTTTTTTCTTGCCCTTTTTTATCAAGAGGGATAAAATTGGTATATACAAATAAGGAGGAATTCGATGGAGACTTGGTGGATCAAGAGCGAACGAATTGTTTTTCCGGACGGCATTTCATCCGGGGCGATTTTGATGGAAGAAGGAAAGATTCAAGCAATCCGGCGGGGACCGAATGCGGCATTTTCTGAAGGGCAAAGAGTGGATGTCGGTAATCGCTGGATTGTGCCTGGATTGATCGACATGCATATCCATGGTTCGGGCGGATGGGCCGTGGGCAGCAACGATCCAAAGGACATTTTGGGCCTGGCGGACTATTTGCCAAGTGTTGGCGTAACGGCGTTTCAGCCATCGACAAGCGGTGCAATGTTTGAGGATTTGATTGAAGAATTAGGAGCGATTTCGACCGCTATGGACCAGCAAACAACCGGTTCGAAAATGATTGGGATCCATATGGAAGGGACCTTTTTGAATCCAAAGAAAAAGGGCGCCTTTCCGGCTGAAGTTTTATTGAAACCGACGATTGAGCGGATGCAAGCCTTTTTGGACGCGGGCCAAGGAAAGATTCAGCATGTGAGCATGGCACCGGAAATCGAAGGGGCGGAAAAAGTCATCCGGTTCTTGAGAGACAAGGGAATCCTTGTGGCGGGGGCGCATACGGACGCCACATATGAAGAAACCATGCGCGGCATCGAATGGGGAGTAGGGTTGTCCAACCATACCTGCAACGCGCAGCGATCGATTCATCACCGAGATCCCGGTGCTTTGGGTGCATATCTGCTTTCCGATGTGGACTGTGAATTGATCAGCGATTTTGTTCATGTACATCCGCAGATGATGGAGATGATTCGTCGGTTGAAAGGTATTGAAAAGATCGCTCTGGTATCTGACGCGATTCTGGC
>JABXKS010000045.1 GCA_013619125.1 Clostridiales bacterium
CGAGAGAATGGCCAGTTCGTTACCCCGACACAATTTAAAAGCGCTGCCAAGATCATCCGTGAATCCTTAAAGATCGACTTCAATTTTCATTCGCTGCGACATACACATGCCACCAGACTGATTGAAAACGGAGCCAATATCAAGGATGTTCAGGCCAGGCTTGGCCACAGCAATATTCGAACCACCCTGGACACCTACACCCATGTAACGGATTCCATGGCGGAGAAATCAGTAGAAATATTCGAAATGGCTGCCGGAAAAACCAAATAGATGATTTTTTCTACAAAGATAAAGCCAGATCCATAATTAGACTTACCTTTGAGATCCAGCCACCATGTTCCCTAGATAAGGAGGATAACTTTGAAAATATATGAAGTGACAAAGAGCAGGAAAAGCGAATACCCAAATCCAATTACAGTACACAAGGGTGAAGAAGTTTTGTGTATAGAAGAATCGAATCAAGATGATAGTTGGGCAGGATGGATTCTATGCCAAACAAAGGACAATAAGGGCTGGGTACCGCATCAAATCGTTAGGATTCATAACAAGACTGGGACGATTCTTGAAGATTATTGCGCGGAAGAGTTTGATTTGGAAACAGGAGAAATCTTGATTTCGAATAAAGAAATGAATGGATGGATTTGGTGTCATAAAGAAAGCGATTCAAATAAAATGGCCTGGGCACCATTAAATCACTTAAAACGAGGTGAGACGATGAAATATACAACCATTCTTTTTGATTTAGACGGCACCCTGACTGATCCCAAAATTGGAATTACCAGTGCAGTGCAATACGCCCTGAAACATTACGGCATCGAAGTCGATAACATTGATCTTTTGGAACCCTTTATCGGTCCCCCATTGGCGGATTCATTTCAGGAATTCTATGGCTTTACCGAGAAAGATTCAGTCGATGCAATTGAAGTATACCGTGAGTATTTCCGCGACCGGGGATTATTTGAGAACGAAGTCTATCCCGGTATTCCCGAAATGCTTAACCACCTACAAACCTTGGGACACACCCTGATTATCGCGACATCAAAACCAACAGAATTTGCAGAGCGCATCTTGGCTCATTTCGGTCTCGACCAGTATTTCTCTTTTGTAGGCGGTAGCACCTTTGATGGATCCCGCTCCCTTAAAGCGGATGTCATCGCCCATGTTCGAAAAGAATACGGCTTCGACCCGGCATCCACCGTAATGATCGGAGATCGAAAACACGACTTAATCGGCGCAAAAGAAGCTGGCTTGCCGGCAATTGGCGTCAGTTACGGCTATGGTTCCATCGCCGAATTGGAGAAGGAACAACCCCTTGCGATTGTCGATACGCCGCAGGCTTTAGAAAGATACTTGCTCCATCAATAAGAGAGGCACACGATGAAAACAATCCATTCCCCAGAATTGCTCGAAACCTATATCCATCAATACGACCTTGAAAAAGTCTTTCCCGCTTCCCTGCGCTCACAGCTGGCGCTTCATCAATTTGCCCCAAACGAGCATGTCTGTTTTTCCGGGGATGCCGTTTTGTTTTTGTATTTCTTGGTAGACGGACAATTGAATGTTTCCTCGGCCAACGAAGACGGCGCAACGATCACGATCACTCGAATTTCTCCCCTGGCTTCTATTGGCGCCATGGAGTTTTTCTCCGAATCTGATTTTTGTCAAACCGTCCTTGCAACCGACAAATCCATTCTGATTGCCATTCCAGTCTCCCTGATCAAGCAAAAATTGAACGACAACATCGCCTTCTATCGATTGCTTTGTCGACACCTGAGTCAAAGACGGATGGATTCTTCGAAAAAATATGCGGAAACCTTACTCTACCCTGCAAAGACGAGGTTGTTGATTTACTTTTATCATCAGGCAAATGCAAAAGGAGTTGTCTCACACTATCGAAATGAGGATGCCGCCAACTACCTGAGCATATCCACCAGGCATCTGCGGCGCTTACTGGCTTCCTGCGAGAAGGAAGACCTTCTTCATCGCGAAGGACAAGGATTGGTTTTGCATTTAGCATTGATCAGGCGGACACAGGTCCTCCTCCCCTTCTGATTTTTGACGTATACTGAAATCAAAAAGGAGATTGATAAAAATGGCAACGGTTCATATTGGCGCTGAGAAAGGCGATATCGCAAAAACTGTTTTGATGCCCGGAGATCCGCTTCGCGCAAAATTTGTCGCAGATCATTATTTAACAGATGTCACTCTATTCAATGACGTACGAAATATGCTAGGCTACACAGGGTTTTACAAAGGCCATCGCGTATCTGTTATGGGATCCGGAATGGGGATGTGCTCCATCGGCATCTATTCCTACGAACTCTACCACTTTTTCGATGTGGAAAATATCATTCGAATTGGTAGCACCGGCGCCTATGATCCGAATTTGAAGGTGTATGATCTGGTCATCGCCGATAGCGCTTACTCAGAATCCACCTACGCCCTAGCGCAGTGCGGCAGGGATCGCGACTTCGCATATCCGTCGAAAAGCCTAAACGAGCGCTTGATAGAATTGGCGCATCAAAGTGGACATCATCCGGTAATCGCTCCAATCCATACCCACGATACCTTTTATGTGGAAAATACGGCTGAGCACTTCAGTGAAAAGTTCAGAAAATATGGCTGTGTCTGCGTGGAGGATGAAAGCTTTGCCCTCTTCCACAATGCGGAAATTCTAGGAAAAAACGCAGCAACCATCCTAACCGTAGCCAACAACCTGGTAGATAACAGCTCTGTTGATTCGGAGAAACGGCAAAATGCCTTTACCGCCATGATGGAAATTGCGCTGGAAACGGCCATCAGCCTATAACGCAAAAAGGAAACCTACTGATTCAGAGGTTTCCTTTTTTTCATACCAAAATTAAGAAAAAATTCATTTGTTCTATCCTGCGATTGTGGTTCAATAGAAGAGAGGTGTTCATGATGAAGAAAAAACTGACAAAAATCATCATTTCTATACTCATTCTGGCTGCCTTTATTTGGACACAGAACGAGTGGATTCAGGTGACAAACCTAACTTACCGATCGGACCAATTGCCCGAAACCTTCAAGGGCTTTAAAATCCTACAGATCAGCGACCTTCACAACCATCGATTCGGCTCCAATCAAGCTCGATTAATTCAACAAATCGAAGAAACCGCTCCCGATCTGATTGTGGTGACAGGGGATCTTATTGACCGTCGGCGATATAACCTCGAACCGATCCAAGAACTCTTGATAAACTTCCCCGATCTACCTACCTATTACGTCTCGGGAAACCACGAAATTTGGAGTGGCAACTACCTGGAAGTCAAGGCGTTGATCGAAACAAATGGCTGGCATGTTTTGGACAATCATACAACGAACATCAGCCGACAAAATGACACCATTCAACTCATCGGTTTAATGGATCCAGCCTCAAGAAATCAAGGGGACGTTCAAGCGAATATCACAGAAAATTTGAATGCTTTGCCAATAGAAAGCGATGCCTTCTCGATTCTTCTGTCCCATCGTCCAAATCCCTTTGAAATCTACGCGAGCTATCCCATCGATCTGGTCTTTTCCGGTCATGCCCATGGCGGACAATTCCGACTTCCTTTCCTCGGTGGATTTATCGCTCCCGATCAAGGCCTGTTTCCGAAGTATACAGAAGGGATGCATACCCTCAATGAGACAACGATGGTGGTCAGTCGGGGCCTCGGCAACAGCATCATCCCCTTGCGTATCTTTAATCGGCCCGAACTGGTCGTGGTTACCCTGCAAAAAAAATAAGAGAACCCCTTTGGGTTCTCTTCGCCCAATCGGGCTTACTTATTTCTCACTTGTTCCAATACTGATAAAAACTTCTGTTCAGCGACTTCCTCTGAATCCTTCAATCTGGTAATCACCGTCATCCTCTCCGCTTTTGGAAAAAGTTTCTGAAATTTCGGAAGAAATCCCTCTGGATCGCTTCCCTTATGATTGATCAACACAAATAAATCCGAACTTCGAATTCGATATGTAAATGCAAACTCACGCACTGCCGGCGGCACATTGCCCGCCCATACCGGCGAGACCACAATTACTGTCTTAAATGAATCAAGCAATGTCAATCCGCTTAAATGAATACTGCGTTTTTTCTCATTTTTACTATCATAACCAGCCTTTAAAAAACCGATCGGACCCGTAAATCGTCTCTGCACCTCAACGATTTCCCGCAAATCCGCATGCAATTCCTTGGCAAGCCGTTTCGCATATGCTTTGGAATGACCACTTCTTGAATAGTAACAAACTAGCGTGTCCATAAAACCCTCCTCTTTTTTTCCGCTTCGCTTATTCCCCTATTCCTTCTCCACTGACTCCCATTCGATTTCTACGATGGCCGCCAATTTTCCATCCTCTTTTTTTACCCGATGGACAGACTGTTCTTCCCATTGTTTTGTGTCAATTTGTAAATTTTCCCCCAAACGAGTTTCACACTTGAAAATAATATTCGCGCGCTTCACCCGGTGTTTCCGAATCCAATCCAAGGACATCCCTTCGATCGCCCAAATCAAATATCTGGCATTATTCGCGTGGCGATTGATGTCGATATCCGCATATCCCACCTTCAACTCATGGGTGTGCGATGCTTCAAACCGCAACGGGATCTTGGAAAAAGACAATTTGTCTGTTTCTTCGCCACTCAATCCATAGGCTTCCCGCAGCCAATCTGGTTTTTTCGCGATTTTTCTTTCCTCAAAGTCAAAAAGCACCCACTTGGATTTTGCTTCTCCAATAAGTTCTCCTTTGCTATTTCGCATCCAAAACTTCCGGTACGCATAGAGAGCATCAAAAGCCGTTGCCATCGTAGAAAGATCAATTGTTTCATATCCAAAAAAATCATGTGTTAAAGTATAGTCCATTTGATACAGCATCCATCCAAATCGATTTTCCCGCAACCGCGCAATCCCTACGCCGCATTCCTCGCTTTGAAGGGTTGCAAGATCCTGCATATACAGAAGGATCGACTGAGGCAATACACGGTTCCATGCATCCACCTCATAGGAGTGCACCAGGTACGCCCTATTCGCTTTTATCCCCGCCATCAGCTTCTCCCTCTTTCAACTCTTTATAAGCCTTAAGCACCCATTCTTTGTGCTCAGGATCCACTTCTAGATGACCCCAGCCGTATTCCAATTGAAAGATCCCGTTCAATCCAGCTTGATGATAGGATTGAATGTGATAAGGAATTCCCTCTTCATCGAGAATCTCGGCCATCCATTCCGCTTGAATTTCATGATCAAAAACCAATACTTTTTTCATCCCTTACTCCAATCGATAATTTGACTCGAACTCTTCCAAAAATGAGTCGAAGTCAACATAGTGAATCGCTTCCATTCCAGCGGCGCGCGCCCCTTCCACATTAACTATGGAATCATCGATAAACAAACACTCCGTTGGCGGCAAACCAAGTTTATCGGCCACTCGCATATAGATTTCCCGTTCCGGCTTTACCATATGAACATCGCAGGACCATAAAGCAAAATCAAACCATTGAATCCAGTTAAAATTATTGCGAATCGACGGTACAAAGTCAGCCGGCATATTGGACAAAATTCCCAATTTTTCCATTGCGCTTCGATTCCTTCGAATAAAGTCGATCATTTGATCGTTTTCCGAAACCCAGCTTTCTTCATCGACAACAACCAAAGTTTCAAAAATTTTCTCGGAGATCTTAAGTTCCAAGCGTGCCAAAACTTCTGTCCAATACTCTCTCCGAGAAATGGTTCCCCGGTCATATTCACTTCTGACATCAAAATAACTTTGAAAAAACCTTTTTTCATCAATGCCTACCGCAGTCATCATTCCTTGCCGTGCTTCATCCTTTTGAGGAAGCCCCAGAACCCCGCCAAAATCAAAAATCATTCCTCTGATCTTCTTTTTCATGCTGCCACGCTCCCTTCCTTCTTGGTATAGTATACCAAAAACGGACAGTTTCTGCTTGCAAGAATTGTTGTTTTCCTTTATCCTAGTAAAAGGATTTCAAGGAGGAATATTAATGACAACTGTAGCAACTCAAGGCGTTTGTAGTCGCGCCATCGAATTTGACGTACAAGACGGCATCGTAAAAACTGTAAACTTTATCGGCGGCTGCCCCGGCAACCTGATTGGAATTTCCGAATTGGTTAAGGACAAGCCGGTCGATTTCGTTATTGAAAAATTGGAAGGCATTCGTTGTGGCGGAAAGCTCACTTCATGTCCCGATCAATTTGCCAAAGCTTTAAAGGCACACCGATAGAAAATCCGGAGCAATTATGCTCCGGATTTTATTCTTTCCGTAATACATGTAAGCAAACAAAATCCATCAAAAGCAACGCTGCAAATAGAATGCCTACGACATATGCTTTTTGCGCCAAATAGTATCCTGGACTCACAATCAAAGTATAGGCTAACATGCCCAGAGCAAAAATACTAACCGATTTTCCCATTCGATGATTCCCTCTCAGCAAACTCCCCCCAAGAATTAATGCGCATCCCGTCATTACCTCCGCCGTGATATGCAAGACAATCTCAACAGGCTTTGTTTCCAATTCCGGCACTTGTCCGGTGATCAAAAAAAATCCCCACATTGTAATCATCAACGCTCCAACAATGATGTCAAATCCTGCGACTAATCTTTTTCCCTTCATTTTCTAGATAACGACCATCTGCGCCGTTACACGCGGTAAAACATTTAACCGATCCACCAATTCTTGGATTTTCGCCTCATCTGCTACCACTTCTAAAACCAACAGTCCTGATGGCGAGCAAATATCCGCTGGTACATCATGCAACCCTAGGCGCACTTTAATGAAACATCCAAAATCTGTAAGCATTTGTTGCATCCTTGTTGCTGACTCTTCCCGATTTTCATTTTTAATGATAACTAATTTGTAATTCATGGTAATCCTCCTTTTTTTTCTACCTATATTCTACCCGGAAATCGATTTTTTCACACAATTCTGTTATTTTTCTTTCCAATCCTTGAAATAGCTTGCTCTTCTCCGATTAAAAAGGTATAATTGATGACTGTGCAACAGAATTGGAGGAAATTCATGAAAAGTAACGAAAAGATTCGCAATATCGCCATTATCGCTCATGTCGATCATGGTAAAACGACATTAGTCGATGAATTACTGAAACAGAGTGGCGCCTATAGAACCAACGAAGCCATAGTTGAACGGGCGATGGATTCAAACGCCTTAGAAAAAGAACGTGGGATCACAATCCTATCAAAAAACACAGCAGTCTTATACAATGACGTAAAAATAAATATTGTAGACACGCCCGGCCATGCCGACTTCGGCGGCGAAGTAGAACGTGTTTTGAAAATGGTAGACAGTGTTATCCTTTTGGTTGATGCTTTTGAAGGACCTATGCCACAAACGCGTTTCGTACTGAAAAACGCTTTGGCATTGAACTTGCCTGTTATTGTCTGTGTCAACAAAATTGACCGACCTGACGCGCGTCCGGAAGCAGTAATCGATGAAGTTTATGACCTATTTATCACACTAGATGCTAATGATCAGCAGATTGAATTTCCAATCGTTTATACATCGGCTAAAAATGGGACCGGAAGCTTGACAGCAGACGGCGAACAAAAAGACTTGACTGTTCTTTTTGATCAAATCATTGAACACATGCCAGCTCCCGAAGCTGATTTAGAAGCACCGGTTCAGGTGTTGATCTCGACGATTGACTACAACCTTTACGTGGGACGAATCGGCATTGGTAAAATCGAACGCGGTGTTCTTAACGTGGGTGATGAGACCATCATCGTCAACAAAGAGAGCGATCAATCAAAGAAAGTACGGATCACCAAGCTATTTACCTTTGACGGATTAAAGCGTATTCCAGTTCAAACAACGACTGCCGGCGACATTATCGCTTTGGCGGGAATTGAAGATCTTCAAATTGGCGATACAGTTTGCGATCCGAAAGATCCAAGCCCATTGGATTTCGTTAAGATTTCTGAGCCAACCCTATCCATGGTATTCTCGGTCAACAACAGTCCTTTTGCTGGACGTGATGGCAAGTACGTTACCTCTCGTCAAGTGCGTGACCGTTTGATGCGCCAATTAAATACGGATGTTTCCCTGAAGGTTGAAGAAACAGCAGCGACGGATGCTTTTAAAGTATACGGCCGTGGCGAGCTTCATCTTTCCATCCTAATTGAAACCATGCGTCGTGAGGGCTACGAATTTATGATTTCAAAGCCACAGGTCGTGATCAAAGAAGTCAACGGAAAGAAACATGAGCCGATTGAGCATGTTACGGTAGACTTGCCTAACGAATATGCTGGTTCTGTTATTGAGCGATTGGGCCGCCGCAAGGGCGAACTAGTCAACCTGACTCCCGTAGGCGACGATTACACCCGCTTGGAATTCAAAATTCCAGCACGTGGATTGATTGGTTACCGATCACAATTTATGACAGACACCAAAGGAACCGGCGTTATGAACTCCATCTTTGACGGCTATGAGCCATTCAAAGGAGAGATTCCACATCGCGATACAGGTTCATTGGTGGCTACAGAGCCAGGTGTATCCGTTACCTACGCTTTGTACAACCTACAGGACCGCGGCGTTCTCTTCATTGGCGCTGGAGAAGATGTGTACGAAGGAATGGTTGTCGGCCAATCCAATCGCCCTGAAAACATCGAAGTAAATGTTTGCAAGCGAAAAAAACTGACAAGCGTCCGCTCGGTACAAGCCGATGAAAAACAGATTATGGTACCCCCTGTGAAGTTATCTTTAGAAGGGGTTATGGAGTATTTGGGTGATGACGAATTGATCGAAATCACACCAAAGGTATACCGTCTCCGTAAAAAGTTCTTGAATCGCGATGAGCGAAAAAGAGCCAATCGATAAATAGTATGTATAAAAAAGTCTAGGATTTATTTCCTAGACTTTTTTCTTTTTATCTCTTTAATTGTCATCATTAAAAATCCACCGCCCGCAAAGAGAGAAACACCTCCGCGAATCCATGCCCCATTCCCTAGATAGGAAAATGCCAAAAAGAACAACACCATGCTTATAATGATATGAAACTCTTGCTTTCCCCGTGCCTTCATGTGCAGCCCTCCTTGGATCATAGATACCCAAGCGTCTAGCTTATTCTGCATCCAATTGAAAGCCTTTTGGCGTTACACCGGTCGTTCGTTTAAAGATTCGGCTGAAATAATGCTGGCTTTTATACCCACAGGCCTCCGCCACTTCATAGATCTTCACCTCACGGCTCGACCTCAGCATTTCCTTTGCCTGATTAATACGAATTAGGTTGAGGGCTTCCACAAATCCGCCTCCGGTTTCCCTTCGTAAAAGATTACTGAGATAATTGGGGCTGAGTTCAAATTTCTCTGCCACCTGGGTCAGGTCCAGCTCCTCTTCTTGATAGTTTGCTTTCAAGTACCCCATGACACGCGTGATAAAGGGCGAATACAGGCTCGTCTCCGGCTCTTTCGCTTCTTGACAGGCCACAATCACCCGCCTCAGTTCTTCCTCTTCAACGGGCTTTAAGAGGTATTCTGAAACACCTAGGCGCATCGCCTGTTGCGCATATTCAAATTCATCGTATCCAGATACAATCACCAGTTCCGTCCGCAATTGCAACGCTCGAATATCTTGAATCAATTCAATCCCATTTCGCTTTGGCATGTTGATATCGATAAAGGCTAGATCCGCCCGCAATCGTTTTAATTCCTCCAGTGCAACCTCTCCGTTTGCAGCAGTGCCAATAATTTGCACATCCAGTCCAAGGTTTTCAATCTGTCTCGTTAATCCGCGTAGGATTTTCGGTTCGTCATCCGCCAAGAAGATTCGAATCATCTTGCTCACTCTCCTTTTGAATCCAAAGGGATATCTTTGTTCCCTTTCCCTTTTCACTTTCAATTTTCGCTTCGAAGGCATCACCATAAATCAAACGAAGCCGTTCTATCACATTGTAAAAACCAACGCCTTCACCCAACTGAACCCCCATATCAATCATCCCTTGCAGCATACTCGATTCTTCCTCGGTCATCCCAACTCCGGTATCCGCAATCGTACAACAAATACGATCCCCGTTTTCAGTGATTAAAATTCGAACCCAACCGGATCCATCCATCTCCTTAATTCCATGATAAATGGCATTTTCCACAAGTGGCTGTAAAATCAATTTGGGTACTCGACACTCCAATACTGCGGAATCTGCAGCTATTTCATACTGAATCTTGTCTTCATAACGAAGAGCTTGAATCTGCAAATAACTCTCCACATGATCCAATTCCCGCTTGACCGTGGTCCATTCACGCCCTCGGTTCAAACCATTTCGAAAGACAGTGGTCAGTGCGCGGATGCCCTGGCTCAATTCACTCGCCCCCGCTTCAATACTCATATAGTACAAGGTATCCAAGGTATTATACAAAAAGTGCGGAGTAATTTGCATCTGCAGTGCTTTCAGTTCCGCCTTTCTTTTTCTCTTTTCTTTCTCTTCCACATCCTCGATCAAGGACTGAATCCGTGCGAGCATATGTTGAAAACTCTGGCTCAAATTCGCGATTTCCCGAATCTTGGTTGGCGGATATTCCCCCTGGAAGTTTCCACTTTGAACCTGTCTCGTCAGTCGTTCAAAGGCGACAATCGGTCGGCTCAAGGATGAAGAAAGCAGCGAAATCAACACAATTCCAAAAAGAAGAATTGCAAGCCCGATTACAAATAACCCACTCTGAAAATCCATCACCCCGGCAAGAATCCGGGTCTTGTCGTAGGAAGAAACAATGGTCCATTCCGATACGCCCCGAATGGGCAAAAAATCCACCACATAGTCCTCCAACGAAATCGTCGCCAAGGACTGATCATATCTGACCCAATGATTGATTTCCGCTTCAAACTCCTGATCTGACCGCAATTCCTCAGCCGAGAAAAAAACAGGATGATCCTGCAAGTTATGAGCAAAAACAATTCCTTCCTGATTTAGAAGCGCCCAACTTCCTTCTGGGGTTTGCGTCTTTGAGACCAAGGTCGTCAAAGCTGAAATATCCACAGCGGCAGACAAATACCGGCTCGTTGTCCCCAACTCTTCAACAGGAACTAGAATGACAACAATCGGACTTTGGCGATCCAGCGACCAAATCGGATTTGAAATCACAGCATCTTGCTCTGGATGATTCTTTAGTTCCTGAAAGTAGGGTCGCGTTGAGATATCAATCATCATGCCATTACTGATCTGATTGATTCCTTTCAAGTCGACAACGCCCAAGGATTCATAGCGATCCGACAGCGACGCTGCGTAACGCACCACCGTTGATTGCATGGCCGCTTCATCCCCCTCTAAAAAGGTCTCATTCATGGCGAGTACTTGAAGTTCTGCAATTCTTTCATGGATCCAAGCATCCACCGTCTCTGAGCGTGCCTCTAAAACTTGACGGTGCATCTCATAGGTCTCTGGAACCAATTTCTTTTGCAATTGTGATTGGGTAAAGATTAAAAAGATCAGCACAATAGGAAGCAATAGTCCCAAAAATGCCATCATCATTCGCGTTCGTATCGAAGTCATCGCTTCTCCTTTCAAACCTTACCCATTGTATTAAAGAGTGGTGAAAAAGTAAAGAAGCAGGCTTTCGCCTGCTTCATCACGTTGATCTATTTCACTACGTTTCGACCTGCAATACGACCAAAGACAATGACGTCTGTCACGGCATTGCCGCCCAAACGGTTGCTTCCATGAATCCCGCCAGTTACTTCGCCGGCTGCATACAATCCTTCTACTGCTTCGCCGTCTTGATTGATCACCTGTGCTTCTTCGTTGATCATCAAACCGCCCATGGTGTGATGAACCGATGGCACCACACGCTGCAAGTAGAATGGACCTTCTGCGATTGTACGAAGAGCGCCTTTCTTCACAACATCAAGTTCAACTTCACCAGCAACAAATTGATTATACTCGGCTACGCTTGCTGTCAATGCTTCCACATTTACACCCAAGACTTGTGCCGCTTCTTCCAGCGTTGCCGCTTCCACCAACAATCCTTGATCCTTCAATGTTGCAAATTCCAAATCATGAACCTCTGTCATATGGCCTTTTGTCTCGATCTCTTGTCCCCAAAGAAGAAAGGCGCTTGCAGAAGTCTGCTCCAAGATTCCGCGTGATACCACATCTCGACGATCCATTTCGTTGACAAATCGTTCCCCTTCCATGTTAACCAATATTCCGCCGTCAAAGCGAGTATTGGCAACATAGCTGATAATACCTGTTACCGGATTGCACGTTGGGTATGTTTGAATATACTCCATGCCGATCAATTCCGCATTCACCACTTCTGCCATGATAATGCCATCACCCGTCGTTCCCGGTTGATCCGTTGTCATATAGCGATCATCCAATTCCGGGTTGTATTGCATCCGCATTTCCATGTTGGAACCAAAGCCGCCGGTTGCCATAATCACGCCTTTTTCCGCATGGAACACAACTGCGTCTCCATTTGCCGCTTCAGCCACAACACCCACAACTCGTCCGTCTTCGATCATCAATTCATTTGCTTTGATTTCCATTTTAATCACAACACCAGTTTCTTCGGCGCGTGCCGCCAACTTTTCAATCAAGTCAGTGCCATGGTTGCCTGTAGCAATAATGGCACGCGCTACAGAGTGTCCGCCGAATTGTTGCAAACGGTCTTCCATAAAACCAACACCCAAATCTTCTTTCAACCACAACGCCGCATTCAATGCATTGTCAGCTAAGATATGAACCAAGGAAGGGTTGGCTAAGTTGTCTCCGCCCTTCATGGTATCTTCAAAATACAGTTCAATGCTGTCGTCTACGCCAACCGCTTCTTGTGCCCAGCTGCCCGGCACATTCAATCCGCCGCCTGAAACCATGGTGTTTCCACCGATGAATGGCATTTTTTCCAATACCACGACACTCGCACCCGCTTCAGAAGCTTCCACTGCTGCTGCAAGTCCAGCGCCACCAGCACCGATGATCACAACGTCAAAGCTTTGATCCGCTTCTTCCGTTCTCTTTGCCAATGCAATTACCATGTCTGTCGTGAAGTCTGCTTCCGTCGCGCCGGCCTTGCTGACAGCGTCTCGTACCGCTTCCAATAAGCCGAAGCTTGTCAGGCTCGCACCGCTGACCGCCTCTACGTTTGTCGAGTTGTTTGCCACAACCGCCGCAATTACTTGCTCGATTGCAACATCAGAGATTCCTTCCGTATCGTCGCTGGACAATACCTTCGCTTGAGTGATCACACCGCCCGCGATGGTCACTTCCACCTCGATATCTCCGTTCTTTCCTTCGCCAATTCCTGTAAATGTTCCGTCTTGAATTGCAGATTCCGCAATTTGTGGTTCCTCTACTGTTGTCCCCTGCGAGCATCCCGCAAGCGTCATAATCAGCATCAATACCAGTAGTACAGACAAGGTTCGCTTCATGATTTGTTCCCCCAATTGTTTTTAATTTCACAATCTAGTATATCGGGAATCACTGTTCGTATTCGTATGATAGAGAATTTTGTGGTTCTATTAGTCAACCCAAATTGGGCTGGACCAAGCCATATGCTCATCTTCTTGCTTTACGCGAAGGTAATAATAATGTTGCTGATCGTCTTTTACTTTTTTTATTTTAAAATCACACGCACGCGCTTTACTTACTCTTGACTCAATTACAATATTATCTTCGAGTAATTCAACTTTAAGATCCTTCGTCCCAAGCACGCTTGCTTCTATCTCATATTCCTCCCCAGTTTTACAAACCAGTTCCGACCCCATTTCTTGCCCTTTGATTCTAAAGGATACCAAAATCCTTGATCCTGTTGTCGCATATACACAACGGTCGTAGAGCGCATCAAACACATTCTCTCTTGTGTTTTCGGCTACATAGGCTGCCACAATGCCACCTTCGATCCCGTGTTCCATCTGATGTGAATCACTACCCGCTCCAATTCCAAAACGATAGCCTCTACCTAGCGCATCTTGAACACTATGCTTTTTAAGCTGCGGGTTGTTTTTTGTATACTTCGATGTATTGCCGTAGTACTCGAATGGTGCATGACGCGAATAGATTTCTACCATGCGCTGCACTTCTTCGTCATGAAAATTCCAATCGGTAGCCGCACTGACAATTGTCCATGTTGCTGCAGGGTGATGAGGGAATGCCATGCCTTTGTATTTCTTTACGCTCGCAAATAAGTCTGTTGGTGTCATTCCTTCCGGATCACCGGAGCGGAAGAGCCCACCCTCGTCACCGCGGTAATAGATATTTTTGTGTCCGAAATCATATTTGTACTCATTCGGTGTCCACTCATATGCCAACAAAGCAGACAATGCTCCTTCTTCGTTCACTAAACGGCACGTTGTTCGGATCCATTCCCATTCCGATTCTGACAACCAATCAGGGTAACAATCATGGTCCGTTAACGCTGTAAAATCCAATCCTGCACCGACTTTGGCAAAATGGTAATACTGATCGAGTTCTCCAACTCCATCTGAAATGCCACTCTGTCCATGAATATCACCAAATATCACTTTTTTGTTGGTATACCCATTTTTCTCAAGCCAAGTTTCCACGGCTTTTGATTCAATGACATCAATTTTCTTTTCTTCTTCAATCGGTTTTGTAAACGCATCAAGTCCTTTATCCAATGATGCATCCGAATACTGATCAAATTCATCCAATGGCAACAGCGTGTAAACGATAGCAGCATTCCGGTCCATATGACCATTCACATTCGCAAATTGCCAAACCAAATGGATGCTATTTTCATGATCGATACAGACTTGCGGATGAACAGCGCCGGTACCGTCATTGAACGACATGGCCACTGGATCAGACCACGCTTGTCCAGGTTTACGATATCGAACACGGATCGATGTTTTTCCCCATGTATACGCGCAGACTGCAATCCCATTTTGATTTGTATCCAGTGAAATATCTTGATACCAATCAACACCATTCGAAATTTCTTCTACATTTTGAACAACCACTTGCTGATTTTGAACCCGTAATATACAAGAATTATAGGAGAATCTTGCTTCTCTTCCAAAGTCATACCAGAAAACTTGAACCCCATCCTTCAGCTGCTTCACTTTCGGATACGTTGCCCAATCTTCTTTTTTTCCGACCACCTGTTCTTCCGACCAGTTGCCATCGATCTTCACACGCGTGATCAGGTCATAATACGTCCCATTGAATCGATCATAAACCACATAAAGATTGCCCTCTAAATCGACGCTAGCCATAGGCCGATAGGTCTTTTTGGACTGGCTGACCTTCATCAATTCTGAAACTTCCCTACCCAACACCATCTTGATGCAAGTTTCGCTTGTTCCGGCTCCTTGGCTGGACCAGGCAACGATTAATCGCTCCCCATCGTCACTCAAAGAAGGGTAGAAATTCGCTTCACTTGCATGAAGTTGAATTGCTTCCTCATATCGGCCATTTTGAAAACTTCGCACAAACACGCACCAATTTTCATCTATTTTTTCAACCCATCCAAACCACACGGTGCCATTGATTGCATGTGCTTTTGGCATCAGTCCTTGACCGTCGCCCGATAGCTGCACTTGATCCACGATCTTGCCATCAACAAGCTCTCCTGCAACAATCCGATCATGACTATTCTTCATTTCTTGCCATATGATATATGTTTTTCCATCATCCGTCACAGTCAGATCCGGATACTGGCAAGATTCTTGATCCAAATCAGTAATCCATTGTGCTCTTTCTTTCATATTTGATTTCATTATATTTCCTCCTTTAATGATCATCCTCATGCATACCGATACCAGCAGGCGGACGTATATGTTTCACACCAAACGCTAAGACAAAAAGGGTTACGACATACGGAATGGTTTGCATCAATTGTGACGGAATGCCTTGTCCTTGTAGGTAAATCTGAATCGCATCAGAAAACCCAAAAATCAAAGCTGCTACCACCACATAAAATGGATGATACCGACCGAGAATCATAATAACGACTGCAATATATCCGCGTCCCGCCGTCATATTTCGTTGAAACAAGTCAATATGATCAATCGACAGATACGCGCCACCAAGACCTGCCAACATGCCACATATGATAACGCCTTGATATTTTATCGCCTTGACTTTCAATCCCATCGTTGATGCCGCTTTGGGATTTTCACCGACGATTCTTAATCGCAATCCATAAACTGTTTTGAATAAAACAAACCAAGCTACACATACGAAAACGCCGGTTATAAGCAATAGAATGGATTGCCCTTCCAAGATCTTACCAATTACGGGGACCTTCGATAGAAATGACAGATTCAATTGAATGCTTGCAACCTGTGGTGAGCTCCCTCGATTTCCCCAGATCAATTCCGTTAAAAGAGTCGTAGCTGACAATGCGAGTAAATTCAGCCCAACACCTGCAATAACCTGATTCACCTTATACCTGATACAGAGGATTCCATACAAATAACTGATTAGTGCTCCACCACCCATTCCTGCTAGCAACCCAACATAAGCATTCCCACTGAAATACGTGCCAACGACAGCTGTAAAAGCCCCCGTCATCATCATGCTCTCCAAGCCCAACGCCATAATTCCGCTGCGTGCTGAAAAAATCCCTCCCAGTGACGCCAAGATCAAGGGGATCGACATACTGATTGTTGCCACTAAGATATACACCATATTATCTTGTAAAAAGCTCATGATTCTTCCCCCTTTTTCGACGAAGGATTCATTGCAGATACTACCCTTTTCGATTTATGAATCATTTCTGTAATCAACATTGGTGTCGCCACAAAAATAATCACCAATGCTTGAACCACATCTGCATAGGTCAAGGGAATATCGGTTTTCAAATCTAAAAGCATGGACCCTGAGCGAATCACGCCAAAAATCAATCCAGAGACAATCACACCGATTGGACTCCCCGCGCCCAATGCAGCAACCGCAATTCCGCTAAACCCATATCCAGGAGAGAAACCCGTAATAAACCGACCATCAACACCCAAGACATGAAGACCGCCTGCCAATCCTCCGATCGCTCCACTCAACAGCATGGACAAAATTACGATTTTTCCCGTTTGTATGCCCGCTACCTTCGCTGCCGTCTTATTCTGACCCACTACTTTTATTTCATAACCCGGTACTGTATGATCAAAAAACCACTTCATGATCAAACAAGAAATAATAGCCACCGCAATTGCTAGGGTCAATTGTGTATGAGGAATCAACCGCGCAAGGCGTACTTGATCTAGTACTTTTTCAGTTTGACCAGTTACGCTTCCAACTGCTTTCCACGGCCCACTCACAAAATAATTGGCGACAAGTATGGCAATCGAATTCAACATAATCGTCGCGATCACTTCATTGGATCCGAACCGCACCTTCATTACCCCTACAATTCCCGCATAAAGCCCACCAACAAGCATTCCCACAAGGATCGCAAAAATCAAATGCAGGCCACCAGGCACACCCAAGTCCATTGAACCAACCATCGCGGTCGCCAATGCCCCCAAATACAATTGTCCTTCAACTCCTAAATTGATCAATTGTGCTTTTTGGGCTACCGTAAAAGCCAAGCCGCTTAAAATCAAAGGTGTCGCTTGTACTAAGGTTCTTGCAATTGCCGACTTTCCGTTAAAAGCGCCTTCAAAAATAGCCATGATTGCTTCGACCGGACTATATCCACTTAATTTAATAATGATCCCACTCGTTACCATTGCCATCACGAGGGCTAAGACTGAAATCATAACCTTTCTATTCATCAGCTTTTTCAACAAAGCTTTTATTCTTGCTCTTGACTCCATATTCTCACTCCCCCGATTTTTGTGACCGGCTCCCCGTCATATACAATCCAATTTCGGATTCATTCATTTGATTTCGTTCCGCCTCAGCCACAATCTCGCCTTCATAAATCACAAGCAGTCGATCACTTAAATTCCGCACCTCATCCAGATCCGCTGAGAGTAACAGAATCGCTTTCCCTTCATCCCGTAAATCAAGCATGCGTGAATGAATATACTCCATTGCTCCAATATCAACACCCCTGGTTGGCTGTGCAATAATTATGATATCTGGATCTTCACTAAAAATACGCGCGATTACAACTTTCTGTTGATTTCCGCCAGACAACATCTTGCAGGGAGTACGAGAACCCGGTGCTTTGATTCGATATTCCTCAATCATTTGATCTGAGAATTCTTCAATTTCCGTATCTTTCAGTAGTCCTCGTTTAGAGAACTGCGGACGTTTATGATAGCCAAGAATTAAATTTTCCATAATAGACATGCTAGCAACTAAGCCTTGGGACATTCGATCCTCTGGAACATGACCAATTCCTTGATCAATAAACGCTCTGGCATCGCCCTTGAGTAACTCTCCATTCTTGCGCAACTCCATCGATGTCGGTTTTCGTACCCCGGTCAACACTTCAAGCAATTCACTTTGCCCATTTCCTTCAATTCCCGCTATGCCCAAGATTTCGCCTCGATGAACCTTTAGATTGATTTGTTTCAGAATCGAATGCTCTCGTTCAACAAGATTCAAATTCCTGACTTCAAAAGCAACCTCCCCAATTTCCAGGCTTGGTCTCTGAATGCCCAATTCAACATCCCGACCAACCATATACCGGGATAACTCTTCGATGGTTGTGTCCTTCACCTGAATATCGGTTCGAATCATTTTCCCATCCCGTAAAACAGAAGCTCGATCTGCAATGTTGATTGTCTCCTTAAGCTTATGCGTAATAATCACAATCGTTTTTCCATCCGCTTTCAATCTTCTCATGATTGCAAATAAATCATTGACTTCCTGGGGTGTTAAAACAGCCGTTGGTTCATCCAGGATAATAATCCCAGCACCACCATACATCGCTTTTAAGATTTCAACTCGCTGCTGTTCCCCTGTAGACAAATCTTCTACCTTCGCTTTCGGTGATAAATTGAATCCATAGGTATCGATCATTTTTTGTATTTCACGTTCGGCTGATTCCCGATCAAATAAAATCCCTTTTCGTGGTTCTCGACCAATGACAATGTTCTCAGCCACCGTCATAACCGGCGTTAACATAAAATGCTGATGCACCATGCTAATTCCAAGCTCGATTGCATGAATCGGCTTTGACATGATTTTCTTTTCACCATAAATCACGACTTCACCCGAATACGGAGCATTCATGCCATATAAAATTTTCATCAAGGTTGATTTTCCCGCACCATTTTCTCCAAGCAAAGAGTGAATTTCTCCCTTCTTTAATGTGAAATCCACATGATCAAGGGCTCTGACATTTGAAGAAGGATACACCTTGGAAATATCGGTCATTCGTACAATATCATTCATTGATCTTTCTCCTCAACACTTTCGGTCTCTGCAAAATAATAGGGCTTTAAGCGTAAACTCAAAGCCCCACCAACTCATTACTCTCAATCATTTATTGGAAATATTGGTTATTACCAACCCAGGCATCCAATTCTTCGATAGTTCGGCATGGTTGCAACTCGCCATTGATAATCATAGCTTTCACTTCTTCAACAATTTTGATTGTACTCTCTGATAGCACTACATTAGAACCTTCAACAGAATATCCAACCGAACCTTCTTTTAGTCCACTACCCGTTGGTCCAGGGACCCATTTGTCTTCCAGCGCCAGTACCACTTCGTTGTATACCATTTCATTTACATTTCGGATTGAAGTCGCAACGATATAATCTGGTGCATTGTGATTTTGGTTTCCACCTACGCCAAACGCATATCGATTCTCTTCCTTCGCCGCATTAAACACGCCCAATCCCGACGCACCAGCAATGTGCTGAATAAAATCGGCTCCCCGGTTGTACATAGACAACGCAATTTCTTTTCCCTTTGCAGGATCACTAAAATCGCCTACTGTTGCTTGAAGTACTTCTGCGTCTGGGTTTACATATTTAACACCCGACGTGAATCCCATAACACCTTCCAAAAGAATCGGATACTCCATCCCCAGCACAACGCCGACAACATTCTCTTCATTCGCATTTTCTAAATTGCCTGCCTTCGTCTCCAAACCAGCAATCACACCGCATAAAAAGGTTTGATGCGTCCAGTCTGTATAAACCGTACGTACGCCTGAAAGATCAGCCGCTGAATCAACTAATGAAAACTTTTGTTCCGGAAATTCACTGGCCACTTCCGCAATTGCATCGGCTTGGTCTGCACCCAAACCGAGAATCAATTCATACTCTCCCGATTCAGCATACATGCGAAAATGCGAAACATAGTCACTAACTACTTTTGGCTCAACATAGTCAAACTCGATAGCCAAGTCTTCTTTTGCTTGGACTAAACCGTCATATGCCATATCATTAAAGTTTTTATCACCCAAACCACCTGTCGTTAATACAATACCAACTCTTGATGACGAAGTCTCCCCCGCACTATCACCTGCATCAACCTTTTCTACCGCAGTACCTTCACTTGCCGGCGTACAACCGGATAAAGCAACAATCAACATACCCACTAGCAACAATTTTAATACCTTCACTATTTTGCCCCCGTTTTTTCGATTTTTGGTTTCCGTGTCCTTAGTTTATGCAAATTTCGAAACGTTTTCCATGTCTAAATATGATATAAAAAAACACTATTATGACAAAACATCTGGAAATCATGAATCCTGATCCCCAGATGCTCGCCAAACTACTTCTTATTCTCATATTCTCTCGTCTTTAATGGCGTGATCCCTCTATATTTCTTGTAAATTCTTGAGAAATAGCTCGGCTGTTCATAGCCCACCCGTTCTGCAATTTCTGCAACCGTTAGATTCGTGTTCCGCAACAAATATTCCGCCTTTTTCAATCGATGTGTGATCAGATACGTTGAAAATGAACTTCCCACTTCCTCTTTGAAAAGCCGACTGAAATATTCAGGAGTAATGTGCAAAAAACCTGCAACTTCTACCAAGGATAAGTCTCGATCGAAGTGCTGGTGCATATATTGCAAGGCTTCCTCAATTCTTCCCGAATACCGGCCTTCTTTTGTATCTATCAGTTGCTGCAAGATTTTTTCACACGTCAACTGACAGGCGTCGATCGTTCCCAATCGTTCGAAAAGTCCAATTTTCGCTTCCCATTTTTCATTCTCTCGAAACCGTTTTTCTTCGAATGATAGTGCCAAGTTTCGGCAGATTTCAATTCCCCAATCAACATCATCCGATGAGAATGCAGAAAACATGCCATACCATTGCTTTACTTCATCGACCAAACTTCCATACTTCTCTTCTTTTAAAAAAAACATCATTTCTCGATATTGACTCAGTATTTTTTCTCGATTCAAATTGAAACCTTCACTTAATTCGTGAAACCGGATCATTCTTTTAACAGGCAGAAAGAAGCCGCTTAAGGTTGCACATCTTGCTTGCTGAACAAGATTCAAAAATTCATCTAAATTGGTGCCCCCCTTACTAATCCCAATTCGATCTTGGCTGATTGCGGCATAGGCATGAAGAACCGCTGTAATATCTTCTTCAAGCTCTCTTTTCTGTTTGCCTTGGCCAATCACATACAAGTAGCCTTGGGATTGAAAATAATGATACTGCAAATTTGTCTCAAGAGTTGCACGTCTCATATTGCCAATCTGTTTAACCAAATCGTTCTCTGCCATCGAGAAAATCTGAAAAACTCGGTGATCAGGCACACCTGCATAATTCAATACATTCGTCGCTTCTTCCTTGGAATAATCGAAAAGTGATTCTCGGTCAAATGCTATTTTCTTTGTAAACCACTCATCCATTCTCTCTTGAATTACAGCGTTTTTACGTTCTTCGTCAATCTTCATTAATACAGCTAACACGTCATTGGCTTTCAATGATGATTTTAGCAAATACTCGATCGTGCCTAAACGAATCGCTTCTTTTGCATATGAAAAATCCGCATAATTCGTTAACACGACAAATTTTATTGTAGAGTTTACTTCTTTCACGGATGCTATCAATTCAAGACCCGTCATCCCCGGCATCTCGATATCGGTAATGAGAACATCTGGTGCATTATTACGTGCAAGATCCAAGGCATCCTTTGCTGAACGACAAGACCCGATAATCTGAAAGTCGTTTTTTTGTGCAATTACATATTCCAACCATTCTCTAATTGGAGATTCATCATCCACAATGATTATCTTCAGCATACGCTTATTTCCCCTTCTGCTCTTCCTCAAGCAATTGCTTCGTTCCTTCTAATAAAAGTGGAATTTTATAGCAAACCTTGGTTCCTTTTCCTTCTTGACTCTCGATGATCAAACCATACTCATTGCCATAAATCAGTTTCATTCGTTCATCGACGTTTCTAATTCCGACCTTATTAATGTTATTCTTCTGTTTTAGTGCTTCCTCAATTTGATCGTCTGACATGCCAATCCCATTGTCCCAAATTTCAATCAATAAATGCTGATTCTGTAACTTTGCAGTAATTTGAATCAAGGTCTTCTCATTTGAATTCATATTATAATAAATTGCATTTTCAACGATGGGCTGTAAAATAAATGCAGGCATCCAGATCTCTTGTTGATCATCCGGCCAATGACAATCTACTTCAAAACCATCTTTGTATCGCAGTTTTTGCAATTCCACATAACTCATCACTATATCGAGTTCCTCTTTCAATGTTATCATTTCATCAGATCGACTTAAGGTTTTCCGCAAAACCGTCGAAAAATGCATCAGCATTTTTTCTGCTTCACTGGTCTTGTTCATTTCAACATAAAACCGAATTGAACTCAGGGTATTATAAATAAAATGCGGATTGATTTGAGCACGCAAAAAATCTAGTTCCACCAATCGTTTCATCTTCTCCTGATATTTTACGGTATAAAGCAATTCATTGATCTTGGCAATCATGACATTGAAATTTTCACCAATGCTCGAAAACTCATTTTTCTCTTCAAATTCCGCGCGAACCTGTAGATTCCCTTCCGCAACTTCTTCCAATATACCGTTAATATAACGGATCGGTTTGGCAATCATGGACGAAAAAACGAAACTGATTCCCGCAATTAAAACAACGGCTATTGCCAGCACAATAACTATTGGCCATTTCAATTGACTAACTTCCCGCACGATCAGGGATTCATTGATTTCACTCATCACATACCATTGCGTGTTGGGAATTTGTTGATGAAACACCATAAACGAATCGTTATTCTCCTCAAATTCCAAATACTTTGTATTCAGATCCCCTTCAACGAAATTGAAATATGGTTTCCCGATCGTATCTTTTCGATAGTTTGAAATGGTATCACCCTTTTGATTCAAAATATAAAAATCATTCTGCGGTGTTCGTAAATCACTATAATACTGCATGAGTACTAGTTCATTCACCATCAATTTAATATGACCATAGGATTTTTCTGTAATCAAATCCGTCACATCTTGAGATAGAGAAAAATTATATTTATAGATTGATGATTGAGACTCATCTACTTCCGAATCTTTCAAATAGGCTTGTCCAATTACGGTGCTATTGTTTGGATCCACAGAATGACTAGGATCATAAGAAACACGATATAAATTCATTTCATTTGGAAGCCACGTTGCGATTCTCTCATTCAGTAATTTCTCAACTGCAAAGATCATTTCCTCTTCTTCAACATTGCCGATCTGATTGTCCTTTAACATTTCAATTATCATGCTATCTGTCGCCATCAAATCAATCAACTCAGCACAACTTGCTAAATAAGATGAAACGTTTCGCGAGGCTTGATTCACACTTAATTGATTATGTTTAATTTGCTCTTGTGTAATCTTCAATCGGATAAAGGAAAATCCGATGATACTAATCACCATTACAATCATGATCAATAAAGCTGTCAGCATCATAAATATTCGCGTC
>JABXKS010000046.1 GCA_013619125.1 Clostridiales bacterium
TCGCGTAGCGAAGGCAGACAATTTTATGGAAGGGGCATACCCGGCAAAGGGAAAAACCACTTGGAAAGACAGCGTATTGTTTGTTGTTTTAATGCTTTCATTTAATATAGCGGTGAATATGTATCCGATTCAATGGGTAACCGGCCCGTCTCTGGTCATGTTACCTGTTTTCTATACCTGGCTGGCGGTTCGGCATTTTCAAATTTATCGGAAGGGTAAGCCTTTTGTGTTTGTGAGCATCTTCTGGATGCTCGTAATATTTGCAAATGTAGTGACATGGAATCGATTTGTTGGTTGATTTTTGATTGGATTCCTTTCCCCTCAGAAAACTGACAAGATAGTGAAGTGGGTATAATAAAGATGAGAGGTGATGAGATGATTGTTTGGTTGAATGGAATTCATGTTATTCTGACGATTTGGTTTACGGTTCGGATTTATCGATTGGCAAGGGATGATCATTATCAGAGTGTAAGCTATCCCAGAAAAGACCGGGAAATGAAACAGGATCGCTTTGGATATTTTGCGTGGCTGATCTTTTTTGTCTTTGTATTATTTATTTATCCGTTGCGAGAGGTGACCGTACCGATCTTGATTCCGATGGAAATTGTGATTGTTTGGAATGCCTATCAGTACTACAAACATAGCAAACAATCAAAACCGCTTGGCTTGGCAATATTTAATTTCTTGCTGGTGGGTTTCCTTGCCATTGTTAATTTGGATGCGCCGTCGATCTTGGACATGTTTTAGGCAAGCTTACGATCCAAAGGGAATGTTGAATGAGTAAAGACAGCACGAAATTTGTGCTGTTTTTTGATGGCAATTATTACTCATGCACATCAAGAAAAGGACGGATGTCCTAGTATACGAAGAGAAATCTCGGATAAGCTGAGAAAAAAGAGGGAGAGTGGAAGATGAAAGCATGGGAAGAAGTACGAAAAATCACCGATAAAGCAGTGCCGGTTCGTTTGGCGGAAGAGGATCAAACTTGGGATGCCTATAATGAGGTGGAACGTCAAATCGATTTTATGTTGAAGCTGTATTGGAATAGCAATGTACCAGGTTCCTTTGCGCCGGAAAGCTTGGCGTTGGCATCCATCCAGGCTGTTGAAAATCAAGGCCGAAGCGTTGAAGGCGGAATGGAGTTATACCGAGCGGGACAGCAAGCGGTAGAGGATAACGATATGGTTGCCTTGAATCGAATTACGGCTGTTCTGAAGAATCGTGTGAATGAAGCAAAGATAGAATCGGATCATCCTTATTGGAAGACAGAGCTCTTTGACACGTGGAAAGATTTCGAAAAGGCGACTAAATTTCCAGCGACTCTGCAGTGTGATGTGACTACAGAAACTTTTTGGAAGCAGACCTATGCCGGATGGATTACGCAAATTATTGGTGCAGCTTATGGCACAGCACTGGAAGGCTATACAACAGAGCAATTGGAAAAGAAGTTCGGGGAGATGGATGAATATGTCCGCACACCCAATACTATGAATGATGATATCACCTATGAATTGGCGTTTTTAAATGCCTTTGAACGGGAAGGATATGCCATCACCTCGCGAGATATCGCGGCGGAATGGCTGGCATTGGTTCCTGCGGGTTGGTCTGCTGAACAAGTTGCCCTCGATAATATCAGACTTGGGATTATGCCTCCTGAATCTGGGCGATTGCATAATGCCTTTAACGAGTGGATCGGTGCGCAGATGCGCGGGGTGATCTGTGGAATGGCAGCGCCAGGCAATGCGAAATTGGCCGCTGAGCTGGCTTGGAAAGACGGAGAAGTCTCTCATATCAGCAATGGGATTATCGGTGAAGTATTCAATGCGATGCTGGCGGCTATGGCCTATGAGCGGAAAGATATGCGCGCAATGTTGGTGGAAGTGATTGATGGGCTGCCTGCAGCTAGTGAGTACACCCAGATCGTTCGCTTTGCGTTGGATCAATGTCAATCTAATGAGGACTGGCGTCCAGCCTGGAAAGCATGTGAGGAGCGGGTAACGACTTTCAATTGGATTCATACTTATCCCAACGCGGCGGCGGAAGTGGTTGCGATGTGGTATGGCGATGGCGACTTTGACCGCACCTTGATTTTGTCCGGCAAGTTGGGGCAGGATGTCGATTGCAACGCGGCACAGATCTTGAGCATTTTGGGTATTATGAATGGACTGGATTCCGTGCCAGAACGCTGGACGGCGCCGTTTGCGAATGACAACCTGGAGACGTATGTGCGTTCCATGAAAGAGATGACGATTACATCTTTAACGGATTGGACAGTCAACGCAGTCAAGAAGGCAAGAGCATAAAAGAAAAGTTGGTTTGTAGATGTAAAAAGAGAGAGGATGACCTCTCTCTTTTTTGCATCTACTCATAAATGCCCATGGATAGGTACTTTTCTCCGCCATCCGGGGCGATGGTCACCAACTGATCGCCAGCCTTATAGGACTCGGCCAAACGCAGGGTCGCCAGAATATTGGCGGCGGCAGAAATGCCTACAAAGAGTCCCTCTTCCTGAACCAACTTCTTTGTAAATGCGAGGGCGTCTTCCGTAGTGACGGTCAGTACTTGATCAACGTATTTCGCACGATAGATCTCGGGGATGAAGCCCGCGCCGATTCCCTGGATCTTATGGGGACCCGGGGTGCCGCCGGAGAGCACGTCGGATTCTGCGGGTTCGACTGCAACAATTTGAATATCTTTATTTTCTTCTTTCAGTCGCTTGCCAACACCTGTAATCGTGCCACCAGTTCCCACTCCGGCAACAAATGCAGCAACATTGGGAAGATCGGCAAGGATTTCCTCAGCAGTTGTTTCATAGTGCTTGAGGGGATTGTGCTTGTTAACAAATTGGTAGGGAATGAAAATGTTTGGGTCGTTGTCCTTCATTGTAAAAGCCAGGTCAATGGTGCCTTTCATGCCTTTCGATCCGGGTGTCAATTCGAGATGCGCGCCATATGCGGCAATCAATTGGCGGCGTTCCAGGCTCATGCTATCCGGCATGATAATGGTAACGTCATACCCTTTCAGACGTCCAATCAAGGCGAGGGCAATGCCGGTGTTGCCGCTGGACGGTTCGACGATCTTCATTCCAGATTTTAGAGAGCCGTCTTCTTCAGCGGCTTCAATCATGCCCAAGGCTGCTCGATCTTTGACGGACCCGCCTGGGTTCATGCTTTCTAGTTTCACGTAGACCTCAGCTCCTGAAGCTGGGGTTATTTTCTGTAGTTTTACCATAGGTGTATTTCCAATCAAGTCAATTAAATTCTTGTAAATCATGATAGCCTCCTTTCAATAAAAAAACACACCTCACCTCAATTAAGAGGCGAGGTGTTATCTCGCGGTTCCACTCTAGTTCAGGGTTCGTTGACCCTCTCAGTTTGATACAGTCATATCATCTCTCGATAACGGGAGAAGCCCGTACACACCTACTCATTTCGGCAGTCCGCTTAGAAGAGCACTTCAATCAAACATTCTTAAGAGGTCACAGCAACCCTCTCTCTCTGGGAAGAATTATCTCATTTACTTTCCTTCATCATTGCGTTTTTTGTAT
Organism: Clostridiales bacterium; assembly: GCA_013619125.1. Classification (GTDB taxonomy): domain Bacteria; phylum Bacillota; class Clostridia; order Tissierellales; family GPF-1; genus GPF-1. Next base: position 3,548 of record JABXKS010000046.1, read on the forward strand.
TCTACATAGTTCTACCCGCCCTGTCAAGGATTGAACCAAAAGAATTCTTTTAATAGGAAAATATGGTATCATAGAAAGAGACAGACAAGGAGGTTGACGCATGAAAAAAATAGGATTTATATTGTTATTGGCACTGGTGGTTTTAACAGGCTGCAGTCGAGGAGGAATACCGGAACCAACGACTGAGACGATTGAACCGACAGAGCCTGTGATTGTGGAACCAGTAGAACCGGAACCGGATCCGGAGCCGGTATTGGTGATGGATGAAAGTCCGGTGATTTTCCAGATGGGCGAGGAAGCGGAGGAGATTCTTCCGGTTCAACAGGCGTTGTATTTGATGAATTATGATGTGGAAGAAACCAGCATCTATGATGAAAAGACCGAAGCGGCAGTTTCGATGTTTAAACTGACGCAAGAGGATTTGATTCCCAACGGGGAATGTACGGAATGGACACGGGATCGCATTCTTTTGGAAGCCGATCGACGATCGATAAAAGAACCGAATGATCTTTTGGTTTTGGCGAATAAGACATATTATCTAGCGGCTGATTATGTGCCGGAAGATCTGGTGCAACCGGATGTTTTCAACTACTATGAAGACAAGCGCGAGCTTCGCGAACCAGCAGCAAGGGCTCTTGAGGAACTGTTTGTAACGGCTAAGGAAGAGACTGGCGTGAAATTGGTATTTCGTTCTGGATTCAGAAACTATGATATTCAAAAGATCATCTTTGAACGCAAGGTGAAGGAGCGGGGATTTGAAGCGGCCAATCAGGTGAGTGCAAAGCCGGGGCAGAGTGAGCATCAGACGGGTCTTGCAGCGGATATTACCAGCTGGAGTGTGAAAAACGCCTTGGATGAAGCTTTTGGAGAAACCCCAGAGGGGATTTGGGTAGCGGAAAACGCCCATCGATTCGGTTTTATTATCCGCTATCAGATTGATACGGTGGATATTACCAAGTATCAGTACGAGCCTTGGCATCTGCGTTTTGTTGGGATTGAAGAAGCAACAAAGATTGTAGAAGCAGGGGTTACCCTGGAGGAATATCTAGGAGAAATCTAGTGGAACAATGGAATGATAAGCGTTACCATAATTTGAATTTTGAATTGCGTCAGCAATTTGGCAAAAAAATGGTGAAATTGAGTTTGGATGGTGGTTTTACCTGTCCAAATCGAGACGGCACCCTTTCTGAGAAAGGGTGCGTCTTTTGTAGTGAGCGGGGAAGCGGCGATTTTGCCGGAGAGGCGAATTCGCCTGTATCAACACAGATTAATGACCAGATTGAGTTATTGAGGGGAAAATGGCCAAACGTTGGCTACCTCGGCTATCTGCAGAATTTCACTAATACCTATGGCAGCATGGGGCGATTGCAGAATTTATATCGAGAAATCCTGTCAGATACTCGTATTGAGGGGTTGGTGATTGCCACCCGGGCAGATTGTCTGGAGGAGGAGGTAATTACATTATTGGAAACGTTAAGCCGAGAGACCTTTCTGTGGGTGGAATTGGGGATTCAGTCGATTCATGCGTCCACGCGTGATTGGATGAATCGCCATGAGGATTTAGATCAGGCCATGGCAATGATTGACCGGCTTCAGTCCTGTGGAATTCGGGTGGTTATTCATCTGATTTTGGGCCTCCCTGGAGAGAGTCGGGAAGAGATGATCGAGAGTGTGAAAGTGGTTGGAAATCTTCACCCGTGGGGAATGAAACTTCATCTTCTTCATATCATGACAAAAACACCCCTTGCACAGTGGTATCGAGAGCATCCTTTTGATATGATGGAGAAAGAAACTTATATCGATTTATTGGTGGACTGCTTGGCTCAGCTACCGCCAGAAAGTACGATTCATCGATTGACGGGGGATGCGCCTCGGGATCGGTTAATTGCTCCCAAATGGGCAGTTCGAAAACGATTGATCCTCAATGGGGTAGATCGGGAATTGAGGCAACGGAATTTATGGCAAGGAAAGAACTGGACGGGGAGCAAGCGAGTATGGAAATTCAATGGATAGAGGGAATCTTTCTTGCAAGACCCAATCGGTTTGTGGCGGAAGTGCAGATCGATGGAAATCTTGAGCGAGCGCATGTGCCTAATACGGGACGACTGCATGAACTGTTGGTGCCGGGGGCAGCAATCGCCCTGACCATTCATGTAGATCCTAAAAGGAAGTATAGGCTTAGCCTGAGACAAGTGAAGTATCGCGGAATCTGGGTGTCGATCGATTCGCAATTGCCAAATCGATTGGTCAAGGAAGCATTGGAAACGGGTCTGATCTTTTCAGATGAAAAATGGGATAAAATCCAACCGGAAGCAAGCATTGGGAACAGTCGCTTTGATTTTGCCTTGCATGGAGATAATGGAATTCGCTGGATTGAGGTAAAAGGTGTGACACTCGAGCGTGAGGGGTGGGGATATTTTCCAGATGCGCCTACAAGTAGGGGTACCCGTCATATTCGTCATCTTCAGAAACTGGTGGAAGCAGGAGCAGAGGCTGCGGTTTTTTTTGTCATTCAAAACGCATGGGCGAAGGGGATTACTCCCAATGAGGAGAAGGATCCGGCATTCGCGCAAGCCGTTTTTGAAGCGCATCAAGCCGGGGTTCGATTTTTTGCATATTGTTGGGAGTTTGAGCACGGCAAGGCAACCTTTGTTGGTGCTCGTCCTGTAAAGATAAATGGAAATTCAAATCATAGAAAGGAAAGGACGAGAGGATGAAAGCATGGGAATGCGTACGAAAAATTACAGATGAAGCGATTCCGCGACGACTGGCGGAAGACGAGCAAACCTGGGATGCGATGAAAGAAGTGGAAGCGCAGGTTGATTTTATGCTTCGCCTCTATTGGGATAGCCATGTTCCGGGTTCTTATGCCCCGGAAAGTTTAATGCTTGCTTCTATTCAAGCCGTCGAGAACCAGGGAAAAGTGGTTGAAAACGGGCTGGCATACTATGATGAGGGAAAGGCAGCCTTGGAGGCTGGCGACATGGTGACCCTTCATCGTGTTACGGCAAAATTGAAATATCGAGTGAATACGGCCAAAAAAGATATGGCTCATAGTTATTGGCGCACGGAGCATTATGAGGAATTTCATGAGTTCGCAGCGGAGTCAAGATTCCCGGATTCAATGGCGTGTGATGTATCGGGCAATCGTTTTTGGGACCAAACCTATGCGGGATGGCTTGCACAGATCATCGGTGCTGCCTATGGAACTGCGCTGGAAGGTTATACCACAGAACAATTGGGAAAAACGTTTGGGAAACTGGATGAATATGTCCGAGAGCCCAATACTATGAACGATGACATTACCTATGAATTGGCATTTTTGAATGCCTTCGATCATTCGGGGTATCAAGTAACTTCTAAGGAAATCGCCGCTGAATGGATGGCTTTGGTGCCTGCTGGCTGGTCTGCTGAACAGATTGCTTTGGATAATATCCGAATGGGGATCATGCCACCGGAATCAGGGCGTTTATACAATCCTTTCAATGAGTGGATTGGTGCACAGATGCGGGGAGCAATTTGTGGAATGGCAGCGCCAGGAAATCCGAAATTGGCGGCGGAATTAGCCTGGAAGGACGGCGAGGTTTCGCATATTAGCAATGGAATTATGGGTGAGGTATTCAATGCAATGCTGGTTGCCATGGCCTACGAAAGACATGATTTGCGTGTTATGCTTCGGGAAGTCATTGAAGGTTTGCCGAAGGAAAGTGAATATACAAGAATCGTTCAGTTTGCTCTCAATCAATGCGCAGTGCATGAAGACTGGCGAGATGCATGGAAATCATGCGAAGAAAAGGTGAAGCGATATAATTGGATCCATGCCTACCCCAATGCGGCGGCAGAAGTCATTGCACTCTGGTATGGAAATGGAAATTTTGACGAAACAATTGTGCTGTCTGGAAAATTGGGACAGGATGTGGATTGCAACGCTGCTCAGATCTTGAGTGTGCTAGGCATTATGAATGGGCTTTCCGCGATTCCTGAGCGATGGAAGGAGCCGTTTGCCAATGATCGATTGGAAACTTACGTGCGTTCCATGAAAGAAATGACGATTCGGTCTCTAACGGATTGGACAGTGACAGCGGTGAGAAAAGCAAAAGAGGAGGCGGACAATCGTGACGGAAGAGAAACAGCAAAATAAACCGGCTGTAAAGCCACAAGAGAAGAAACAAAATAAGCCTGGTGAAAAGCCACAAGAAAAGAAGCAGGAACGGTCATCATCCAATCGAAGACGACCATCGAATCGAAGACGGAAAAAGCCAGCGGTTCAGACTGATGATAAAAAACAAAACGAACAAGGAAATCAAGGCGAATCCAATGTAAAGCAAACACCTCAGAAAAAAGATCAATCCAAGGATGCAAAAAGTCGAAATCAGGGAAAGACGGCTGAGGATAGACCTTCCAAACAAAAAGATCAGCAAGGCGGACGGTCGTCCAATAAAAAGAGCCAGAGCTCGAATCGTGGAAAGCGACGGGATCAACATGGAACCGATCGAAGAGACTCGACGAGAAAGCCATCTCCAGTTTTCAAAAAAGCGAAAGCCCCTCGACCAGGCCAGATTCGTCAGATGATATTTAAAAAGAACAACAACGCCTACTTTTCGAAAACGGGAGAGAAAGATATTCGCTTGGAGTTGATGGATCAAGTGGAACCTCATGTGTTGTATCGTGGAGCAAATCGCAAGTACTATGTTGCAACAGAGTATAGTGGAATCTTGCATGTCATTGTCGAATTTGAAGAGTATGATGAGGCAAAAGAAGCGTTGCGCATTCGGGGAGAGCATGATTTTTCGCATGTTTTGGAATTCGATGTTGAGTCAAACATCGATTAGGAAAGGAAGGCGAAATGAAAGTAGAAAATCTTTCTGAGAACTTTGCACAAGAAACGCAGATTGCGATCACGGGGATGGTGGAGCAATTGAGGGCGAAACCTGCCTTGGTATTGGATCAATTACAATTCGATCGTACGGCGATCATTGTGATGGATTTGGTGAATGGGTTTGCCAAGGAAGGACCCTTGGCCGATGAGCGCGTGAAACGATTGATTCCTGGAATTGGTCGCTTGCTTGCGGCAGCTTCGGATCGAAAAATTGAGATGATGGCTTTTCGCGATTGCCATAGCAAGGATTCAAAAGAGATGCGGTTTTATCCGGCTCATTGTTTGGCTGATGAAAAAGAAAGTGACTTGGTTGACGAGATCAAAGGCTTTCGTTTTAGCCATGTGATTTCGAAAAATTCAACCAATGGATTTCATACAACGGAGTTTCAAAATTGGTTGAAGGAAACGAGAGTAGATACCATGATTTTGGTTGGGGACTGCACAGATCTTTGTATCCAGCATTTTGCCATCACTATGCAAACCTATCTGAATCAGCATAATTTTGAAGGAAGAATCATTGTACCAATCGATCTGGTGGATACCTTTCATCTAGGTGTTCATCATGGAGACTTGATGAATGTTGTGAGTTTGTATCAAATGATGAGCAATGGAATTGAACTGGTTCAAGAGATTCAATTCCAATAAGAGGAGGAGACAATGAAGCAACCCCATATTTTATGTGAACCATCTGAAATTGCACGATACGCTTTGTTGCCGGGGGATCCGGAGCGCGTGTTGCGTGTTGCAAGTTTTCTGGACGACTGGAAAGAGATTGCATATAACCGAGAATTTAGAACCATAACCGGAAGCTATCAAGGCGTTCCAGTTACGGTTACCTCGACAGGAATTGGCGGGGCTTCCGCATGTATCGCAATTGAAGAGCTTTCTGCCTGCGGAGCAGATACCTTGATTCGAATCGGTAGTGCTGGCGCTTCTCAACCAGAAGTGGAAATTGGCGATTTGATTATTTCGACAGGGGCTGTGCGAGAGGAAGGCGCGTCTCGCATGTATGTAGATCAAAGTTATCCGGCTGTCCCGCATTTTTCTGTGCTTCGGGCTTTGGTTGAAGAAGCGGAGGCAAAGGATTTGCGCCATTTCGTTGGATTAACCCGCAGCCACGACAGTTTTTATGTCGATGATGAGGCGGAGCGCATGGAAAAGGCGCACAGAACCAAGCTTTTGGGTTCGGATATGGAAACTTCGGCATTGTTTGTGATTGCGGCGATTCGCGGTTTGCGTGCCGGCAGTATTTTAAACAATGTCGTGAAATATGAAGCCGATGTCAAAGAAGGCATCAATGACTATGTAGATGAGGCGGACCGAGCGGCCGAAGGCGAGAAACAAGAAATTTTGATTGCCTTAGGCGCCATTAAACGATTGGCGGAACGGGACCGTGGCAAGGAGGCATAAATGATTAATCATGTTGCAAAAATTACCGAAAGCATTTCATGGATTGGTGTCAATGATCGCCAAAAACATCGCTTTGAGAACCTATGGCCTTTGGATCGTGGCATGGCGTATAATTCCTATGTGATTATCGACGAGAAAATTGCCGTATTGGATACCGTGGAACGATGTTTTTTAGAGGATTACTTGGAGAAATTGAACGAGGTGCTGGCCGGTCGTCCAGTGGATTATCTGGTTATCAATCATATGGAGCCAGATCATACTGGAATCCTTCGAGAAATGACGGAGCGATACCCGGATATGCAGTTGGTTGGTAATAAAAAGACCTTTCAATTTATGGATAACTTCTACTGCGTCAACAGCAATCGTCTGGAAGTGAAGGAAGGCGATGAATTGGATCTTGGAAGTAGAAAATTGACGTTTTCCATGATGCCCATGGTGCATTGGCCAGAAGTGATGGTAACCTATGATCAGAAGGAACAGGTTTTGTTCTCTGCTGACGCCTTCGGCTCATTTGGTGCCTTGGACGGCGGCTTGTTTGACTCTGATTTTGATATCCCGAGGGAGTTTGAATCCGAGATGCGCCGCTATTATTCCAATATCGTAGGGAAATACGGGGCACAGGTGCAGCGTGCGTTAAAGAAGCTGTCCGCCTTGGAGATTCAGACGATTTGCCCGCTCCATGGACCGGTTTGGCGCAGCCAAATCCCGTATCTGTTGGATCTTTATGATCGCTGGTCGCGATTGGAAGGCGAGCCGGGTGTGGTGATCGTATATGGGTCTATGTACGGCCATACAGCGAAAATGGCAGAGCGGATTGCCCGTGGATTGAGGGAAAATGGCGTTGCTGAAGTGAAACTCTTTGATGCATCAAAAACGCATCTTTCTTATATGCTGCAGGAAATTTGGAAGTACGACGGATTGATTATCGGCAGTTGCGCCTATAACAATGCTGTTTTTCCTCCAGTAGCGGATCTCTTGTCAAAACTGGAGCATTGGGGTGTGAAAAACCGTATCGTCGGCGCTTTTGGAAATTACACTTGGAGCGGAGGCGGTTTGAAGGGGATTTTGGCAACCTTTGAAAAGCTGAAGTTGGATCCAGTCGGTCCCAATGTAGAGGCGCAAAGTTGCATGCATATCGAGGAAGAAGTATTAATAGATGAATTGGCAGTCAACATGGCAAAAGCCATTTTGGAGAAAGTGAACTAGCAGGAGGGTCCCATGAATTATAAAGAAGCATATCAGCAATGGTTGAGTAATCCATTTTTTGATGAGGCGACGAGAGTGGAGCTACGTGGACTGGAAGGAAATGAAGCGGAGATTCAAGATCGATTTTATAAGGAATTGGAATTTGGAACGGCAGGCTTGCGCGGCAAGATTGGGGCAGGCACCAATCGCATGAATCCCTATATTGTTGCCCGTGCCACACAAGGTCTGGCGGAAGTTATTAAATTAGAAGGTCAGGAATTTATGGATCGCGGCGTGGCGATCGCCTACGATTGCCGTCATTTTTCTGATGTATTTGCCAAAACGGCTGCTTTGGTATTGGCTGGAAACGGAATCAAAGCCTACTTGTTTGAAGGCCTTCGACCAACGCCGGAATTATCTTTTGCGGTACGCCATTTGAATTGCGGAGCCGGGATTGTCGTAACAGCAAGCCATAATCCACGGGAATACAATGGATATAAGGCGTATTGGGACGACGGAGCGCAGATTCTACCGGAGATTGCCGATGTGGTCACAGAAGAAATTTTGAAGGTGTCCGACTTTGAATCGATTCCCATGGCGGAGGAAGCGGAAGCTTTGGCATCCGGCCGGTTAGTAATGATCGGCAAAGAAATCGATGATTTATATATCAATAAAGTGAAGGCGCTTTCCCTCAGGGACGCGGAATTGGACAAGACCCTTAAGATTGTCTACACCCCGTTAAATGGAGCAGGCAATGTGCCGGTACGTCGAATTTTGGCAGAGCGGGGCTTTACTGATGTCACTGTGGTTCCGGAGCAGGAACTACCGGATCCTGATTTTACAACCGTCGGTTATCCAAACCCAGAAGATACCAAAGCCTTTGCTTATTCGGAGCGTTTGGGTAAGAAAATTGGCGCAGATCTTTTGATCGCCACGGATCCGGATTGCGACCGTTTGGCCGTGGAAGTAAAAAATAAAGAAGGCGGTTATACCGCATTAAACGGAAATCAAACAGGAGCCATGCTGGTACAGTATTTACTTGAGTCTTATACGGAATTGGGTACCATGCCAAAGAATCCTGCCATCGTCAAATCGATCGTTACGGGAGACTTGGCCAAGGTTATTGCAGAAGGGTATGGGGTGAAGACCTTTGAAGCCTTGACAGGATTTAAAAATATCTGTTCATGGGCAAGTATTTGGGAAGAAACAAAAGCGCAAACCTTTGTATTTGGATATGAGGAGAGCATTGGATTCTTAGTGGGCGATTTCGTTCGGGACAAGGACGCGGTGAACGCGGCGATGTTTTTGGCGGAAGCGGCGGCCTACTACCGAACAAAAGGGAAAACTCTTTTGGATATTTTAGACGAGATCTTCCAAAAACATGGAACCTATCGGGAACGCCAGGTGGCCTTGGTCTTGGAAGGGATTGAAGGCGCGGAGCGAATCAAACGAATGATGAAGAGTTATCGCGCAAATTATCCGAGGATTGTTGGCGGTATTCCCCTCTTGGCTGCAACAGACTACGCGGTTCAAGAGCGAACCATGACACAAACGGGGAAGATGGAATCCATCGATATTCCGCCGACAAACGGCTTGAAGTTTGAGATGGAAGGGGAGAGCTGGTATGCTCTTCGTCCATCGGGAACCGAGCCGAAGATTAAGCTTTACCTCTATTCCCGCGCCGAGAACGCGACGGAAGCGGAAGCGAAGCTGGATCGCCTGACAGAGGGTGTTTTAGCAGAATTGAATGCGATTGAATAGGAGAACGCCTTTGGGCGTTTTTCTTTTATCACGATTATTTTGTAACTGTGTTCTATCATTCGGCTTACAAAGTATATCGGTGTACGATGAACGGTGGAGGCGAAGCGGTTTGCAATTGTGGGATTTCATGGTAAACTTAAGGTCGGAGGGCAAATATGAGAGGTTTAAATCATGCTAATACAACTTTAAATAGTTTACCTTTGTGTTTGCTAGGAATTTCTGGAATTTCTGCTTTTTACGGGACGGGTGCGTCTAAAATTCGATATGAATCGTAAAAGGCAAATGGATGATCAAGCTTGTTGCAGATCAACTTTTGTTGATCTGTTTTTTTATGTCCAATTTAGACCAGGTGGGGATTACAATACTTGATAAATTTCAGAAAGAGGGAGAAAGATGACAAAAACAACCGAAAACAAACTACGAGGCAATGTAAAGAAGAATTACTTCTATGCATTTTTATCAAATTTCAATTTAACCCAGGGAGTGTGGATGCTCTACCTGGCATATCGAGGGCTGTCATTATTTGAAATTGGAATTATGGAATCCATCTTTCATATTACATCCTTTACAATGGAAGTACCGACGGGGATGATTGCTGACTTGTACGGCAGAAAAACAAGCCGGGTGATTGGCCGAATTTTGGCCGTTGTTTCAACGCTGATTATGCTTCAGTCGACAAATTTGGTTTTCTTTGCTGTAAGTTTTATCTTCAGTGCTTTGAGTTACAATATGGAGTCCGGAGCGGGGGATGCCCTGATCTATGATTCCTTAAAGGTGATCGGCGAAGAAAATGACTATATGAAAATTACGGGGCGAAGAGAGATCTTCTATCAATTGGCATCGACGGGCGCTCTTCTGATTGGCGGATATCTTGCGACGATTGATTATCTGCTGGTCTATAAATTTGCACTGGTTATTGGTGTGCTGACTGTGCTTCAGACCTTTTCCTTTACGGAACCGGAATACGGAAAGATTACGCATGAGAAGAATGGATTTAGAACTATGGCGAAGCAATTAAAAACCAGCGTAGGCGTTCTTTTGGCGGACAAGAAGATTGGATTTCTAATCGTTGTCGTGGAAGTCTTTTCTCTGTATTTCACAACGGAATTCTTTTATGTGCAGAACTTGATGAAATTGGCGGGGCACACGGAATTTGAAATTGGCATCACCTTGGCTACGGGAGCCCTGGGGGGCGCGTTTATGGCATCACGTGTTCATAAATTTGATGAGAAATATTCCCCGGATCAATTGCTGCGCGCATTTCCGATTTTGGGGATCCTAGGCTTTTGGTTGATGGCGGTACCGGGTATCACCTGGTTTGCTTTCATCTTTCTATCACTGATAGAAGGAATGATGTTTGTATCCATCAGTGATTATATCAACCGCTTGATTCCATCGGAACAGCGGGCGACGATCCTATCCTTTCAAAGTATGCTCTTCAGTATTTTGATGATTGTGCTGTTCCCGCTTGTGGGGAAAATCGGAGATCTATTTGGATTGGGACGCGCCTTTTTCATCATTGCAATTTTCGCAACGGTGACTCTGGGGATTCTTCAATATATGGTGGTGACAAATGCTAGTAAGTTCAAATTGCTATAAGAGAAGGGTAGATGTTTCTTTGTGTGGAAAGGCGGGTTCTGAGGGCTTTTTTGAGTGGTTTCAAGATTGACAAAACCCCTTCTCTGTAATATTATTATTACGGAAAGCTGATGATAGGAAGAGTAGCTTTTGATCCTTGTGCAAAGCGAGCCAGAGACGGTGGAAGTCTGGTCATAAGGCAGAAGTGAAGAACATCCCGTAGGCGCTGTATTGAAACATATGGAGTAGATGCAGACGGCAACCGACCGTTATCGGATTGAGTGACGCGCAAAGACGCGCGTAACTAGGGTGGTACCGCGAATAGACCTTTCGTCCCTTTTTGGGATGAGAGGTTTTTTTTATTTACGATGAATCAATCTTCGTTACGCTTTCAGCAAAGGTTCAAATTGCTGACAAAAAGCAGAGGATTCAATCTGCTAATATGCTGCTAAACGAAGATGGTCTGTCTTGAACAAGGTTCAAGGTAGAATTCATTAGTTGAGGAGGAAAAAGAATGAAAGGCATTAAAATTCGAGAAATTCACAACAGTCCGGAACGCTTTGCAGATCAGGAAATTACCGTTATGGGATGGGTGCGCACCAACCGCGGATCCAAACATTTTGGGTTTATTGAGTTGAACGACGGTTCTCATTTCAGAGGCATTCAAGTGGTATACGAAGGCGAGCTGGAAAACTTTGAAGCAGTGAAGAAGTTTAGTATTTCATCGTCTTTGCAAGTGAAGGCTACTTTGGTGCTGACGCCGGAAAATAAGCAACCCTACGAGTTGAAAGCAACGTCCATTGAATTGATCGGGGATTGCCCAAGCGACTACCCCTTGCAAAAGAAACGCCATAGCTTTGAATATTTGCGCTCAATCGCGCATTTACGTCCGCGAACCAATACGTTTTCTGCGGTGTTCCGCATTCGTTCGTTGGCGGCTTTCGCGATTCATCAATATTTTCAGGAGCAAGGCTTTGTCTATGTGCATACGCCGATTATCACCGGTTCTGACGCCGAGGGCGCGGGAGAAATGTTTCGTGTAACAACGCTGGATCTCCAGAATCCACCTCGCACGGCAGAGGATAAACTCGATGAAAAAAAGGACTTCTTCGGCAAGGAAACGAACCTGACAGTATCGGGTCAATTATCGGCAGAAACTTATGCCATGGCCATGAGAGACGTTTACACCTTTGGACCAACGTTCCGCGCTGAAAACTCCAACACAGCCCGCCATGCGGCAGAGTTTTGGATGATTGAGCCGGAGATTGCCTTTGCGGATCTTCAAGATAATATGGAAATGGCAGAAGGCATGTTGAAGTATATAATTTCTTATGTGATGGAAAAAGCACCTGAGGAGTTGGAATTCTTCAATAAATTTGTGGATAAAGGATTATTAGAGCGATTGAACCATGTTGTTTCTTCTGATTTTGCCCGCATCACCTATACAGAAGCCATCGAAATTTTAGAGAAGGCAGACAAAAAATTCGACTTCCCAGTTTCGTGGGGGATCGACTTGCAAACGGAGCATGAACGTTATATCACAGAAGAGGTGTATAACCGTCCCGTATTCGTTACCGACTATCCAAAGGAGATCAAGGCCTTCTATATGCGCATGAATGACGATCAGAAGACCGTAGCGGCCATGGACTTGCTTGTGCCAGGTATTGGCGAGATCATCGGCGGCAGCCAGCGTGAAGAACGTCTGGAGGTATTGCAGGCGAGAATTCAAGAGATGGGTCTTAATGAGGACGATTACTGGTGGTATTTGGAGCTTAGAAAATATGGAACTGCGAAACATGCAGGATTCGGATTAGGTTTTGAAAGAGCCATTATGTATTTGACAGGAATGGCCAATATCCGAGACGTTGTTTCCTTTCCACGAACGGTGAAAAACGCAGAATTTTAAATCCCAAAATTTGGGGTATTTAGTACTCGAATGGATTGGAGGCGTGTAGCGTGATTCCAAATTGGAAAGAAATTTTAATTGTATACGAACAAGCCGTTGATGAGTTGAAATTGAAGTTCAAGCGCATTCGAAAAGAATTTGCCGCCATGGACGAATATTCGCCCATCGAATTTGTTACAGGTCGAGTCAAAGAGATCAACAGCATCATCAACAAAGCAAACTTGAGGGGAATTCCCATATCAGAAGTGGAAACGGGCATTGAAGATATTGCGGGTATTCGAATCATGTGTCAGTTTGAGGATGACATTCATCGCGTAGTGGATCTAATTAAGAGCCGTTATGATATGGAAGTGGTGGAAGAACGGGATTATATCACGAATCACAAAGAGAGTGGATACCGCAGTTACCATATGATTATTCGTTATCGTGTGAATACTGCTCATGGGGTAAAGCCGGTCTTGGCGGAAATTCAAATTCGGACCCTTGCCATGAATTTCTGGGCGACCATTGAGCATTCCTTGAATTATAAATTCGATCAGCAGATTCCCGAGCATATTGGTGCGCGATTGCAGGAGGCTGCTGAAGCCGTTTACAACCTGGATCAACAGATGTCTCAGATTCGGGAAGAGATTATGGACGCGCAGGAGTTATTCGCATCACGTGCGCACCTGGTTGAAGATTCTCTGAACATGCTTCAAAACCTGTATATGTCTGGAGATGTTGATGAAATCGACGAATTGTATGATGAGTTTATGCTTCTTCAAAAGAAGGGAAACTTGAAGGATTTGGCGGAATTTCGACAGAAACTGGTTGTGACAACCAAAGAACGATATTAAGAAAAGCTGGGTTGACTTTAGTCGACCCAGCTTATTTTTATCTCATTGGCAAGATTCTTTGCGAATTCAGCGGCTTGAAACTCGATGTTCGGCCGTGCAAAAATCGCCTCCCTGTTGTTTGCGGTTGCAGTCAAGGAGAACCGTGGAGGCAGCCTGAAGGTCTTGTTGATAGTCAAGGCGCTGATCAATTGATGTTGCAGGCATTCGGAACCAGAATTGCCAGATACCACCAGTCCGAACAAACTCTTGTTGTAGAAATTGTGGGTTCGGAACAGGGCGGTCATCCGATTGATGGTTGCCGTCAGATTGGCGGATAAGGCGTCGTTGTAATTGGGGCAAGCCCAGAGGATGGCATCGGCTTCTAAGATGGCAGGATAGATCTCCTCGACCATCACGCCTCCATAGAAACAGCGCATCTGTTCGCCAAAGTGTTTGCAAGTGGTATAGGGACAGCCGATGCAATCGCGCACGGTGCCGTTTTCAATATGAATCTCCTGCACCTTGACAGACTGCGGGAGATTTTTTTTGACCATTTCCCATAATTGCAAGGTGCTTGAGGTGGCTGCATTGCTTGCGTGCAGTACCAAAAGGGAAGGACGACTCTTTTTTACGGGACTGTCGGCCAAGAGTCGAGCCACCAGATATTCACATTCGGCAAGGCAGACTTCCTGACGGGATTTTCGCTGGACAGTTTCTAAAACCTTCATGTTAATCAAATCTTTTGCAGCCTCGACAATGGGTCTTCCCATAAATCGGCAGCCCAATTCATTGGCCCGTAAAATCAAGTCGACAGCAAACTCCCGGCTGTACCGTTCGGAGGAGCTGTGGATCAGAATGGCTGCTTCGCTTCCAGTGAAGGATTGTGCCGTTGGATCCAACTGCATGAAAAAGGTGGATAGTTCCGGGCAGAGGTTCCAAGTATTGACTTGAACGGCAAAGAGAATCCGTGCATTTTGCAAATCAGGCAAAGATTCTCCGGCGTGATAGACACCATCGGGATGATGGGTCCATGCAGCGCTGAGCATGCGTTTTAATTGTTGCGAAGATTCACCGATTTGAATCACATAAAAGGGCTTCAAAGGATCGCCTCCAATCCTTGATGGGTTTCCTTGAGCCGTTTCATCAAGGAATCGGATAGGGGCAAACGTTCGAATTCAACGCCGTGATCGAGGAGTTGATTGGCTGCACCAAAGTAAACGCCTCCAAGGAAATTAGCGCTCAGATGCCAGTCGCCCCGAATCATAGAAAGAATAGACAAGGCGCCGGATGAGAGTGCTGGGGCGATATAGGGCTTAAAGCCAGTTTCTCGAACCAGGTGATTAGCATTTAAGGTAGCTTCTGTTAGCAAGAGGCTTTTTGATTCCTCGTACTCATCAATGGAATTGGCGACAACTAACCCTTTTCCATGAGGACCATAGGCACGTCCGTGGATCAAGAAGTCAGGATCTTGAATGGTCGACTCAGCAAGGTAAGCGGCTCTGGCATACATGACGCCCAGGCCGAAACCATGGATCTGTTCGGGGCGAAGCCCTTGGAAATCCAGCCCATCCTGATTCGCATTGCTGTCTAGATAAGCGGACAGGCAAAGCGGATCAACGGGATCCGAAACCACGCAAAACTCTCCCTGGAAATCTTTCAGCCTGGCCATTTGTGCATATTCTTTTAAGATCTTTCGATTGCCTTCCAATTGCACCATGCGAACATCGCCCGAGGTTTGAGACAGGGGTGGAATGCCCTTTGAGGCGCAAAAAACAAAATAATCGCCATCAAAGACTTCTTCTTTTTCAATGGCCCGTACCCGTGGTGCTTGTTTGGTTTGTCCGAAAGAGAGAATTTGATTGGTCTCCAGGACGAATCGGCGTTGCGTTTCAGGACTTCGATCATAGATGCCGATCTCCTCGATGCAATCACCGCCAGCCAGGCATAGACCGATTAAAAGGGTGCTGCCCACATCACCGAGGGCGACCAGATTCAAATGAATGCCAGTGCGCTTTCGAGGAAGGGTTGATACAAGGCGTTCCCATTTTGGCCATGCAAGGTTGATGGCCCGGATGGGAATACCTTCGGGAACAAAATCGATTAGCGAGGAGCCAGGAGACGACGCTGTCTTTAAGCGATCCAAGGTGTCATGGTCGAGGAGGGTTGCCTTCTGACTAAGTGGAAATTGCACGGCGTTTTTTCCCGGTTCTCCCGAGAAGAGCACGATAGCCTCTTTGGTATGTTTTGGAAACCGGGGAACCAGCGCCTCTTTCCATTCTGGGATGGGTTGATCGGCAATACAGCCGATGTTTTTATCCGCTAGATGATAGAAATAGGGTCTCATTTTTCCTCCTGAGTAAAGAGCGACTGAATTCGCTTAAGATGTGCTTGATCGTATTCGATATATTCGGATACTTTTAAGGATGAGTCATACTCCAATAAGTCGCTGCGATCCGGGAAGCGAGGCGAAGTAAAGATTTCACCCAGGTTCGTGATGCAAAGCGCGCGATCGTTGATTTGCTGATATTCGCGTTCCAAGGTGCGGAAAATTTGATAGGTGTTTTTCAAGACCGTTTCCGACAGCTTGTAGATCGCCGATATGGGTGCGTTTTTGATATAGCTCGGCGAGGCATAGGGCAAAATAAAATTCACCGATGGAATCATGTTGGATTTATAATCGGTTATTCGCTCAACAGCATCTCCTCCGATAAAGGGATAGAGGATGCTTTCGTTGAACCAAACATTCAGATTGGGAACAAAATATGCGGATTCCACATCCAAATCTTCCAACTCCATCAGTTCCTGCCCTTGACTGGAAAGGATGCCCACGATGGTTTTTTCCACACGAACATTGTATTGGCTGAACTTTGGTCGAATCGCTTGAATCCGATAGCCTTTATGGAGAATATCATCGATGAGGAGAACGGGCCGCTGGAACGATTTCATCATGCGGATCTGTTCATCCAAACTGAGATAGTATGGGGCTTGGTGGATATAGAATGAATCTGCATCGCCTGTATACGTCTTCTCTGTATGGAGGGTTTTCGTCGCCGTATTGGGCACGATCCTTCCCTTTAGAATCGAACCATATGGGACGCATAAATTGGGGCCCAGGGTGCGTACGGGTCCTTGAACGGGATCGACGTGATTGTTGCGACAAATGATCTCCATCAGTTTTTCATTCATAATCTTTCGATCAAAAGTTAAGAGCAATTGTCCAGGATACAGGGCGACCATGGCTTCTCTGAGTGCATCGCGGCTTTTGTGAATGGCGCGAATAACCTTTGGATTGTTGCGGAACGGTTCTTTTAAAAGCGCCTTCATATTTAAGTAGAGGGTGCTTGGGTGCGTCATGGAAACCAGGAAGATCGGCGATTCTGACTCCTTTGATTCCTCGGGCACCGAGATAAACCCCTGAAGTTTTAGGATCTTATAGTTTCGTTCATCGATTGCCGGATGGTGAAGGGGTTCATGGTACACGGCCGA
Source organism: Clostridiales bacterium (assembly GCA_013619125.1). Lineage (GTDB taxonomy): Bacteria > Bacillota > Clostridia > Tissierellales > GPF-1 > GPF-1. Next base: position 20,568 of record JABXKS010000046.1, read on the forward strand.
TGTGTAATCCTTTTGTAATGCGAAGCCCAGTGTTTCCGTCAAAAGAATCTGTCCCAAGTGACGATAGGGAGATCCTTGATGGGTGTAAATCCCGGCGATCAAGGCAATACGACCGATTGCTTTTTGACGAATGAAATCAGCGGCGGTATGATCATGGAATTCCCTGAAGATCATGGAGTTTCTCAACCAGCGGAAGGGAACAACCCCGATAATGACATTGTCTTTTGTTTCTCTTGCAATCAGAAGTCTTGCGCTGTCCATATCAAAAAATGATTTAAGATCGATGGGGAAATCACCAAATTGACTGCGGAGTTCAGAGACAATCTCATAGCGGAAATCTTCAATAATTTCAAAATTCAAAGTGCGCGTGGATACCGGAGATTTCATTTGTGGTTCCTGGCGGTAAAATCCGCGCGCCATAATATATTTTTGCGCAAGGGGATCAATCAACATGGAGACATCACGGTTTTGATCGATGTATTTGCGAATTTGCGTGGAGGAGATATCTTCATATTCCTCTGGCAGGCAGAGGCGCACTGCAGGTTCTTTCATGCGATCCAAAAACGGTTTCAGGGGATCTGGTTCCACCTTGTCGCAATTTCTCTCAAAGATGACATGAGGGAAATGATAGATGGAGAATTCGGCTGTCGTGGTATAAGCGGACGCGTGAAGGACAACATCGCTACCGACGACAATGGAAATGAAATCTTCCCTAAAGCATTCTTGCAATTCTTTCAGATCCGTCGAATTTGCGATATTGACAGACAGAGAAGATGGGAAAAGATAGATATTTAATTCATCGGCGATAGACATGTCGATGATGTTTCTTCGGATCATATTGGGCTGGGTACGTTTCGACCAAGAAAACTCGTCTACAGCCAAGAAGACCTCATATCCCATATTTCGAATATTCTGTGCAATCTTCTTATGCGAGATAGAGAAGGGATCGAAGGTACCTGGGAAGAAGGCTTTCTTTTGATTAGAAAAAACGGGAACTTTTCGGTTGGTGAATTCATAATCAGCAATAAATCGATAGATGTGGTTCAAGGAAACAGAATCATTTAAGCGAAGCAAATCTGTTCGTCGGCCTGTTGCGGCCAGAACCAGCATCTTCTTTGCGACAATGGACAGCAGGTGTTGCTTTTCGATCATATTTAATTTATTTGAGCCAAAGACGTCCTTACCTAAAACCAGGAAGGCTTCTCGCTTTACTTCTTGATCAAAGTTAACGAAGCTATTTAAGAGAATGCTCACCATGGTTACCAAACGGCGTTTCAACACCTCGTCGTTCTCTTGGAATCTGGGGCCGTATTGCGAGTAATTTTGGATGCAAACCCCGATTGTTTTTAGCATCAAGACGGCAATCTGCTGATTGGAAACCTTGGTTTTATCAACGAAATCATCAATAATCTCATCCAATTCCCTTGGTTGCAAGTGGAGCATAACCCGGCCTAAATAGCGGGGAATAAAATTGGTGAATTGAAAGTTCTCCATCTCCAAAGCGCGCATGAGTTCGATGGTCACATCATTTTTTTGCTCCTTGCTCAAATACGGAAAGATTTCGACTAAGGCGATCCCTGCATGGTTTCTGACATTTTCCACTTCACTTACCTTCAGCAGGTTGCAAAAATGAATGGCTGTATGAATCTTGTCGATGTTTGGGAATCCATCGATTAGAAAATCAGCCAGCAAATGGACGTGAACCTTTTTGATTACCCATGGGGTCGCTGTTTTTAGATTTTGCAAATAGAGATCGGAAAGATCCTCGCCATCAACGCGGCAGATCTCATAATAGTGTTCAATGACAGGTTTCGGCACACGGATGCGCCCAGCCAATTTATAGCGAAGGTAGTTCTCGGCGGGGTCCTCGGACGCGTCGAGCTTGCGTTTTAAAATTCGCCCAAGTTCATCGATAAACCAGCCTTGATTGGGAACCTTGTTGACCAGATTCCAGATTCGTTCCAAGGCGGTGATGCGAATGATGCGTTCGGGATCAGTCAGCGCGCCCAGCAAAAGTCGCAGGGGCTGAATCATCACGGACTCATCAAAATTTTTCATGGGGATCCGCTTGATGATCTGCATCAAGTAGAACTTGGTTCGGAAGATGGCGAAATTCCCTTTGGTGTAGTTGGACAGCACGATCTTGCGATAGGCGTCTAATTGACCCTTTTTCGTATTTTGAAACAGGGTCGCCAGCATCACGCGCAAATTGTGAGTGATCCAGACTTGATGCTGCTCGATCAATTGCGTATCCGGATGCAGGATTTTTTGGATATAGCTGTTCAACAAGTCCTCGCTGCTGTAAAGGGTTTCCGGCAGGTTCGCGTCTTTTGGAATTTCTTTTCGGTACTCTTCGTCGAAATTGGCAATGAGCATACCGATGATTCCGGCAGCCTGGCGGCGAATGTCACCGTCTTTGTTGGTCAATAGATCGTATAAAAACTGAATGGTGATCAGTTTTTGATCCTGAGTGAGGTAGGTGGTATACTCCTCCAATACCGATAGATATCCGCGAAGTTTTTGCGGATCACTCTCGCTTCTCGCTTGCTCCAGAATTCCGCTCAAAGAGCCAACGGATCGGAAGTTATGCATCAAATCGATATTGTGTCGAATCGCCATAAACTTTATGTTTTCAATGACCTCTTGACGATGCATCAGGGCGTAATGGCGAATGGGAGCAGGCTCGTACGGCACATGTTCCAGATTAAGATTGACATTCTGATCGTACAAAAAGGATTCAAAGTCTTTTAGCTTTGCATAAACCTTTCTGTATCGGTTCGCCTTTACTTCGTCGACGTTGTCGAGCTTGTTTAATATGATATCGAAGGCTTCGTCCAGGGAGAAAATATGCATATGGCGTTCCCCGTTGGGAAGGATTCGGTTTTTTACGCGAAAATCACAATAGATCAAGAGCAAAGATTCCAGAGGCAAGTTTTCCAACTCAAGATCCCATGTGGAATGATTGGTTGCGATATGACCGATATAGAGAAGATCATGACGCTTGGTCCATTCATCGGTATAGAAGTAATGAAAATAGGGCACGCGCTGCAGGCATTCGCCTGTGCAGCCGAATTTGCCAATATCGTGGGAGGCCGCCGCACCGGAAACAACTCCCAAGTCTACGGGGATTCCCAATCGAAAACATTGGCGTCCAATATGAACCGCCAAAGAATGCACGCCGGAAACGTGGTGGATGTTGTTGTGATTGGTTAATTCAAAATGGAGTTTCATCAATTCGTACACCATGTCATGGTCGAAGGCGGTTACAAATTTACGATACTCGTGCCGATTGATGATCATTTCATCGTCAACGGGCAAAAAGTCCAGGTGATAATCGAATGGGGCTTGTTCGGTTTCCTTCTCGACTTCGCTGAAAAAACGGAAGAAGTGAACGAATAATTCCGCGGCTAGATCAAATTGAGGAGAGAACTCGATTTCGATGCTGGATGGATAGGCGCGTTTGAGGATGACTTGATAACAATAGGCAAGCCAGTCGGCGGGCGGCTGACGCTTGGAAAGATCGTATAGAATAGGCTCGCAAAGCGAGAGAACGGAGCGCCCAGAATAGTTGTGCTGGGTGCAGATGCGTTCGAAATGTTGCTTGAAATCATGTGCTTGAATTGATAATTGAATATAAGCAGCCACGTCTTGATTTTCTATGAGCCACTCGAGGTGATCGAAAGATTGAACAAATTTTTGGTATTGTGCCAAGGTAGTTTGATTCATCGGTAGCCTCCTCGATAAGATTTCACTATTATTATATAATAATTAAGGTGATTATACAGGATCTTTCCAGTTTTTTTGCAGTTTCTTACACAACAGACGAAATAGACGAACTATGGTATAATAAGGGAAAACAAAAGGGGGGGGAATGCGGCGTGGAATGGCAAGTTGAAGCAATCGAAAAGCGAGTCTATCAATTAAAAGTTTCTAGATCAAATTATGAACGTTTGGAATCCATTCGCTCATCGATTTCCGCCCTGGAAGAACTGCGCGAGATGATCGAGCGGGAAGAGGCATGCAAGAAAAAGCAAGAGGTTCCCCAGATTCGAGAGGGAATCGTTGAAAAGCTGTTGGCAGAAATTGATTTTGTCTATAAGCCAACCCTGAAAGAAGATATCTACGAGAGCGATTATCTAGAGCAATTTTCTCAACAACGCCGAGCAGATCTGGTGTTGTGTGGTGCACTGGAAGCCTTTAACGAGTTTTGGACGGCGAATTCCGTTGAATTCGGGAATGTGTTTGCTTCTTTACCCGCGAAACTGATCGGGGAAGAAAAGGCCGAGAATTTGATTGCTTTGGGGTGGCAAAGGGTGCAGGTACGCCTGTCTTTGGCCAGCGATGTGCAATTGAGCGAGATCTATCGATCCTGCGAGCGAGCCTTCTCGAATTATTTGATTGTGAAGGAAAACAAGGGGAGTCGGTTTATTATTTTGGAATATTTGATTGGAAACGAGAAACAAAATAAATAGAGGCCTGGCGCAAAGCGCCAAGCCTCTTTTCTTTTGTTATGGCTGCAGGATATTGAAAATCATAATAAGAGCAGCTAGGAGATTGGTGGCGGCAAAGATCTTTCGCAGGTTTTTTGGCTTGCTTTTAACCGCAAACTTGCTGCCGAGCCAGCCACCGAGCACCGCTGCAACCACCAGTGGGATGGCGAAGTACAGATCGAAGTTTCCATGTACACTGTGGCCAAGAAAGCCCATCAGGGCGGTTACTGCCACCATGGCAGAGGATGTGCCCACGGCGATCTCCATGGGGATGCCGCAAAGCATAACCATCAGAGGAATCTTGAAAGCGCCGCCGGAAATGCCAATGGCTCCTGCGAAGAAGCCGACTACCGCTGTAATGGGGAGGGTGATCCAAAGATTGACCGTATAGCTGTATTCCCCAAATTGACGGTTCCAATAGCCAATTTTTTTCTTTTGTTCCCGCGGCTTTTCATTGACGTTGATAAACATAAAGAGCGAGATGATGATCAGCAAAACGGCAAACATGATTTTCAGGGTTGTACCTTCCATATGTCCGGCGAAGTATCCTCCGACAAAGGCCATAATATCCGTTGGCGGATCAATCATCAAGGCGAGTTTCCAATCGACGCGCTTATGGTTGTGAAAGATCACCATGGAAGTGAAAGCTGTCGCCATCATAATCAATTGTGAAGTGGTTGCCGCGTGTTGCATGGAGGTACCAGCCAGCACCATGGCGAGAACGTAGAAATTGCCGCCTCCTTTTCCAACCATGGACATGGTGATAGCGATCAGTAGAATAATGGCGGATAAGAGAAACGTGATGTTCATTGAAAGCCTCCCGGTTTAAAAAATGGCTAGTTTATATGTGGTATATGCCGAAAAAACCGCACCCCTTCTGTAAAGGATGCGGAATTGAGTTTAAAGAAATTTGGTTTTGATATTGGACCAAAAGTGATGTTCTTGGGTCGTCAACCTAGTCAATTTGTGTTCCGAGACCCAAAACTTCAGGTTGGTGATGTCTCGGTAGGCCAATTGAACACCGTCGACAACGATGAGAATGGAGTTTTCATCCCGATATTCCGGAACCAACTCGATGGTCATGTTAAAGGGGACGATCACGCTATTGGTCAAGGAACGATACACCCGTGAATTGATGGGAGCCAAAGCGGTCATTTGAAGAACACCCAGGGTTGGGTAAACCAGGCTGCCACCCGCTGACATATTGTAGGCGGTGCTGCCCATGGGGGTGGAGATGATAATCCCGTCGCCCGAGTAGCTTTCCAGGGTTTCATCGCCAATATTGATATTGAGATGGATGACCTTGGAGTCGATCCCCTTGATCACAATCTCGTTGATCCCTGTCAGGGGAATGCATTTATCTTCGGTGCAAACAGCGCTTTCAACCAGATAAAGCCGTTCCAATTGAAAATCATCATTTTGCAAATGGTCGATCAAACAGTCAATGTCTTCTGGACAGAGTTCTTGAAAAAAGCCAAGATGACCAGTATTGATGCCGATAAAGGGGATCTCTGGGAAGCCGACTTCCCTCATGCCGATTAGAATGACCCCGTCGCCGCCGACGCAAATATTGAGATCTGCATCATTGTCATAGGTGGCAGACACATCAAATTCTTTTGCGAGGAGTTTTTCGCGCAGTTCATCCACAACGCGTTCTGAAGTTTTTTGGAAATTGTGCAGGATATTGATTTTCTGGATTTTTCGCATTTTTCCCCTCCGCTATTTACTCAATCTCTATTATAAACTATAATAGGGAAAGTTCAAACGAAAGAAAGGAACGATAATGAAAGAAGATTTTCGACTATCGATAAAAAAAGAATATACCTCACTTCAATATGCCTTGGAAGATCTAATGTGTGTTTCGGGCCGACAATTTCGACGAATCGTTCGTCAGCGTCTGGTTAAGGTGGACGGCGTCTTTCCTTCTCGTCCGGGAGCGATTCATTCGGGCTCTGTCATTACCATCCGGTTTCCTGATGAAGAGATTGAATATCCGGCGGAATCGATTCCACTGGACGTGCTCTACGAAGACGAGGACATGTTGGCAGTCAACAAGCCACCCTATATGCTGACTCATCCATCGAGAGAGGTTTTTACCGGCACCTTGGCGAATGCCATCGCGGGATATTTCAAGGAGATTGGATTGAAGCGGAAGGCGAGATTCGTAAATCGATTGGATATGAATACCTCAGGGATTGTATTGGTTGCCAAGCACTCTTACGCTCATCAGCAATTGAGTGATCAGGAGAAGGTTAAAACCTATCAAGCCTTGGTGGAGGGAACACCTCCTGCAGAGGGACTGATTGAAGCGCCCATCGCCAAAGATCCGACGGAAGGATCGGTGCGTCGCATCGTTCATCCAGATGGGAAGCCCTCAAAGACCGGGTGGAAATGTCTGGAGACCAATCAAGGAGTTTCCTTACTGGAGGTTCGCTTGTATACGGGAAGAACCCATCAAATCCGAGTGCATCTTACGCATAAGGGCTGGCCAATCTTGGGTGATTCGCTCTATGGCAACGAGGAATCGGCACCGCGTCAGATGCTTCATGCCGCAAGCTTGGAACTTCAATCCATTCGAACGAAAGAACCTATTTTTATCGAAGCGTCGATTCCTGATGATTTCAGGAAAATATTGACAGATAGCAAAGCCTTGTAATATACTAGAAAGGCAATTGTAAAATTGGCTCAGCTGCATACTGTGCAATAATTATGGTATAATATAAGTAATCCAATAGTTCTGGGGTGTTCGTATCTTTCTTGATAATTCAACCGACAGAATGTATTCGGGAGAACGGGGTTCTTTGTTTGGGCGCATGCCTCTTTTTGAGGACACGGCTGATCATCGACAGTTCACCCACCTGCGAAGACCGCGGGCGTGAATTATGAGCGAGGTACGGCACTTTGGATTGAGACTGATAACCCTTAAGCAGCTATGGCTTGAGGGTTTTTTTTAATCAAATCCTAAAGGGGGGTTGACAATGAGAAAGAAGAAAAGAAATATCAAAAAACGAGTAAGTTTCGTTTTGCTTTTATTGATCGTGGTTTTGGGAATTTCAGCCTATCATGGCTGGAACTATCACAAGATTCAATATCAGCAGTATTGCTCGGAGTGGGGAATTCCAAGTCGAATCGACGAGATGAATTGGTTGGAGCCGTATACAGCGGCTGTTATTGACGATCAACTGGTGTCCTTTCGCATGGATTCCAATGGCGATGTGAAGATCACGAAGATGAATGAGGCGGGACAAATCATTGGTGACAGATCGGAGAGCTTGATTAAGGAAAATGCGATTCGGAATATGTACTATATAGAACCGTATTTGATCTATCAAACAGGCGATCAGGTGATTGCCTATGCATATGACGAAAACGCAAGTGAGGAAGAAGGCCGTCACTTTGGGGAACCAATTTTCCTTGCCAATGAGATTTTGGGGCTCGAACCCTGTTCATCAGATCCTAGCCGATTTCTGGTGTATACGCGGAATTCAGCGACACTCTATGAGGTGTCAGCAAAAGGGATCGTGGAAGATCGATCTTACATAAGTGAGAAGGCGATTACGCGGGCAAAAGCAGAGTGGGTGAATGGCAATTTTGCACTTCTCTACTATACCGACCGCACCTATGAACTGACGGAAGGAATTACAAAAAACGAACTGATTTTAACGGATTTTGACGGAAATGATCCACAGCAATTAACGACGGTTTCTTCTGTTTTGCCGGTTACCTTGGTGAACTTGAATATCCTGAACAACAAGGAACTGAACGAGTCTTATGTGATTTATGAAAAAAAACGCAGCGATCGCGGGACTACGAGTTATAGTTTGGAAAAAATCACAATCAATCCGATAACCTTGGCGGTCCTTCATTCCGAGGAAATCCCAACGAATCTTTTGGGGAAAACCATTCAAGCTGGATATTGGGAAGAGACGCCGTATATCCTGACAACGGGCATCTATCATTCGCAATTTTCACCGATGGCAGAGATGGGGGAAAACGGGGAAAATCCTTGCACCATTGATCCGAGTATTAGGAAAAATAGTGAATCTATGAATTTGGTCACTCTGGAAGGGGAGATGCGTGCGCCACAGGACGTACATTTCTTTGCTTCCACCTATGAGAATTCTGTAGCACCTATGATGGTCAGTTGGAATGGGTATGAATATGCCTTCTTCAAGGATGTGACGGCAGGGAGTTATTGGCTGATGGTCACCACTAACCATCCGGATTATCAAGTGACTCATCCGCTGATAGATCAGGATCGAGGCGAAGGAATTGGATTTGGCTTAACGGCACCGATACAGGTGATTTCCAATGGAATCATCTATATTTGGACTGAATTTTTAGCGCTGTTCATTTTGCTTGGAGCAGTGGTTTTGGTGAACACACGGCGGGATCGCGCAATGACGAAGAAGCATTTCTTCTTTTATTTGGGGTTGTATATCGTGGTTAATATCGTCTTCGTTTATCGATTCCGCTATATGGGCGGACCGATACCCAATGCACCAGCCTTTGTCAACGGACCAGGAGCGTTTATCTATGTGCCGCTTCTGATAAATGCCATCACGTATGGATTGTTGCGTGTTTTGGGACGAATGAAAGAAACGGATGAAATGGCGCCAATTATCACCTTTATTTTGGTGGATATCTTCTTGATCAACTTGGTCTTTGTGCCATTTACACAAATTCTGACATATTTGTCGTAAACCTACTGCCATGTCTGGAAAAACGCTATCCTTTGTTAGGAAGATGTGATAGATTATAAGGTAGGGAAAATAGGAAAATAATTGTGGAGGTGGCATATGGCAATTACCATTAAAGATGTTGCAAAAAAGGCAGGTGTCTCGATTTCGACCGTTTCCCGCGTGGTCAATGATTCAAAGCCTGTGAGTCCAGAATTGAAGATAAAAGTGATGGAAGTCATTGAAGAATTGGGATATCGCCCAAATGAGGTGGCACGTTCTTTGGTAACGAAGAAGTCATATCTGATTGGGGTTATTGTTCCGGATATCGGGCAGTCTCATGTGGCCAATATGTTGCGTGGAATTGAAGAAGTTGGGAAGATGTATAACTATGACATCTTGCTATGCTCGAGCTACGGTGAGATGAATGCAGAGTTGAACTATTTGCAATTATTGAATCGAAAACAAGTTGAAGGTTTGATTATCCTGTCAGCGAAATTGGAAAAAGAAGTGGAAGCGTATATCAACGCCTTTAATCTTCCATTTGTTTTCTTGAGTACGAATGATTATCGAGAAGAATACCGTTCGGTGGATATTGATAATAAAATTGCGGTTTATGAAATGGTCACATACCTACAGCAATTGAATCATAAGGAGATCGCTTATATTGGAACAAAGCCTGGCAAGAAGACCAAGGCTGAAGTGAAGCACGATGCCTTTGTGAAAGCCATGAAGGACAGCGGTTTGCCAAGTAATCTTGTGGTTGAGACAGAATCTATGTCAAAAGACGCGGGATATGAAGCGGCCAAAGAGCTCTTAAATGGCCGAAATCATCCAACAGCAGTTTTTTGCGCAAGCGATGAGCTGGCGATTGGCGTAATGAATTATTGTCATGATCAAGGAATTCGTGTGCCGGAAGATCTTTCGGTGACGGGAATGGGCGATATTGAAATGGCATCGTACATTCGACCGAAACTGACAACAATCAGTATTCCTTATTATGATATCGGAGCCGTATCGATTCGACGGATTGTAAAAGTATTGAAGGGTGAGGAGCAGACAGAGGCCGAAATTAAACTGCCGTTCCAAATCCACAAGCGAGAAAGTTGTAAAAAGCGAGCGTAAGTTTTCACTCGTTGGACACCGAAAGGGGGAGACGAATTGAAGGGCATTGAAATTACTGGAGAGCATTTAACCATTGAGCAGGTTGTTGAAATCGCGAGAGATGGGCTTTCCGTTAAAATTAGCTTTGAAGCGTTGAACCGCGTCGCTGAGGCGCGCGCGGTTGTGGAAGATTTTGTCGAGAACAATCGAATTGTCTATGGAATTACAACCGGTTTTGGGAAGTTTAGTGATGTGTATATATCAAGTGAAGACGCGGAGACTTTGCAGCGTAATTTATTGGTCAGCCATGCATGTGGGGTAGGGAAACCTCTACCCGAAGATGCAGTGCGGGCTACTATGTTGCTCAGGGCCAACGCATTATTGAAGGGGCATTCGGGCATACGACCGGAAACCCTTTCTTTATTGGTAGAAATGCTGAATCGCGGCGTTCACCCGGTTATTCCGGAAAAGGGATCCCTGGGCGCCAGCGGTGACCTTGCTCCTTTGGCGCATATGGCGCTAGTTTTGATTGGAGAGGGAGAAGCAATTTATCAGGGCGAAACATTGCCCGGCGCGGATGCGATGAGGCGAGCGGGACTTACCCCGACGGTTCTCAGCAGCAAAGAGGGCCTGGCCTTAATCAACGGGACGCAAGTGATGACTGGAATCGGTGCTCTTGCCTATTGGGATGCTGAAAACCTTGTGAAGCAGGCGGATGTGATCGCGGCCATGACCTTGGAAGCATTGGAAGGGATTATTGATCCCTTTGACGCCAGGATCCATGAATTGCGGCCTCATCCCGGTCAGATTACTACGGCGAAAAATATCCGAACGATCTTGACGGGCAGCAAACATGTGACACACCAGGGAGAGAAGCGCGTGCAAGACGCCTATACCCTTCGGTGCATTCCGCAGATCCATGGCGCGACGAAAGATGCCCTTGGCTATGTGCGGGAAAAATTAGAAATTGAAATCAACGCGGTAACAGATAATCCATTGATCTTTCCGGAAACGGGGGATGTCATCTCTCAGGGGAATTTCCATGGGCAACCCATGGCCCTCGCCTTTGATTTCTTGGGGATCGCGGTGAGTGAAATCGCCAATGTTTCCGAGAGAAGGCTTGAGCGTCTAGTGAATCCATCTTTGAGTGGCTTGCCCGGTTTCCTGGCAAAAGAAGGTGGTTTGAATTCCGGGTATATGATCGTACAGTACAGTGCGGCTTCGTTGGTTTCAGAAAACAAGATTTTGGCGCATCCTGCCAGCGTAGATTCGATTCCTTCCTCAGCGAACCAGGAAGATCATGTTTCCATGGGAACGATTGCGGCAAGGAAGGCGGCTGAGATTGTCGGCAATGCTCGGCATGTATTGGCCATGGAATGGATGGCAGCATGTCAAGCCTATGATTTAAAAGAAATGGACGCGTGTGCGCCGGCAACTCAAGCAGGTAGAAGCTTGTTGCGGGAGACCGTGCCGTTTTTGGAAAGAGATGAAGTGATGTATCCATTGATTAACCGTGCATCGCAACGGTTGGCGGAAGCGGACTTGTTGCGCGTGGTCGAAGCGGAGATTGGATCTTTGGATCGGTAAGGAGAATTTTATGTTGGATCAAAAAAAGTTGGATGAATTAAATCGTCTGGCACGAAAGAAGAAAGCAGCAGGATTGACTGAAGAAGAGCTGAACCAATTGAATGAGTTGCGGCAAGAGTACCTTTCGAATTTTCGAAATAGTTTCCGCAATCAGTTGGATTCGGTCATCATCGTTGATCCGGAAGAAGAGGGGGAAAAATCATGACGGAAGAAAAATCAAAGGGACAAATCCTGGAAGAAAAACTAACAAAAAAATGGGATTTCGTCTGGGACAAGGTTGACGGAAAAGAAGAACAAGCTATTTATGATTTCTCAAAAGGTTATATGGAATTTTTGGATGTTGGAAAAACAGAGCGTTTGGCTGCTGGCGAAGTGATTCGTCAGGCGGAGGAAATGGGCTATGAGCCGATTGAATTTTTCCTAGAAAGCGGAAAAACGCCTGCACCAGGCACCAAGATCTACGCTAATAATCGTGGCAAGGCTGTAGTGCTTTTTCACTTCGGACAAAAACCGTTGACGGACGGCATGCAAATTGTCGGTGCTCACTTGGATGCGCCCAGAATCGATTTAAAGTCGTTCCCACTTTATGAAGATGGTGGATTGGGACTTTTAAAGACGCATTATTACGGTGGCGTACGCAAGTACCAATGGGTTGCAATGCCCTTGGCACTTCATGGAACCGTAGTGAGAAAAGACGGTACCATTGTGGAAGTCTCTATTGGAGAAAAGGCGGATGAGCCTGTCTTTATGATTTCCGATTTGTTGCCGCATTTGGCAAAGGATCAGAATCAACGAAAATTGCATGAGGGGATTGCCGGGGAAGAATTGAACATCATTATTGGTTCTGTTCCTTTCAAGGATGATAAGGTTTCCGAAAAAATCAAGTTGAATCTATTGAACATTTTGAACAAAAAATATGATATTGAGGAAGCAGATTTTGTTTCCGCAGAATTTGAAGCGGTACCTGCAGGTCAGGCACGGGATCTTGGTTTGGATCGCTCTTTGATTGCAGCCCATGGACACGATGATCGCGTTTGTGGTTACACGGGTATGAAGGCTGTATTTGAAGCAGAATCGCCAGTTCACACGGCGGTTGCCTTATTGGTAGACAAAGAAGAGACTGGAAGCCATGGCAATACGGGCATGGATTCAAAATTCTTTGAGTTTACCGTTGCTGAGTTGTTGGGCGCTTCCATGGAAAGCTACAATGACCTTGCACTTAAGCGGGCGCTTCGTCGCTCGAAGGTGTTGTCGGCCGATGTAAATGCCGGATTTGATCCGACGTTCCCATCTGTTATGGATCCGAAAAACTCATCATACCTTGGCAAAGGTGTTGTGCTTACAAAGTATACTGGATCTCGCGGCAAGGGTGGTTGCAATGACGCCAATGCAGAATTTGTTGGTGAAGTTCGAAATATCTTTGATGCAAATGCAGTCATCTGGCAAACGGGTGAATTGGGCAAAGTGGATCAAGGCGGCGGCGGTACCATTGCCTACTTGATGGCAGCCTATGATATGGATGTTATCGACTGCGGCGTTCCCGTGTTAAGCATGCACGCGCCATACGAGATTGTTTCCAAAGCGGATGTATATATGACATATAAGGGATATAAAGCTTTTGTAGAAGCGTAAGCGAAAGACCGATCGATCATGATCGGTCTTTTTTTTTCGTTTTTTGACAAGAGTCCTCGCGAAATATACACTGTAATCAATCGGAAGCGTTCAAGAATGAAAGGAGTCGATCATGTTTGGTGAAGAGAGACTGGTAGCAATTTTGAATCTGTTGAGTCAGAAAAAACGCGTCACGGTCCAGGAATTATCGAAACAGTTTCAGGTGTCGGAAGTGACCATTCGACGAGACTTGAATCGCCTGGCAGATGATGGATATATCACCCGCACCTATGGCGGAGCCATGCTGGAAGGCGCGGCGGAACAGGAGTTGTCTTTTGAACATAAGAAGCGTGAAATGCCCGAGATCAAGGAGTTGATCGCTGAACGAGCGGCAGCCATGGTAAAGGAAGGGGATACGATCGCGTTAGACGCTTCCACCATTACATATCGCATGGTGGAATACTTAAAGGGAAAAAGGATCACCATTATTACCAATAGTTTGGATATCGCGGAAGAGGTTGCTCATCATCCAGATATGACCTTGATTTTGTGCGGGGGAATTTTGCGTCACGATACCCGTGCGTTAATGGGTCCCGTTGCGGAGCGTCAATGGCGTGAATATCGCGCGGACCTTGCCTTTATTGGATGCAATGCGGTTCACCCTGATTTTGGACTGATGACGACCAATGCTGTGGATACCTACAGCAAGCGAGCGATACGCGAGATCTCGAAAGAAGCCTATATGGTGGCGGAGACGGCTAAGTTTGGACGAACATCCCTGCATCGAATCTTTTCCTTTTCGGAAATCGATGGAATTATTACCGATGCAAGTGACCCCGATGGAATCAAACGAACCATTCAAGCTACAACAAAGATATTGATTGCGAAAGCAAAAGAGGAGGAATAGGGTATGTTGGTAAATATGAAGGAAATGCTACAAACGGCAAAGGCGGAAGGATATGGCGTAATCGCTACGGATGCTTGGAATTCAACAAGCCTCAAAGCGATGGTAGAGATTGCACAAGAGAAAAAGGCGCCGATTATTTTATCTTTGGCGGAGGTTCATCTCTCAAATATCACAGCTAAAGAAATGGCAGAATTGGCAAAGATCTATACGAAAGACACAACGGTTCCTATGGCGTTACATTTCGATCATGGCATGACATTCGACGAGATTGTCAAGGCGATCCATGCGGGATTTACTTCCGTTATGATAGATGCGTCTTCTTGTGATTTTGAAGAAAACGTACGTAGAACCAAGGAAATTGTAAAGATTGCCCATGCGGTCAATGTAAGCGTAGAAGCAGAAATTGGTCATGTCGGCGGCGCGGAAGGCGGTGGTGACGACGGACTTGGAAGTCTGTTGACAGATCCGGAAGAAGCGGTGCGCTTTGTCCAAGAAACCGGAGTGGATTGTCTGGCGGTTTCCGTGGGAACAGCCCATGGTTTGTATACCGGTATTCCGAAATTGGATTTTGAACGATTAGAAGAAATTGCGAAAGTAGTTTCAGTTCCTCTGGTTTTGCATGGAGGAAGTGGATCTGGCGATGAAAATCTTCGAAAAGCAGTCGAATTGGGCATTAGCAAGATCAATGTATTTTCGGATATGTTGAAAACAATCGAAGTAAATACGGAAAAAGCGGGAGAAGATATTTTCGGATTGGATCGAGAAAAAATCGCCAAAGAGTCTGTGAAGGAATGTGTTGCGCATTATATGAAGGTGTTCAAATCAGAGGGAGTTTGTCAATGATCGGATACAGTGTAATCGGATATGGCGGGATTGCGAAGACCCATTTGATGGGGATCAATAATTTCCGCGCGCTAGAGTTGGATCTCCCGATGGTAGAAAAGGTTGCCATGATCGGCAGCCGCCAAACCCCGGAAAAAGAAAAGCTTGCGCAAGATCTCGGATTCTCTTATTTCTCTGCGGAGCGTGCTGAAGTGTTGGCGGATGAAAAAGTAGATGTGGTGGATATTTGCGCACCAAACAAGTTTCATGCACCATTTACTATTGAAGCCTTGCAAGCGGGGAAAAACGTCTATTGTGAAAAGCCTTTTGCAATGAATCGGGCAGAAATTGCAGCTATTGGAGAAGCGTTGAAAACCTCGAAGGGAATCATGCAGGCGAGTTATAACAAACGCTTTTTGCCAGCGTTCTCCATTGCGCGAGCAGCCATTCGATCCGGTGTTTTAGGCAAGGTGACGAGTTTTCGGGCGGAGTATTATCATTCCAGCTATTTAAACCCAGAAAAACCATATGCGTGGCGTATGAGCAAAGAAGCCTCCGGCGGTGGGGCTTTGGCTGACTTGGGAAGCCATGCGACCGATCTGGTTCGCTTGGTTCTGGGCGATGTGGATTCTGTGTTGACAGATATGAAAACCGTTGTGCAGGAGCGTAAAGATGCCAAAGGCGAATTGGTTCAAGTGGATGTGGAAGATTGGGTTATGAGTCGACTGGTGATGAAGAGTGGAGCTGTGGGGTCTGTAGAGGCATCACGAGTTGCAGTTGGAAAAGAGGGCTTCCGGTTTGAGGTATATGGCGAACAAGGATCCTTTATCATCGACCCCATTCTTGATCCATGGAAAGTGAATTTTACAAATGAGATGGGACAAACGGCGCAAATTCCGAAATCATCTTATCAAGAAGACACGTTCTTCCAATTGGTAGAGGGACTTTATCCAAAGAACAAGTTGTTTACTCATGGATGGATGCTTGATTCGCATACGGCATCTCTTGCGAGTTTTATGAAAAGAATTGAAACAGGAAGTATTATTGACGGCGTGCCGACTTTTGAGGAAGCGGCGCGAACCGATGCGGTTTTGGAAGCTGGATATGAGTCGGCGAAAACTGGAAATATTATAAAAGTAATCTATGATTTTTAGCAAAGAGAAGGCGGATGATCCGCTTTCTTTTTTTAGAGTTTCTTACTTTTTCTTACAAGGAACCTGTTCCTTTTGCTTTTTATGTCAGAGTGAATTAATAACTTATCATCGTGGCGTTGAAAAAGATGGAAAATGACGAGGAAACGATAATATTACCTTGAATTTCCCTTATTTTTTGGAATAAATATTCAAAAAACGATTTGTGGATAACTCTCATTTATGTAATAAAATGGTATTTATATTTTGATAGACGTTGGTCTTTGTCCCCGTTAAAATAGAAAATAGGTGAGTTTACACAGAATTAATAGGGGAGGAAAATATGAAGAAGATCATTTCAATTTTATTAGTGATAGCGCTACTGCTCACGATGACAGCTTGTTCGTCGGGAAGTGCAGAACCAGCGGCTGAAGCATCAAGTCAAGAGACTGCGAAGAGTAGCTTTATGGCATCTGGTGAAGGGGAGGACGCTACGGAACCGGAGCAACTTGTTGAGCCGGATAAAGAACCGGATCCTCAGCCTATAAAAAAGAATGAAATTCTAGTGATTGCGGAAAGCGATCTTGGAAGCAACTTTGAATTTGGCTACAACAATGACGGATTCACCCTTGTTTATCCAAACAGCGGTAATGAATACCAGATGGCTTGGTACAATGATGATATAGAGATTGAATCTGCATTCCATGACGTGTATGGATGCCATTACATTTTGAAGAGCAATGAAGAACGAAAGACAAAGGAGTTTTATTATACGACTTCCAACGGTTCTTTGGGTAATTCCATCCATTACGTGAATTTGGAAACGCGAGAAGATCGATTCGTCGCCCAAGGGATCCTGTATGAAGCTTTGTCTTACGGGTATTTCAACGGCAGATTGATTGTTTGGATCGACGGTATCAATGTGAAGAATGGGTTGGAAGAAGGATACTACATTTATGAAACGGACGGCACGATGTTGACCTATGTCGGTCTGGAAAATGATGAGACCTTCATCAAGACGGGTGAGCATGAGAAACGAGAAAAACCGCAAGTGCCAGTAGAACCTAAGCCCCAACCAGAGCCCGAAAAACCCTTGGAGCCAGAGCCAGAGCCAGCTAAGCCAATCGTAGTGAGCGAGAAAGATGTGTTGCTTGTTAATGAAGAATACCAATTTGACTTAAGTGGTGATGGCAAGTTGGAGACATTCGAGTTTGTAAAGGAAAACGACAATCAACCGAAGCTAGTTGTAAATGGCGCGAGTCGGGTTTTTCAAAATATCGAACCTGACCTTTTATTTATGGAGTATCGAATCATCGATTTGAATCCCGCAGATCCATATAAGGATTTGGAAATTATAGAAGCTGCACCACCGTATGAGCAAAGCATTCATTTTGTACGCATAAAAGATGATCGTGGCAATTCGAAAATTGAGTACTACGGTCCCTTAACCGTTGCATGTGAAGATTACGAGAATGACCGAGTGCTTTATCAAGGAAATGATAAAATTTTAGTCATTGAAATGTCCAAGATTGTGACGGCATTTTATCAAAAATTCTATGAACTTGGTTATGAGTCCGTGACGGACATCTCGAGACCGGATATCACCAAATATATGCAACCTTATCGCACAACCTTGAATAAAGACATATGGGCTTTTCCAACATCGGAGTACACCGATAGTGGGGCGGTATATCTGAATGCTGGGGATCAAATTATTATCCATGGAGAGTCGGAAGGAAATCTCTGGATTGAATATTTGGGAGAGGCGTCATCGGAATTTCTGTGGCTTTTGGGAAATACGATCACACATCAACCGGATAACAATGGACAATACTTATTTACCGGTGTTCAATTTTGGAGTTAGGGCATAAAGGAGAGAAGACATGAAAAAGAGAATCAGTGTATTACTATTGGTATTAATCATGATCACGCTTAGCGCCTGCGGTGGTGCTTCAGCAAGTTCAGAACCAGTTCCACAATTGGCGATTGAGAAAGATGTGACCATGTTGTTAAAGGGAATTGGTGATTCCTTCGACATGGTGAAATCACTTGGAAACCTGCCAGAAGCGCAGGTGAATGGCAATCTTTACTATTATCAGAATGCGAACACGGAAGGGTATTTTTCTGGTTTTGACCTAGGAGTTGAATTGGAAACGGATGGGCAAACCGTGAAGCAGATCTTTATTCAACCGATCGGAGAGGCGAAAATCACGGCAAATCAACTTGTGATTGGTGGAAACGTAGTGGATGCCAAAGCAATTTTTGGGGAAGGTGAATTGAGTTCTACTGAGACGAATGGAGCAATCAGCAACTTCATGACCTTTGCGGACCCAACCTATCAGATGAAAGCAACAGCAAAAGACCAGAAAATAATTGCAGCCGCTTTTACCAAGTTGGCAGTACAATCATCATCTGACAATCCACCGGAAGTATCGGTCGACGCGAAGCCGGAAGTGGATGTAAAACCGGATGATAAGACGACGGATGCGGCGCCTGAATCCAATCAAGCAGCTCAGCCGGAACTGACGAAAAATTCAACCTTTGACATGTTGCTTGTGTATTTGGGACAGGATTTTTCGACTGTTGAAGAAGAGTTGGGAACTGAGTATGATCGTATTGAGGAAGCCTATGAAGATTTAGCGATTTATCGCGAAGACGGGCTAACAATAACCTTCTCCATTAACTATGACACCAACGTGGTCTTTACGATTGGGATTGGGTACGACTCACTCGGTACGGAACTTGATACTAGTATTCCATTGGGTCTTGGCGGCATAAATCTCGGCATGACTGCGAAGGATGTTGTGTATAATCAAGATGTTTATGGAGATTATGCGCTCTATGTTGCCACTGACAACAAAAATGTGGTGTACAACATTCAAGCGATGCAAATGTATCCTGATTTTGTCTTTGAGGCGCCGGAAGTTGTAGAAAACCCAGCGGATGATGGTTATGCGTTGTCCATTGAAAACCACGAGAAGTATTCCATCCTGAGCCTTACGTACAACTCGACCGGAGAGACCATTGAACTGGTAAACACCAAGGGACGTACTGACGGGGATCATTTTTTTGACGGGATGGACGTGAAAATCCTGAATGCAAAGGCGAGTAAAGACGGGAAAACCATTTATTTTGAAACGGATGATCCGAAGATGACGAGTGGGTACGGCGCGTCAAACAATACGATATTCACCTATGACTTGCAATCTGGGTATGAAGAGAACCTGTGTCTAGGATTCTTGGAAGAACCAGTGAAGGTCAATCCGTACGAAGACTATGTCATCATTACCTATTATGAACCGAATCCAAAGGGTGGATACTATGAACCCTATATTTTAATCGATCAAGAGGGAACATATACATTCTTGGGCACTGAATTGGAAACCGATTTGGGCGATCAGATCAGACGCGCCTTGAACGGGGAGATTGATGAATATGCCATGGATATGCCGAATGCAGAGTCCATTAACGGCATCTATGTGAATTACGCGAAATATTCGGCCGTTGTTGCCGAGGATTATAAAGGTGTGAATCTCGATAAATTCATCAGCAATCAGACGATTCAGAATCCATACTTTACGGATGACGGACAACCCTTGTATCCGGATCATTTTGCCGTATTCGGCACCATTTACAATGTACGTTGGAAGGTCGGAGTCAACATGGATGAGTCGCATGTTTATCCGGTTGCAGACAAGATGACGGACACCTATGTCACCTATGAAACGTGGCGACCTGGTGATATGTCGGTGGATACATTTTTATTTGAAGACCAGAATGGGAAAGAATATCAGATTATTATTGAAGATATGAGTGACAATATTGATTTGGTCATGATTCCGTAGAGATAAGAGCAGAAGGGCTGCACCCTAGAGGGTGCAGCCTTTTTTGACGCTTATGATTTGACTTTCTGGAACGAATCGGGTAATCTAAACGAAACAAAGGTAATGACAAATGTAAGGGGCGATTATATGGATAGCGAAATGATGAAACTCATTCAAGTCGCAAAGTTGTACTATGAAGAGAATATGACACAATCCCAAATCGCAAAGCAGCTTGGAGTATCGAGGCCATTGGTGAGCAATATGCTGTCAAAAGCCCGGAATACAGGGATTGTTGAGATAAAAATCAAGGAGCCGTTTGGTAACAATATGCTTCTTCTGAATCAATTAAAGAACCTCTTTAATGTACAAGGAGGCTATGTATTGCCGTCGTCGCAATCGGCTTATCTGACGGATAAGGCGATAATCAACCAGGCGCAGTTTTTTATCAAAGAAGAGATTCAGGAGATGAAAGCCATCGGTCTTGGATGGGGATACACGATTCGAGAGGTTGTGGAAGCGCTGAAGGAAGATGATTTTTCTGGATCCAACGAGGGAATTGTTTGCCCTTTGATTGGAACGGCATCCATTCCGAACAAAGGATATCACCCATCGGAATTGGTGCGCGAGTTTTCAACAAAAACGGGGTATGAACCTCATTTTTTGTTTGCGCCGGCCTTTCCAACTACGGATCAGGAACAAGGCTTGTACATCAATACCGATAATTATCAGGACGTGGAAAAGTTATGGAATCAGCTGGATACGGTGGTTTTCGGAATGGGCGCATACCCATCAGTACCAGACCATGCAACGGCTCTGCGGTTTGGAAAAGAATTGAATAACCAGGGTGCGGTAGGGAAGTTTTTATCTTATTTTTTTGACAAGGATGGACAGATTATTCATGGCGAAAATGACTTTGCCATTCAAATTCCTTTGTCCAAACTGGGACGGGTAAAACGCGTGGTGGCGGTTTGTCCAGCTGAAATCAATGCAAAGGCAATTTTGGGGGCATTGAAGACCGGATTTATCACACATATTATTGTGACGGAAGAACGTGCGCGCGAGGTGATCGCGATAAAAGCTGATTAGAACCGCAAAGCGGTTCTTTTTTTTGTTTTCAGAAAACTCGCCGTTTACATTTGTTATTACATATGTTAGATTGTAATTATGAATATAAGGAGGCGGCTGAATTGACAACGACTTTTTTAAAACAATTGCTCCTGCCCGTGACAAAATTGCTGACAGAAAATATGGCGTATTTAACGAAATTGGATTCAGCAACTGGAGACGGCGATCACGGGGTCACGATCGGAAAAATTGCAGAAACAATTCGTAAAACCATGAATGGGCTTACTGGTGAGGAAAACGTTGCGGAGGTTTTGGAAGATCTTTCGTGGGAAATAATGAATGTGAATGGTGGATCTGCAGGACCGCTTTGGGGTTCTTTTTTTGAGGGCTTGGCAGAAGGTGCGGCTATGAAGGCGAAAAATGATCAGGATCAGTTGAAGAATATGTTGATCAAAGCACAGGAAAGTTTCTATGAGATTTCAAAAGCAGAAGTTGGTCAAAAAACCATGATCGATGCCATTGTTCCAGCAACCAAGATTTTGCAAGGAAGCGAAGCCTCTGTAGAAACTTTGGCGGAAGAAATGGCGGCAGCAGCCGTTGCGGGCGCGGATGACACGATCAATATGATTGCAAAATTTGGCCGTGCGAAGACGCTGAAAGAAAGAAGCATTGGGCACAAGGATCCTGGGGCAGTATCTTTTAGTTTGTTTTATCGGGGAATTGCTATCGGTCTTCAAAAATAAAAAAAGGAGGATGAAGAATGAGTATGGAGATTATGCACATTGGCGTACCGACGAAAACGCCACAAAAGAATGAGGTGTATTCGGAGGGATTGAAGCTTTTTATTTCGGGTCCCGACAACAATCCAATGAAATTCGAGTACCTTCGGTTTGAAGCGGATACGCCGATGCATCCAGATGTAGTTAATAACATCCACATCGCCTATAAGGTAGATAAGCTTGCTGATTATACGGACAAGTACGAAGTCTTGGAAGGTCCAATGGAAGCTGCAGAAGAGTTGACGATTGTATTTGTTAAGATCGATGGCGCGGTTTGTGAATTAATGGAATTCCATAACTAGGGGGAACGAGAAGATGAAGATGAAGAAATTTATCAATGAGCCAAAAAACTTGACGGAAGAATTGCTGGAAGGACTTGAATTGTCGAATCCCGAGTTGATTGAATTCGTCGACAAAAAAATGATTGTCAACAAGAAGTTGAAGGATGCGGATCGTGTAACCATCGTTACCTTGGGCGGAACTGGCCATGAGCCAGCGATCAGCGGATTTGTCGGCGAAGGAATGGTTGATATTTCAGTGCCTGGCGATATCTTTGCGGCACCTGGTCCTGGTCCATGTTTGGATGCGATTCGCATGGCGGACAAAGGCAAAGGTGTTTTGTTTGTTGTATTGAATCATGCGGGTGACATGTTGACGGGCGATATGGTGATGAAGCGTGCGAAAAAAGAAGGCTTGAACGTAGTGAAAGTCGTTACACAAGATGATATTTCAAACGCGCCAAGAGAAGAAGCCCATGATCGTCGTGGTTTGGTTGGCTGCGTGGCTGTGTACAAGGTTGCAGGCGCAGCGGCAGCGGCAGGAAAATCTTTGAAAGAGGTTGCGGCAGTGGCACAGAAATTTGCCGACAATATGGCGACCATCGCGGTGGCTTCACGCGGGGCGACTCACCCATCAACAGGTGAAACCATTTCTATTCTTGGGGAAGATGAGATGGAAATAGGTATGGGACAACACGGAGAAGGCGGCGGTGGACGTCAAACGATGGGAACTGCCAACGATACAGCAGAAATCATGCTGGGTGCCTTGTTAAAAGATTTGGAAATCAAAGAGCAAGAAAAGTTGATGGTCATGGTGAATGGCACTGGAGCAACGACTCTTATGGAGCTATTGCTTGTATTCCGTCAATGTCACAAGACCCTGGCTACAAAAAACATTGAAGTTGCGGCAAGTTTAGTAGGCGAATATTTGACTGTACAAGAAATGTGTGGATTTCAATTGTGCATTGCACGGATGGATGAAGAGATGATCAAGTATTGGCATGCACCTTGCAAAACCCCATACCATACAGTATAAGGAGAGAGTAAAATGGCAGATAGAGACGGCATTCAAGAGGGCAAGAATTTTTACCTGGATCAAAAATCCGACAACAAGAGTTTCCATGTAAAAGGCATGGAACATTGCGATTGGGGCATGAAACATCGTTTATCACGCATCTTTAATCCAGAGAGTGGACGTACAGTCATGTTGGCCTTTGACCATGGTTACATTATGGGAGCGACAAGCGGATTGGAACGTTTGGACATCGCAGTGCCGCCTTTGGCGGAGCATGCAGATGTTCTGATGGCGACCCGTGGCGCGCTTCGAAGCTGCATTAGCCCAACCTTTGACAAAGCGGTTGCATTGCGGGTATCCGGTGGTTCCACTGTATTGCAGGATGATATGAGCCTGGAATATTTTATGGTAAATATGCAGGAATCATTACGCATGGACGCGGCTTGCATCGCGATTCAAACCTATATCGGTTCAAAGAACGAGGCACAGACATTGAGGAACTTGAACGAAGCAGTTAACCAGGGCAACCAATATGGCATTCCTGTTTTGGGTGTTGTAGGGGTTGGCAAAGAGATGGAAAGGACGTCAAAATTCTTTTTAACAGCGGTTCGCACCGTGGCTGAGATGGGCGCGCATATTGTGAAGACATACTATTGCGATGACTTTGAAAAAATCGTGGCTGCTTGTCCCGTACCGATCGTGGTAGCCGGTGGCAAGAAGATTCCGGAAAAAGACGCGTTGGAATTGGCGTATAATGCGATTTCAAAGGGTGCGGCGGGTGTTGACATGGGTCGGAATGTATTCCAAGCTGAAGATCCCGTAGCGATGATTCAAGCAATTCGAAAAGTTGTTCATGAAGGAAAAACAGGTGAGGAAGCTTACAAATTCTATATGGAAACAAAGAAAAGCTAGCAGGCGAATTTTATAAATTCATTTGGATTTCAAGAGAGTATAAGAAAAAAGACGCTTCGGCGTCTTTTTTTTGATGCTTTTATTCCTTCGAATTTTCAGACTCTGTTTCTTCGGAGCTTTTGTCATTCTTTTTGTAGTGGAGTTCGAGCTCCCGATAAGCGTGTTTTTTGCTCTCAATTTCCTCAATGATCGATATTTTCATCTGATTGAATTGCTCGTTTAGCTCTATGATTTCCCGATGTCGATTGATAGGTGGCTGAGCAAGATAGTAATTGCCTTTGGTGATTTCACGCATTTGATTGCGTAATTGAATCAGTGGATCGGTCATATATTTGCTTGTTTTGGAGACTGTGAGAAGGACCAAAAGGATGATGATCGTCAATGCAATGGAGGTGTAGAAGTAAATTCGGTTTGCACCAGCATTGAAATCAGACATATAGATGCTGGAGACGAGGATCCAATCCCACTCTTCATTATATTCCTGGTAACTGCGTTTCTCTTCAATGACCTCCGTATAGGGATGTTTCCAGCTATAGGTGGAATATCCTCCGCCATTTATTGCTTTCTCAATAATATCCTGGGAGACATAAAAGTCTTTTCCACTCATATCTTTGATGTCCCATGTGTTTTGCCCTTCCATGGAGGGGTGGGCAATCAAATTGGATTCGGCGTCTAGAACAAAGAAATAGCCATTTTCTCCCAGATTCCCCGCATTGGGATTGATGGGGCGAAAGCCACTTGCATCCATGGGCCCCAGAATCAATCGTTTGATATTCTCTTGTGCCGCTTCCAGGGTGACAAGCCCATTGAGAACTTCATTGTTTTTTTGTTTGATCACTTCCTGCAGCAGACGAACACCGCTTTGCAAGGCGCTTTCGCCGCTTTTTTCCAGCTCCCCTTTTGCAATCTGATACCCGATGGTTGCGATTATGAGATTGGATGCCAGAACAAGAATCAAGGTATATAAGGTCAATTTTGTTCGGAATGACGATTGTTGGAATTTCTTCATAGTCACCTCCAGTCTTAGTAACATCATACCCACGACTCAGGTCGATTAAATTGGATTTTGATTTTGGTATTAGATTTTCCGCAAAAAAGCTTCGGCATCATCTGAGGCAAGGGGGCGGCTGTAGTAGTCCCCTTGAATCAAATCAAGATTCAGCTCCAAAGCATAGGCGCGTTGCTTCTCCGTTTCGACACCTTCTATCACAATCTGATAGGAGAGAGTTTGAAGCATTTGGGCAATGGAACGCAATACTAGACCATCATCAATCGTGGGATAATCCTTGATGAAGAGACGATCAATTTTGATCTTGTCGACGGTCAGTTCTTTTAAATAAGCAAGGGAAGAATATCCAGTTCCAAAGTCGTCGATGGATAATTTGAATCCAAGATCAGACAGGGTTTTTAAACGTGATTTGCAAAGCGAAATATTTTGCATCAGCAGGGACTCTGTAAATTCTAGTTCAATCAATTCCTTTGGCAACGTGCATTGGTTTCTAAATCTGTGAATCCATTCAAGAAATTGAGGATATTCCAATTGGCCCATAGAAATATTGATGGATATTGGAACTGTTTGTATCCCTTTGTCGAGCATGGCGCGTTGGAAGGAACAGGCTTCAACAAAAATCCATTCTCCAATGGGAATGATCATGCCGTTGTTCTCTGCGATCGGAATGAATTCTTCTGGAGAAACAGAGCCGAGTTCGGGATGGAACCATCGAAGCAAGGATTCCATAGCGACTGTTTTGGCTGTGCGCGGATCCACTTGCGGTTGATAATGGAGTTGGAATTGATTCTTTTCTAAGGCTTCTTTCAGAGATGCTGCAATGGCTAAGTAGCGTCGATAAGCATCCGATAGACGCTTGTCTTGAAAGACCATGGCCGTGTGCTGAGCCGCTTGAATTCTCGCTTGTTCCAATAGGGTATTCGGTTGATCTCCGTCCGTTGGATAAATGGCGAGACCGATGGAAAATGGGAGTGTCACCATATTCGCTTCGGTTTCTTCCAGTCGACTTTTCATCTGTGCAAGTTTGGCGAACAAATCTTTTTTTGATTGCAGCATGGGAAATGTAAGGGTGAATTCCATGATGCCGCTGCGGGACAGTATGCCTTGCGATTGGCTGATCTCTTCAATTAGTTTTTTGGCTATCTGTTTGATCGCTCGGTTGTGGAACTCGGTGCTTTTTTCAGTTTCTTCATTTTCGTTTAATTGAATGACAGCCACTGCCATTTCTCTCTCGCTTCGTTTATGGGGTTGAAGGGCTTCCGACAATAATTTAGGAAGCAGCGTTTCATTGGGAAGATCCGTCAGCAGATCATAGTATGTGGAGTGGTAATCCAAAACACGTGTATCTCGGGTCGGATCTATATCGCTGTAGACGCCATAATACCGCGTGGATTCGTTGGCATGAACGAATTTTTGGACTTTCACCCATTTTAAAATTTCATCTCCCGATCTGGTTCTTTCCCATAGTTTGCCTTCCCAGATGCCACTTTCGGCAAGTGCGTCCAAAAGATTACGGTAATAAGCAGGCGTGTTGTTTTTCGATCGAAAAGCTGAAAAGGATTTTTCCAATAACTCATCCTGGCTGTATCCTATCATCATACAAAAAGAAGGATTGGCATAAATGATTTTCCGTTGGTCATTTGTGATAACAAGAGATTCGTTCAGGGACTCAAAGACTTCACCCATCAAACGCTCCTGATTTCGGGCATATTCACGTTGTGAGAAAGAACGGGCTAGATAGAAAGACGCTATAATCCAGAGGAGAAAAAGCGCGCCTTCCGTAATCATGAAAATGCGAACATCTAAGCTCTCGATATACAAAAGGGAAGGCGGTTTGCTTTGGATAAGCAAAGACAGAACAAGATTGCTTGAAAATGGAAGATTCCCTTTGTTTTGGATCAAATCGCCCATGCTGAAATCGATAAAATGCGTATAGGCGGAACCTTCTGTATCAGCATTTTCCACGATTCTTGATTGGATCATCGTCTCAGACAAATTCCAATCGGACCGTGGGGATTCAAACAGTTTTTGCTGGTTGAAGTAGAATCCGTAGAAATCGTCGGGATGATTTTTTGCGCGGCTATGAATCATGGAGATTAAGGGAATCATATTAAAATCGATCTGCAGGTAGCAGGCGATCTCATTGTTTTTATTGAGTATGGGAAGCGAGAACAGGAGAGCTGGCTCCATGGCTTCTGGTATGGTGCGAATTGTCGGCAGAAGCGTATTGATGATTTCTGGATCCTCATAGTATAAATCCTTGTGAGAAGGTGAAAAAAGAGTCGTGCCATCGGCTGTCACTTGAATGACAGGATTTCCCTCTGGGCTGTAAAGTGTCAGGGTGCGGTAGGTGTCGTTTTTATTTTGGAAGTTATGGAAGATGCGACTCATTTCGGAAATAGCCTGTGCGTCGTTTGGGTTGGCGATATAGGTTGCCACCTCGCTGGAATCACCCAAAACGAACAAATCATTTTGAATGCTGTAAATCTCGGTTTCAAACGACTGTTGAATCAGGTAAGCTTCCGATTGGTGGAATGCTTCAGCCAGGGCGGAAGCTTGTTGCTTTTCCTGACGGAGCAAGAGGGCAAGCAAAATAAGCCCTAGGATTGCGACAAATGCAATCAGTGCTGTCAGTCGTTTGACGAAATATTTTCTATTAATTTTTTGTTGGTGGAGAATGGGTTTGTTCATCAGGTCCTCCTATAACCTTTATACCTTGAATTGGTGAACTGAATACTGGAACTTCATATGAGGCATGTAAAAGAGGGAGGTTCATGTGAAAGCCATTTAATCAAATCATTTGAAAAAATGATTGACAACGTTTGCGAATCTGTGTAGGATGTAATTAATCAAACGATTTGATTAAATGATTTAGGAGGTGCTTGGTTGAACAAGAACAAATTAACACCCTATTTATTGATTGCACCAACCTTTGTGTTGTTCACAATCTTCTTTCTGTTTCCATTGTTCTATTCTTTCTCCTTAACCTTTGTGGAGTGGAATGGATTTGCGATCGATAAGACATTTGTAGGATTTAGCAATTATTTGCGTTTGTTTGAAGATGAAGACTTTATCAACGCGTTAAAGAACACCATAACTTATGCACTTTTGACTGTACCGCTTAGTGTGTCGATTTCCTTGGTACTCAGTTACATCTTGGATGAAAAAGTAAAAGGCTTTCAGGCTTTAAAAGGCATTTTCTTCTTGCCTCATATTGTTTCACTGGTAGCTGTCGGCGTAGTTTGGTCTTGGATCTATTTGCCGGATAAATACGGTTTGCTGAATGTAATTCTTGGTTTCTTTGGCATTGAGATTCACCAATGGTTGCATGATCCGGATATGGCGCTAATTTCTCTGGTCATTATCGGAGTATGGAAGAGTATTGGCTACAATATGGTCATCTTTATTGCTGGGTTGGTTGCGATTCCGAAATCTTTGTATGAAGCGGCTGAGATCGACGGTGCGCAGGGATTGCAGCGATTTGTTTATATCACCTTGCCTCTGTTGAAACCGACTATCTTCTTTGTCATGGTATCGAGCACCATTTATTCGCTCTTCCAAATCTTCGATATCGTCAAAGTAACCACCAATGGCGGACCGATTGGCAGAACTGAGATGCTGGTGACGTATTTGTACAAGGTTGGATTCACGAATTATGAAATGGGATATGCTTCTGCCATTGCCTTCGTATTGTTTGCAATTACAGTATTGATTACGATTGTGCAGAAGAAGTTTATTGAGGAGAAATAGATGAAGAAGTTGAGAAGCCTGTTTAAACATTCCATGCTCTACGGAATCGCTTTGGTGATGATTCTCCCATTTTTATGGATGCTTTCCACATCGCTGAAGGGACCGACAGAGATATTTTCATTGCCTATTCAATGGATCCCGTCATCGCCGAAATTTGAAAACTACAAAACTGCGATTACGAGTTTTCCATTTATTCACTTTATGATCAATAGTATTGTGGTTACAGGGTTGATCATTATTGGTCAGCTTTTCACCTCGGTGCTGGCGGCCTACGCCTTTGCGCGTATGGAATTCAAAGGAAAAAACTTTCTGTTTATTTTATTATTGTCGGGACTCATGCTTCCAGCGCAAACGATTATGATTCCGATGATCTTGACCCTGAATAAATTGAATCTGATCAACACCTTAGCTGGTTTGATTATCCCGTTCACATGGAGTACTTTGATTGTCTTTTTGCTTAGACAGTTCTTTATGAAGATTCCGAAGGAAATTGAAGAAGCGGCGATGATTGACGGATGCAATACGTTCCAAATTATCACCAAAATCATTCTTCCAATTTCAAAGCCGATCCTGTCGACGGCTTTTATCCTCATCTTTATCTATGGATGGAATCAGTATTTTTGGCCATTGTTGATTGTGAACAAAGAAGAGCTGTACACACTCCAGCTTGGTCTTGCTTACTTCAAAGAAGTCAATTCGATCGAAACGAATTGGGGTGCGTTGATGGCAGGAACAACGTTAACCATGTTGCCCGTTATTACAGTATTTTTATTCTTCCAGAAGAAAGTGATTGAAAGCATCGCATTCTCTGGTGGAAAAGAATAGCAAAATGAGGAGGAGAAAATCATGAAGAGAAGAGTATTGGCATTATTACTGGCAAGCATTATGATTCTTGCACTAGGTTTGAGCGGATGTGCGAGCACATCGTCTGAGCCAGTGGCAACAGAACCGGCGGCGGAAACAAGCGAGCCGACAACAGAACCGGTACAAGAACCTGTAACGGTTAGCTTCTGGCATGGCTATACACCAGAAAAAACAGAAGTGTTGGATGAAATGATTGCCCGATATCAAGCGGCAAATCCAACCGTGACTATTGATGCGCGCTTTGTTGCATCTGGTGAAGAAATGCTTCAAAAAGTACAAGCGGCATTGTTGTCTGGGGAAGAGCCAAACATGCTTTGGGGATATCCAACTTGGACAGGCGTTTTGGCCAGCTCTGGGAAATTGGTCAACTTGGGAGCCGCAATGGATTCAGAATGGAAAGCGGATCTTCCTGAAGGAATTTTGAATGCTGGTAAATTTGAAGGCGACGTGTACTCGGTGCCGATTGAGGCGGGAACGCTGTACTTGATCTACAACAAAGACATGTTTGCAGAAGCGGGAATCGAAAATCCACCGACTACTTGGGATGAATTGTATGAAGACGCAAAGCTTTTAACAAAGGGCGAGCAATATGGCGTTTGGCTTCCAATCGAACCAAATGAAAGAACGTCATGGACATGGGAAACGTTTTTATGGCAAAATAATGGAGAGCTGTTAAATTCTGATAGCACAAATATCGGTTTCAATACACCAGAAGGTCTTGAAGCGTTGGAATTCTACACAGGTCTTGTCAAAGACGGTTACTCGCCAACAGCGATTGGCCAAGATCCATTTCTTGATCAGCAGGCTGCTATGATTTATGGTACGCAAGGCGCCGCAAAAGCATATATCACGAAGTACGAAATGAATGTTGGTGTTGCAATGCTACCAGGTAACAAAACACAGGCAACAGCATTGGGATCAAATCACTACTTCATGTTTAAGAGCGATGAAGCAGTTGAACAAGCAACATTGGACTTCATGAAATGGATGACAACTGGGGAGAACCATGCAGAGTGGGCGATCCGCACAGGCTACTTGCCAGTTTCGGAATCAGCGCGCACAAGCGAACGCTATCAAAAATTTGGCGAAGAGAATCCGTATATGATCGAAGCGGCTAAAGCTTTGACAATGGGACAAGCTCGTCCGCCAATTGAAGAGTATCCAAAGCTTTCAAACGTGCTTTCTTCTACGATTGAAAAAATCGTTTACGATGAGATGACTGCAGAAGAAGGAATGGCGAAGATTCAAAAAGAAGCGGACTCTATCTTCAAATAGGGAGAAAATATGAATAAAGCAACCAGTCCTGAGGTAATGAAACTGAATAACAAAAAGGCGATTCTGGAGTTCATTTATTCCGAAAAGAATATCTATCGCGCTCAGATTGCGGATCGGACTCGACTTTCCAATCAAACCGTGACGAATTTGGTCAAGGAGTTGAAGGAAGAGGGGTTTATTAAGGAAGTCACGATGGAGACAAAGGGAAAGGGGCGAAATCCCATTGCCCTTTCCATTGCCTTGGATGAACTATGCGCAATCGGTGTTGAAATTTCAGTGCGCGGTGTAACAGTAGGATGTTTTAACGCCTCTGGGCAGGTCATTCGTCGGGATGAACATCCACCGACTGACGTGATCTTGCCTATTGTTAAGGAGATGCTGGAAATGGCCCTAAAAGCAGCAGATGCGAAAACCATTTTAGGTATCGCGATCAGTGTGGAAGGCGTCATTAATGAAAGCAAGGGACTGGTTGTCAAATCAAGTGTGGGTCTGGAGGGTGTAAACCTGAAAGAAGAATTACGGTATCTGGGGATTAAAACCTATATACGAAATGATGTGAATCTTTTGGCGGAAACGAGTGATCGCCAAGAAGAAAACTATATGATGATCCGGTTTGATCGAGGGATTGGTGCTGCACTATTTTTGAATGGCGCCATCCTCCGCTCGGATCACAATATGGCAGGCGAGTTTGGCCATGCCATTGTGTATTCCAATCCATCTCCACGGCCATGCAAATGTGGAAAGACGGGTTGCCTAACGACAGAAGCCTCTATGTCAGCCATCGAGACCCATTTCAACATGAGTGTTTTAGATGTAGCTGAGGCGTATCATGCCGAGGATCCGGAAATTTTTCCGAAGGTGGAACAATTGAGTCGGTATATCGCGGAACCGTTGGCTAATCTAATTACCATTATGGACTTGGAAAAGGTGCTGGTAACGGGAACCCTAGTGGATTTGCTGGGAGAAAAATTTTTACAGAGCATTCATCGCGCAGTTCACGAGCGATTGAGTGTTTGGAATTCCTTTCAAGGAATCGAAGTGTTGGAAGCCTATGATTTTGCAGAGAGAAGTGCGAAATTTGTAGTAGAAAAGTACTTTTTGCGCTGGAGAAACGGAGGCGCAATCTCTAAAAAATAGATAGAAATGAGGGACGACTGATGAAAATCGCAACGAAAGCCTTTCGCTTCGGCAGCATACAAAGAAAGACCTATAAGCGATACATCAAACGGTACCTCTATCGTTATCGAGGCGTTAACGCCGATTTGGTGAATGGCAATGAATTTATTGTCGATGAGCTGATGGAAGAACTGTGTGCTCATGGGACGGTTTCTAAGGCGGAATTGGAAACCTATTATCTCGCATTGGCAGAAATGTTGCATGCGCTTCCTCAGATGGAGGAAGAAACTGACGAAGAAATTTATCGCGAGGTATTGCAGATTCGCGAGATATATCGAACCGCAGCGGTAGACCGCTATTTACTGAAAAAGAAAAAAGAAATGAATTGCAAAAATTGGCAGCCTGTTCAGGGCATCGATCAATCCAAGTTTTTTTGGGAAGCTGCAGAGAAAACGGGATTTGCCACATTGATACTGATGGATGCGGAACTTTTGCAGGCTTGTGCAGATACCTATCTAAAGCTCAAGGAAATGGGGATTCGGACAAGGGTTTTCATTCAGAAACAAAGACGATTGGATACGAGCGTAACGGGAATGGATTCTCTTCAAGGGTTGATTGATCCGGAGGATCGAGTCGATGTTGACGGGGAGAATTTTGGATTTCCACTTCATGAAATCGAGCTGCAAGCCACAGACGAACTTGTGGTAGGCTTTGGTGAATGGTTTGTGGGGGCATTTCGAACACTTTCTGTAAATGCGTACCTGGTATGTCGATCGCAAGAAATTTTGACTCGTGCGACGACAAACTCCATTGAGAAAGAGGAAATGCATTGGATTTATGTGCCGGCGGCGTATGATTTGATTGCCTCGATTCCAGTTGTTGAACGAGCCGTGGTGAACTATCGCGTGTTGTCCTGGATTTCTGAGGAACATGGACTTGAGATTTATCGGCTTCCAGTTCTAGAACTAATGAATCGATTTCCCACTTATTTTCTTCATGGGAGTTCCAATCTGAATAGCAGTCTGCCCTTTCAAGTGGGACCGACAGAATCTGAGGAAGACTTCCTGGGGAATAAGAACAAGAGTATTTTTAAATGGGTTCAGAAGCAGGCACCTGATATTGAGATGGGCGCAAGAACGATATTGGACCGCAATGGAAATCCTATGAAAGTAACCTTCGCCAAATTAGCACGATTGCAGGCGTATAAGACTCGGGTAGTTTCGACTGAAAAGGCGCAAGATATTCGTTCCTTCTTTCGCGAGTCAGGAATCGATTACGGTCTGGCTATGAATTATCTGTTTTTTGCAACGGATAAGAGCATCGCAACCTATAACCAGATGAGAAAAGATCGGCCTCTTGAACAGGTGGATCGTTCGGGGTGGCATATAGATTATCGAAAAAATGAGGCGGGGGAGACATTTCCGCTCTATGCAAAAGCGGCCATGGGGGCCGATGAAGACGGAGAACTGCATTTCTTTCGCAAGCGATTGGGTGCTGGTGTGATCAGCTTGAATGATCAACGGATTGTATGGCAGGAAAATCAAGTGGATTCGGAAGAGGCGGGAGAGTTTTGTATCTTTACACCGTATGGCGTGAAAACGGATACAGAGGATTATCTGTCGACGTGCGTCGTTGTTGGCGAGGACCGAGTCAATCTGGTAGTCGTGAATGATCGTGTTGTATCGATACGAAAGGGCGGTGTCATGCTACCGAATATCGGTGTTGTGTTATCCTTCGAAGAGAAGGGCTGGAATCAAAAATTTCCACTTGAACGTTTTGATGAACAAGGGTATGGATGTGCGGAGACGTTCCATTTTACTCTGTCCTTGGAGAGGGCAGCAGCGTATCGCTGGGTGTATGGCGGTGCTATGTTCTTGATCCATAAGGGCGAGGCATTTGACACGGAAGAAAAATTGATGGCGGAATTCAGAAAAGAAGGCTGGTTGTCGGATCTTTCCAAACAGACCCAGGACTCCGAAACCTTTCGTCTAGAGAAGCATCCTCGTTCCATGATGGGACAAACCCAATCGGGAGAATTCTTTATGGTGGTTTGTTCCGGGCGCAGCAAGCATAGCGTTGGAGCGGATTATCTCGATTTGATTCAGATTGCCAAGGACTTGTTTAATGATGTAGAAATGTTGGTGAATGTGGATGGAGGCGCTTCCTCCTTTATGGGGCTGATCCATCGAGGTGAAGTTTTGGAATTGAGCGATGTTACTTTTACTAATGATTCCTCTGCTGGTACCTTACGTCCATTGAATTCTATTTTTACAATTACAACTAAAAAATAGGACGAGGGAAAGGAGAAATCCTTTCCCTCAAATACAAATAGAAGAGGTGTATGATGAGTAGCACGAAAGCAATTGTATTGGCTGCCGGAAAAGGGAGCCGATTGCATTCGGAAGAACAAGTATTGCCGAAGGTATTGCGTGAGGCAAATGGAAAAGCCTTGTTGGATTATGTGTTACAGGCGACCCGGTTTATCCCTCAGGAAGATACCGTTTTGGTAATTGGATATAAGAGCGCGATGGTGCGTGAGCATGTGCAAGGCACATATCGTTTTGTGGAGCAAGCCCAGCAATTAGGGACGGGACACGCAGTGAAGGCAACAGAAGAAGAACTGGAGAATTATCATGGTCCGATTCTGGTGGTCTATGGAGATATGCCGGTATTCTCGCCAGAAACTTATCAAGCCTTGATTCGGATCCATGACGAATCCCGGGCAGCGGCCACCCTGTTAACGGCAGTTCTTAAGGATCCACCGGATTATGGTCGGATCTTGAGGGACACGGACAATAAAATCGTTGATATTCGAGAGGTACGGGACTGCACAGCAGAAGAACTGTTGATTCGAGAACTGAACTCTGGTGTATATGTATTTGATTCTCAAAAATTATTTGCTGTTTTGCATGAGTTGAAAAACGACAACGTGCAAGGAGAATTTTATTTAACGGATGTGCCAAAGCTTCTATTGGCGCGGGGAGAAACGATTGCATCCTATACCCTGGTCGAAAGTGATGAGGTATATGGGGTGAACACCTTGGAGGAACTCCACTTTGTGGAAGAATTATTGCGGAAAAGAGGGATAAAATGATTAAATTTGGAACGGGTGGATGGAGAGCCATTGTAGGAGATGAATTTATTCGCACTAATATTGTAAAGGTAGCGCAAGGGCTTTCGGATATGATGAAGGATGAAGGCGTTTCGGAACGGGGGATCGTGATTGGCTATGATAAGCGCTTTTTGTCGGATAAATCCAGTGTTTGGATGGCAGAGGTCTTTGCCGGAAACGGAATCTCGGTCAACTATATCAACAAGGTGGCACCAACGCCCTTGATCATGTATACGGTGAAAGCCTTTAATTGCAATTATGGCATTGCTGTTACTGCCAGTCATAATCCAGCAGACTACAATGGCATCAAAATTTTTACCAAGGGTGGAAAAGACGCCGACTTGCCAATAACCGAGAAATTGGAGACGTACGTACAACGCATAGACGAGACGGATATCAAGCGTTTACCCTTTGAAGAAGGGAAAGAAATGGGAGTGATTCGTGTTGTCAATCCATTCAACGATTATATTGATGCCATTATGTCGATGATTGATGTGGAAGCGATTCGAAATCGCGAATTGCGGGTCTTGGTGGATCCGATGTTCGGGGTGTCAAAAGCCGCACTGCAGACCGTTTTGACAACGGCTCGCTGTGAGGTGGATGTGATCAACGACAAGCATGATACCAGCTTTGGCGGGCGAATGCCGTCTCCCACAAAGGAGACCTTGAATAAGCTCAGTAACATGGTCTATGAGAGCCATTATGACTTGGGCATTGGCACCGATGGCGATGCAGACCGATTGGGTATTATCGATGAGCAAGGCACTTTCGTGACCCCTAATCAGGTAATGTGTTTGCTGTACTATTACCT
>JABXKS010000047.1 GCA_013619125.1 Clostridiales bacterium
TGAAATATTTTCAAGTTTGACCATCTTCGCTTAACTTTTATTTGCAGATAGAACCCTCTGCAAATGATTGCGAAGATCTATTCATCTTTGCCAAATGAAAAACCTCCCAAAAATGGGAGGTTTACAATCTGTTCTTATTCTGCTTGGCTACTCAACTCAGTCAGCGTTTTTGCCAAGGAGTCCATATATCGGCCGTAGCTTGCCCAATCACCTACTTGAACGGCGTTTTGCGCCTCTTCATACAGGTTCTGCGCCCGGTCAATCAATTCACTGATGTTCTCGCTCGTCAGATCAAATTCGTTGCCTTCAGAATCCGTTGTAACAGTTCCACCGAACAATTTCAGCAACGCTGCTTCCAGCGTTTCCTCCATGACGATGTCATCTCCATGAGCCGCGATGACTCGTCTCATTTCAGGTAAGCTGTTGGCATTGTCTGCCTGCAGATAAATCGGTTCCACATAAAGAAGTGAATCTTCCAATGGAATCACGATAATATTTCCACGAAGCACGCTTGATCCTTCTTGACCCCATAGGGTTAATTCAGAAGAGATC
This sequence comes from Clostridiales bacterium, assembly GCA_013619125.1. Lineage (GTDB taxonomy): Bacteria > Bacillota > Clostridia > Tissierellales > GPF-1 > GPF-1. Next base: position 553 of record JABXKS010000047.1, read on the forward strand.
TCTGGTGTTTGGTCTATCCGAGATTCCAACATGATCGGCCCCATAACGGACTTATCTTTCGGGAATTCATAGAGAACCAACTCTCCATAGTTTTCTCCGTCATTCCTTGCCACAAAGAGCGAGGTCATATTCGGCTTGCCCTTCGGCGTATATGGAATGCTCAATAAGAATTCTGCTGCCCCATCATCTGGCAATCTGAACATTACATAGTTCGGTTCCACTGTCTGTACGCCTTCCATATACTTTTCTTCCGCAATATTCCAAATATCCTCACGGGTATAGAATACAGTTGGATCTGTCATATGATAGATACGATACAGTTCACTTTGCACCTTGAACATGGTTTGTGGATATCTCACATGACTTCGAATGCCCGCTGGCATATCCGACATCGGTTTGAAAAGATCCTTGAAAATCTTGTCGTAGGTCACGATCATTGGATCACTCTCATCCGCGATATAAAAATCGGTAGTCCCGTCATAAGCGTCAATAACAACCTTCGCTGAGTTTCGAATATAATTCACTTTCGATTCGTAGCTAATTGGTTGAGAATACGGGTATCGAGAACTGGTGGTGTATCCATCCAAGATCCAATACAACTTTCCATCATCTTGATTCAAGACCAAGTACGGGTCTTCATCATAGAGAATAAATGGCGCAAGCTTCTGCACACGGTCCACAATATTTCGTCTTAATACGATACGGCTATCGTCATTGACTGCTCCAGAGATCAGAATTTCGAAATCTCCTTGACGAAATGCATACAACAATTTATTGATTCCGTCCAATTGAATCCCCGCCTTGCCTTCATAGCGAGTTTCCTGATTGGCATCTCCAGTGGAATAGTCAAATTCATTCTCATCCGTATTGATGATCGCATACTCGTTTGTCAACTCCCCAAAATAAATCTCAGGGCGCTCGATATTCAAATCCGTATCCGTAATCGGTGGAATATTTCGTACAAACAAGGCGGGTTGCCCTTGCGGTGTCACCTCATTGACAGGGGATAAAACAAACCCGTATCCATGGGTGTACTTCAGATGTCGACCAATCCAAGTCTTCGCTTGAGAATCCAATTTTTCTTGATTCAATTCCCGCGCCGACAAGAATACCTGGCGGTACTCGCCATCAATATGATATCGGTCAATATCTATGTCAAAGAAATCGTAGTACAGTCGAATCGACTGAAGTTGCGTGTAAACCTGCTTCACTGGACGATAATCGTTGATTCGAATATTCTTGATCGTCTCTGGATTTGCAGCAATCGCCTCTTTGCCTAGATTGTTGTTCGCCTCATAGCTGATCACATCTACCTGATCCAGATTATAGGCCTGTCGGGTATAGTCGATATTGTATTCCAAGTATTGCTTCTCACGAGATAATTCATTGGGTTCAACTATCAGGTTCTGAACCAGTCCACCCACAATCGTGCCACCAATAGCCACAATCGCAAGGATGGCAGGTCCCATTATCGCAATGCGCTTGTTGCGTTTATACGCCCCGTAGAGGACGCTGATTCCCGCAACAATCCCTAGGATTGCCAAAGTCCGGTACAGCCACAGATAGACGTGGATGTCCGTGTAGCCGGCACCATAAACCTTGCCGGTTGCCGAATACAAAAGGTCAAAGGTTCTCAGCCAATTGTTCACCCCGATCAGCAACAGAATAACAAAGGCCAATGCGCCCACTTGATGCAGAGCCGCTTTGATAATCTTTGAATTCAATTCCTTTGCTTTTCCGGACAGGTTGCGGTCTACAAAGGAACGGCGTCCCAAGTACTCCACATCATCCGTCTCTTCCCCATCAGACAGCGGTGGCGCCATTGCCATCATAATCGCATAGAATACGACGGTCAAAATCACTAGCGTAAAAACAAGTCCGAGAATCAGAGAGACGACCTCCCGTAAAAATGGCAGGGTAAAGATATAGAATCCAACATCATTGTTGAATAATGGATCCAACACCCCAAATGCCGTGCGGTTTGCAAACTGCAGCCAGACAAACCACAGGCTGGTTGCAAAACTAATCGCAGTTGTCAAACTGATCAACAGTGAGACTCCGCCGAGCCCTCGATTCATCCATTTGTTCTTAATAGGATCAAGGGTTACCTTAGATTGGGTCAGGTAATTCTTCTTGATCATCCTTAGATAAAAATAAACAACGAGGAAGATGATCACGAGTGCGGGGATTCCGATGGTAAATTCCGTCACCAATCGTTTGAAAAAAGTTTCGGTATACCCCAATTCACGGAACCACTGATAGTCTGTCACAAAGTTGACGATTGTCCTGAAGAACATCAAAGCCAGAATTAAAACTCCACCAATGATCGCCAGAATATTCTTTCGCGTCTTTGCCATATTTTTCATCTCCTTTCGACGGTATTATACCCGTCATAAAAAATAATACTCCCATGATTAAGCATAGGAGTATTATTTGTAAAAATCAAATAAACTTTCCTTAAATTAGTAAATTAGTTGATATTCCTTCAAGCTTTCAGATAAGGTGTTTGGCTCCTTGCTCATGGTGAGATAAAAATCAACATTGTTTCTTTCGCTAATCCCGTCCAAATCCTTTACAATTTTTTCGAGCAAACCATCATCAATGTCAATCAAAGTATATAAACGGTCGACAAAGATTTTTTCGATATCAAAGTTTCCTGCCAGTAATCCCTTTACAAAACCTTCGATGCCTACCAATGTTTCCAATTTATACGTCATCATATTGACGTATCGAACCTCGTGTGGAAATTCAAGCATGTGCTTGTCTTTCGTGGTTACAAATACAATGACACCTTTTGATGCTGCGTTTGCTTCTTTCGCCATTTTCACAAGTGCCCTTGTTTTCCCTGCTCCTTTGTTACCCACTAACAATTTCACCATGATAACCACTCCTTTTCTTCATTGGCCTCTTCTACATGAAAAGGTTTTTCTTATTATAAGTATACGCAATAAATGGTCCTTCTACCATATTTTTTTGAATTTTACAAAAAGTTAATAGCTGGAAATTCATCCTTGACAAACCGTACGCTTTACCCATTTCCAAGCAATTGCTTTTGCCTACGTTTAATAGAGGCATCTGTTCTTCTGAAATTCTGTTTTTTTTACAATCGATCGCATTTTTCTACAATAAAAAAGATGCTCCCAAAGGAAGCATCTTTTACATTTTATTCGTTTTATTTCTTTAAACCATTCAATGCCAGATTTGCAATAACACCCACTAGAGCCGCTAGGCTTAATCCTGAAATGGATACTGTACTTGTTATTGGAATTCCAATGGTGAATCCAAGATAAGTTGGCGACAATCCAATAAAGAGGATCAATGCCATAACAATCAGATTTTTCGCGTTTGGTTTTACTTCTTCTCGTTTAATGGTCTGTACCCCGATGAAAGCAATCATCGAGAACAACATCAATGAGATGCCGCCCATAACCGGAACTGGAATGCTGCTTAAGGTTCCACCCAATTTGCCGACAAAAGCAAGGACAATCGCGAAGCAAGCTGCAATTCGCAATGTCGCCGGGTTATAGTTCTTTGTAATGGCAAGAACGCCTGTGTTTTCACCGTACGTTGTATTCGCAGGTCCACCGATCAAACCGGCAATCAATGTAGCCAATCCGTCGCCCAACAATGTGCGGTTCAAACCTGGATCTTCAATGAAGTTCTTTCCAACAACCTGTCCATTGGTCGTGATATCCCCAATATGCTCCATGAATACCGCCAAGACGATTGGCGCAATCATCATGATCGCTCCGATATCAAACAACGGTGTTGTAAAGGCTGGCATTGCCAAGAAAGCCGCGTCTGTAATCAGGCTGGTGTCGACTTGCCCCATAAATAGGGAAACCACATAACCGATGACGACCGCCAAAAGAATATTTAATTGCTGTACAAATCCTTTTGCCACATATTTAATCAAGAGCGCTGAACCCAAGGTGATTCCAGCAAGCAAGAAGCTTCCTGAGGCCATTCCGAAGGCAACGGGTACTAGGTTCAATCCAATGACGATGATCATCGGTCCAACAACTTGCGCTGGCAGTAATCTCCGTACCTTGTCGACGCCGATTCCCTTCACCAGGAATGACAGTAAAACGTAGATCAGACCGGCAACCATGATTCCACCTTGCGCGTATCGGAGGTCTCCAAAGATTTGACCCACCGCGACGATGGAGGCGATAAATGCGAAAGATGATCCCAAGAAAACAGGAACCTTTCCGCCAGTGACCGCATGGAATGTTAGAGTTCCCACTCCGGCGGAGAATAATGCAACAGAAGGATTTAATCCTGTTAAGATAGGCACCAAGACTGTGGCGCCAAACATGGCGATCAAATGCTGAAGACCCAGAACCACGTTCTTCGCGTTTAATCCCTCGTAATAATTGGAGTTTGTCATTGCTGAATCGTTTGTAGACATTGTGTTTCCTCCCTTTCTGGCCTCTCTGGACCGAGTTAAAGTGAATAAAATAGAAATAATGGCAAAAAAAAACCTTCATGCAAGACGCAAGAAGGTGAAAATACGCAAAAAAAATTTTCAGATTCTTATCAGTCTCACAGAACTGATTTAAAGATTTATTTCCATTATCATACCATAAGCTTTTCGCTCTTACAAGTCGATCACAGAGTTTCTTCCAAAACTTTCCCAATGGACTCCCTAAAGATCAATTGCGCCTTATGATCGAAGGGTGTCGCCTCCTTGTTGATCAAAACCAAACGCTCCCCAGAAAAATAGCGAAGCAGTCCGGCGGCTGGATACACAACCAGTGATGTCCCACCTATAATCAGCAGATCCGCTCCGCGAATCGCATCCACCGCGGCTTGCATCACACTTTGGTTCAGGGATTCCCCGTACAAGGTCACATCAGGTCGCACCATGGCGCCGCATTTTGTACATCGCGGAATTCCTTCCGCCGCTACCATAAAGGAAAGCGGATAGGTTGCACCGCACCCCACGCAATAGTTTTGATGAACGCTCCCATGAAGTTCCATCACCCGCTTTGATCCAGCCGCCTGATGAAGTCCATCGATGTTCTGCGTAATCACCCCAGTCAGATTCCCGCGTTCCTCCCATTGTGCCAAAGCGCAATGCGCCGGATTCGGCTGTGCCTGGGGATGCAAGATATAAGATTGGTAATAGCGAAAGAAAGTTTCCGTTTGATTCATTAAAAAATCATGACTCAACATCTCTTCCGGGCGATGGGAAAACTCGTTCTCTGCTTGATACAATCCATCCGCTGACCGAAAATCTGGAATCTGACTTTCGGTAGAGACCCCCGCACCGCCGAAAAAGACAATCGATCGACTTTCTTCCATCCATCTTTTCAATTTATTTCGCATCAGACCACTCCTCCTTCAAACCCATAAAATAAGCTTTCCGATTAATACCAGTCGTTGTTTTTTTCAAACCACTGTACTATAATAAAGTACAATCAAAGCAATTTTATTCAACAGTAAGGAGCATAGTTCCTTTGATTGATAGGACCAAACGATGTCCATGAAATGTAAAAAATTTCTCCTCGTGGACTCCTCACATCATTTGGTAAAAACCCAACGGCCTGTCCGTTGGGTTTTTTCATGCAAACATATAAATCAATGCTCCCGTCACGCCGAAACTCAGTACGACGACAATCGGATGCAGTTTAAATCGACTCAATAGAAAAAACGCTACAAGTGCAATCCCCACAGACGGCCAATCAATCAATACCTTTTGTCCCGTTGAGAATGCTGCGGCCAAAATCAGACCCACCGTAATGGGGCGCAGGGTTAGAAATAATTGCTTGACCCGAGGATTTTCCACATTCTTATCCAAAAAAGAAGAAAGCAAATTAATCGCAAATACCGCAAAAAAAACAACCCCGACGCTAGCGACAATTGCACCAATCACTCCAGCCGTTCGAAATCCGACAAAGGTGGACGAATTGATGGCAATGGGTCCCGGCGTCGACTGCGCGATAGCCAAAAGATCCAAGAACTCCCCCTCCGTCAGCCAATTATGATAATGGCTCACCTGCTGTTCAATATACGGCAGCATGGCAAGTCCCCCGCCAAAACCCAGGGCACCGATCTTAAAGAAGGTCACAAACAGATCCAATACTACGGCAAATCCTTGCGCCATAACGAAAGCCCCCCTCCCAAGATTATCGCCCAAAAGGGATTGATTCCAAATACAGCGACAGCAGCAAAAGTTCCAAGCAACAAAGACCAGTCATAGAGTCGCCTCGGAATTCGCCTCGCCAGTTTTAAAAAGCTGAAGAACAAAAGGGCTACAACTACCGGTCTGACACCGGCAAAGAATCCACGCATCAACGGTGCATCTTTCACACTTTCATAGAAAACCGCAATAATCATTACGCTAATCACCGAAGGAAGTATAGCCCCCAAGCACGCCACCAGCGCCCCCTTAAGCCCTTGAATCCTTCGACCTAGGATCAATGCCATATTTGCCGCCAAGACTCCAGGAATGCTCTGTGCAATGGTCAGAGCGTCCAGAAACTCTTCTTCCTCCATCCATTTCTTTTTCTCCACAATGGATGTTTCCAATACAGGCACAAGGGCATACCCGCCCCCAAAGGTTGTTGCCGCGCTAACAAACATCAATTGAAACACGGCTGCCAAACTTGGTTTTTTAGTTTTCCCCATGTCCTTATCCATCCAATCTTTTGGGCTCTTTCTCTGCCAAATAAAAAACCGCCTGAAGTCCCGGTCCCGTATGGGCGCCAATGGCTGCCCCCGGCAAAATTACATCTGGCGCTTCCCCCTGTATTCGCTTTCCAAGAAAAATGAGAAAGCGATCCGCTTCATTTTGAGTACCCGAATTTCCGACAACGATCACCGAAGGCTCGCACTGGGTCTCGAAATCAAGCAAATCAATCATTTTGCGCCACGCCTTTTTAATGCCTCGCTGTTTGCCAATCACAACCACTTCCCCGTTTTCAATCCCCAGGATCGGCGCAATGCCCAAAATCCCGCCCAATACCGCGGAGGTTTTGCTCAATCGGCCGCCCTTGTAGAGATATTCTAGGGTTCCAACCGTAAAATAAATACGCATCTTCTCCCGATAAAATTCTAGGGATTCAAGAATCATTTCTTTTGTTGCACCCTGATTCGCCAATTCTGCCGCCCTCTTCGCCATCAATCCCTGCCCGTAGGATACCGAACGAGAATCAAAGATGGTCAGATCAAAATCCGGATAGCGCGCCACGATCTGCTCTTTGGCCAAACAAGCGGCTTGATAGGTTCCCGAAAGCTTGGATGAAAGCGCCACATAGATGCAGGCTTCGCCCGCTTCAGCGAACACTTTGAATTGTTCTAAAAATCGATGTAAGGTAATCTGCGCCGTCGTAACCCGCTTTCCTTCTTTAAGACGGTCATAGACTTCACTCTTTTGTATGGTCTCATTCTCGTAAAATTCCTGATCATCCACTACGATGACAATGGGCAGCTCTACAATTTGCAGGTTCTCAATTTCTTGAGGCCGCAAGTCTCCCGCGCTGTCTGTCAGTATTCGTATCCCCATACTCTCTCCCCAATTCAAGATTTATGCGTTTTCGATAATGTCCTTGATGTTCGCGCCTTCTGCAATCAGCCCTTCGATCTCTCCATCACGACTAGACAAAATCACAGTAACCCCGGGACCATGCCCCATTTTGATGCAATCGCTGTGTACAATAACCCCGATGCTCACCGCACCAGGTCGATAATCGTATCCATAGGCGCAATCCATATCCTTCAGCAAAACAAGATCGCCAAATCGAAGCTGATCGATTCCAGTCTCCTGAATCCCTGCCTTATCTCCCGTCATAATATCAAAATCTCCAGAATAGGCATGTCTCGCCCCAAGACCAGATGCCATCATCACGGCAGGCACTTCCGCCGCGATGGGAACAATCAGTCGACCGTCCTCTTCCTTGATAGGAATGCGATCAAAGAGATCCGGATCGATATTCATGACCTTGATGTTCGGATAATTTTCTAATTTCATTCCCTGCCCATGGCCGCGAACCATAATCTTGTCTTCAATCGCCAGGGCATTTAATGTTTCGTCGTCAAAATAGACCAAGACATGATCGATGCCGCCGTGTTTTCCCGTCACGTAGCCGCGATCACCTTTGGCGTCTCCCGATACAACAATTGCTTCATTACCAATACAAGACAAAGCCGTAAATGCTTGATTTTCCCGCGCTTCTTCGTTTCGCACAGAAACACCCGGCTCAATATGGTCGCCTTCCCAGCCAAATGCTGGATCGCCAATTTTTACATTGTAGCAAATCCCGCCTGTCGCAGGTAAAATTCGCGGTTCCCCGTCTCGTTCCACTCGAAAATCATTCCCCAATGGATGATGCACTTTTCCTTGTACTGATTGTTTGACCAATCGCTGTCGATTTGTTTTCGCCATAATTCCTATTTGCCTCCTATATTTTCCGTTCTCGTTGCGTTGACAAAGGATTGAAAAATCGGCTTCATCGCACTCGATACCCGAATCATCTCTTCAGGATGCCACTGCACCCCCATACAAAATCCATATTCTTTTCGCTCAATCGCTTCCACAACCCCATCGCTCGCCTTCGCCACGACCCGAAAATCCGGCGAAATCTCTTTAATGGACTGATGATGCATGCTATTCACCATCACGCGGGCTCCGATCAATTTTCTCAATTGGCTTCCCTCTTCAATTTCGACATAATGCATGCCCAATGTCCGACTGCCCGCTTGCTGATGCTTCAACACCATGGTGGGAATATGATTCAAATCCTGAAACAGAGTTCCTCCAAAAGCGACATTCATCACCTGCGCACCTCGACAAATACCCAAAATCGGCATCTGCATCTCCACCGCTTTTCGAATGGCTTCAATATGGAACAAATCCATATTGGGCAAAATCGCGCCCAACTCCTGATAGGGCTCTTCGTCGTAATAGAATGGATGCACATCCAACCCTCCGGTTACCAAGAGTCCGTCCACACGCTCCAATAAATGCGCGGTTGACTTCCAATCCGTTCCAACCGGAAACACCAAAGGAATACCACCCGCTTTCTCAACCGCTTCAATATACGATTGATTGACGAATGCATGTGTTACCGCGCCATCTTCTACCGTTGATAAATTTCCCAATACACCAATCACTGGTTTCATAAGCCACCTCCTCGTCTGCCTTTCATTATACCGAAATCTTTCCTAGCTTGAAACCCTTCCTCGAATCTGTTTTTTGATTTTCACAGAAAGATCGTCAAAAATCGAATAGATCACTGGCGACAGCAAAAGGGTCAACAATGTGGACGTTAGCAAACCAAAAATTACAACCACCGCCATAGGGCGCATAAACATCGATGCCTCATCGGTTCCAATCATATACGGCGTCAAACCTAAAATTGTCGTTAGAGTTGTCATCAAAATCGGACGCATCCGGATCGGACCTGCTGCAAGAAGCGCTTCGTCCCGAGTTTCTCCCTGCTTTCTTCTAATGTTGACATAATCAATCAGCACAATGGCATCATTCACCACAATTCCCGTAATAATCACCAGTCCCATAATGGACGGTACGCTCAGGGTCTGGTGGAACAGGGTCAAACCATAGATAGCGCCCGCATAAGACAAAGGCACGATCAATAGAATAATAAAGGGGTTCAATAAGGATTCAAATTCCGAAGCAAGAACCATATACACCAAGGCAACCGCCAACAGCATCGCCCAGCCCAAATCAGAGAATGCCTCCTCGATCTCTTCGTTTTCTCCCGTAATTTCCACACGCACACCTTGTGGCAATTGCAAAGACGCAAGGGCTTTTTCAGCCGATGCAGCGGCTTCCGACGCATCCCCCGATTGAAGCTGCGCAGTTACTGCAATCAAACGGGATTGCGATTCACGATTGATACTGATAGGACCTTGTTTCAATTGAATTTCAGCCACTTCCCCAAGAGGGACGCTGAGTCCTCCAAACCCCACAACCGGCGTTTGAGAAAGGGTATAAATATTTTCGCTGTAAATCGAGTCGCCCCGCAGGCGCACTTCCACTTCTTTTCCGCCTAGTTTCAATCGGGTCGCCGTAATACCGCTCAATTGCTGATTGACCGACTGCGCAATCTGCGCCGTCGTCAAACCATATTGTGAAGCAATCAACCGATCTGGAACCACCCAAACCTCTGGGATCCCCTCTTCCAAATCACTTTTTACTTCCGTTAAGGATGCCACCTTTGAAAGCTCTCGCACCACATCGTCACTTACCTTTTGAAGAGCATCTAAATCATCGCCTAAAATTTTAACTTCCAGAGGCGCCGCTGCGCTGGAAAGGTTGGTCGTCGATGGAATCATAACGGAAATCTTTGCGCCAGGAATATCTTTAACGGCTTCTCGAATCTCCGATTCAATCACTTGAATCTCCGTCTCTCGATCCTGCAAGGATGTCAAGATTGCAGAAACCTGCCCTCGATTCCCAGCGGCAGAAACCAAGCCTTGGTTTCCACTGCTTCCAACTCTCGTAAATAAGGACTGCACTTCCGCAATCGGTTGAATCCGCTTTGCTATCTGATCCAGAATCTCTTCTGTTTCCTGTGATTCAGCGCCATCCGGCAATCGCACATCAACCTGCACCAGACCCTCGTCCATCTCTGGAATGTATTCCTGTCCCAGGAAAAATGCCATCAAAACTGCTGCCGCAAAGAATAGCAAGGCTCCCGCCACCATTCGTTTTCGATACCGCAAGGCACTCTTTAATACGCGGCTATATAGCAATCGAAGGTTTTCGAATTGATGCCGAATACGACCAATCAATCGATGCCTCGAATCCTCATCCGTAAAGGCCAACTCCATCTGCACATCCGTCAGCAAGAAGGACGACAGCATGGGAATCAAGCTCAGGGCCAAAACCAAAGAAATCAAAAGTGAAAACGTGACTGTTAACGCAAGTTCCCGGAAAATGATGGAGGTCAAGCCCCCAACAAAGGAGATCGGTAAGAAAACAGCGATCGTCGTCAATGTCGATGCCATAACCGACAAGCTCACTTCTTTCGCCCCCAGAACCGCCGACTCTTTCGCATCATGGCCATCCTGCCTAAACCGGAAGATATTCTCCAAAACCACAATGGAGTTATCCACCAGCATGCCCAGCCCGAGGGCCAAGCCGCCAAGTGTCATCAGATTAATGGTAATCCCCGTATAATACAACAAAATAAAGGTCGAGATAATGGAAACTGGAATCGTGAGGGCAATGATCATCGTCGTCCGGTAATTACCCAAAAAGACATACAAAATCAAGACCGCCAAAATCGCCCCGATCAACGCATCCTGAATAACGGCTTGAATGGCCAGTCGAATGATTTCCGCCTGATCGAGGATCCGAATCATTTCAATCTCCGGATACTCCTCCAACAAATCCGCCAGCTCCGCTTCCATGCGATTCGATACAGCCACTGTATTCGTGCCGGACTGCTTATTGATGGAAAGCTCCACCGCCGGCTGCCCGTTAATCAAGGTTTTTGTTGTCCCTTCCTTGGCGATTCGTTCCACCTGCGCCAACTCACCCAATCGCACTTGACCGCCTCGAGGCAGGGGCAGCAACAGGTCTCGCACCTCCTCAATCGTCTGAAACTCACCAATGGCCCGCACACTCAAACTTCGATTGCCGCGGCTCACTTCCCCCGCCGGCAGGTTAAAATTCTCCGCTGCCAAGATCTGTTGAATCCGCGCGATATCCAGTCCGTAGCCCACCAATTGCTCCCGGCTGAAACGGATCTCTACTTGATCCTCCACCCCGCCGATTACATCGACATTGGCAACGCCGTCCACCTGCTCCAACTTTGGCTTCAATTCCTCTTCCACAAAGGATTGCAGTTCCAAAGACGAGAGGGCCGGTGCCGTTAAGGCAATATCAAGAATCGGCAGATCGCTGGGGTCAAACCGCAAAATGGTTGGCGACGAGGCGTCTTCCGGCAGAAATCCTTCCACCATGTCCACTCGTTCCCGCACCTTCAAGGATGCCTGATTCATATCCGTTCCATAATCAAATTGCGCAATCACCAAGGAACGGCCCTCCGAAGAAATCGACTGCAAATCAACGAGTCCCTCTACGGCAGCGGTGGCGCCTTCCAATGGTCGCGTAACCAGTTTTTCAATTTCTGCTGGTGACACCCCTTCATAATCTGATAATACGATTAAGAC
>JABXKS010000048.1 GCA_013619125.1 Clostridiales bacterium
AGATAAAGCGCGTCAATACCCTCCGGGAGCTTCGAGTCCCTCATGGGAGAGCAAGGAATCCATTCTCCCCCCCACTGTTCCACCAGTTCCAGATTCTCTTGATAGTAAAAATTAAAGGCATGATCCTGAGCGATTCCAATGCGAAGCCCCTTTGCCCAAGACTCCACTTTTCTTTTTTGTCTTGCTTCAAGACGAATCTCAATAATTTTATCAATCCGTTCCCAGTCAAAATGAGATTCAACCAAATCAGCGATCCGATTCAATTGAGCGTCGAAATCTTCCAACTCGTTAACCGGGATCAATCCCAGATGCCGACTGGAAAGATGAAGCTGCTGATCCTTCGGCAAATACCCCACACATGGGATGCCCACAAATTCTTCAATGGGTGTTTTCAGGTACTGGTAGAGTCCTTCCGAGCTCACTCGATTGAGGATAATACCCGCTATCTTCACTTCTCTGTCATAGGCGCAATATCCTTGAATATGAGCCAGAACACTGGCTGCCATTCCCTGCGCGTCGACAACCAGGAATACCGGCAGTTCCAAAACCCGTGCCACATGTGCCGTGCTGCCATTGTCTTTTGTAAAATTCAAGCCGTCATACAGCCCCATCACACCTTCCACAATTGCAATGTCTCCTGCCTTGGCATGCTCGACAAAGGTGTGCTTCACTCCTTCATTTTCTAGCATAATTAGATCAAGATTATAGGAGCATTCCCCTGCTGCGATTTCATGATACATCGGGTCGATATAATCGGGTCCGACCTTAAAAGGAGCGACCCGCAGACCACGCTTTTTATAGGCTCTCATCAGCCCTAAAGACAAGGTGGTCTTTCCTACACCGCTATGGGTTCCAGCCAGTACAAATCCTTTCATACCATCCTCCATTTTCAAAATTTTCAAACAAAAAAGCCGTATCTCTCGATACGGCTTACAAGTTTCCTTGTTTGGAATTGGTGAAAATGCATACACCAATAGACCCACCCTTCCCGCCGAAGTTTAGAGATACATAACAAAAGGCAGATCTCCTGACTTACAGATCATCCTACTCACCAGCCTTCTCAGGTTTCCCCAATGGCATCCAGGTTTTCGTACTGCTTACAGTAGCGGGGGCTGTAACGGACTTGCACCGTTTTCCCTTTTCATCTTTCCTAGAAAGAACCTTTTATTCTATGAAATTCTTCTTTATCTTACCTGTGGTTCCAAACATTGTCAATTCATAAGCACCAAGTCCCACAAATTATCCTGATACCGAACAAAATAGTCTCAAAAAAACGCCTAATTTCATTAGGCGTTTCGTAATATCTCTCCAATTTCACACCGCCGGTGTCAACACCTTTCTGCGTTGGTCCCGAATCAATTTCTCGCGAAGCATCTCTTGATACACATAGGCTTGCTCGTGATCCATTTCCGCCACATTTTCCAAAGGATAGGCCATTTGCAGTGCTTCATATTTCTCTACCCCCATTTTATGATAGGGGAGGATTTCAATTTTTTCAATTTTCTTTGCCAAAAACTGAATCGATTGGTACAAATGATCCATCGATCTCTTCGAATCTGTCAACCCTGGTACCATGACATGGCGAATCCAAATTTTCCCATCATATGCTGCCAACCGACTCAAAAATGGATTTCTACCTTTCATCTTTACACCAGTTAGCTTTCGATGTTCGTCTCGATCAAAGTGCTTGATATCCAAAATAACGACATCCACAAGCTCCAAGATTTCGTCAAAAAACATTTCATGCCCAAATCCACTCGTATCCAAAGCCGTATGAATCCCTTCCGCCTTTAAGAGTTTCAATGTTTCAAGAAGAAAAGCCCCTTGCAACAAGGGCTCGCCTCCTGAAAATGTAATGCCGCCACCGGAGCGTCGATAATAGGGAAGATAGCGTTTAGCCGTTTGCACCACTTCACTAGGCATCATCTCCGTACCTCCAGCAAGTTGCTGGGTATCCGGATTGTGACAGTAGCTACAGCGCAAAGGACACCCTTGCAAAAAGAATATGGTTCGGATCCCTGGCCCATCCAGCAATCCCATCGTCTCGATTGAGTGTACTCTTCCCTTCATCATGATCTTCCCTCCTACATAGCCTCGTGGAATGTTCGTTGAATCACTTCCATTTGTTGTTCCTTCGTCAAACGGTTAAAGTGAACGGCATATCCTGAAACTCGAATGGTCAGCGTCGGATATTTTTCAGGATGTTCCATTGCATCAACCAGCTTAGCTCGCTCCATTACATTCACATTCAAATGAAAGGCTTTTTGTTCAAAGTATCCGTCCAAGATTGAAATCAAGTTCGCGTATCGAACTTCACTCTCTTTTCCCAATGCTGCAGGCACGATGGAGAAGGTATTGGAAATGCCATCTTGACAAACGCCTTCATAGGGAAGTTTGGCAACGGAGTTTAAAGAAGCCAACGCGCCTTTTTCATCGCGTCCATGCATCGGATTGGCACCCGGTGCAAAAGGCTCCCCTTTTTTACGACCATCTGGAGTCGCTCCGGTTTTCTTGCCGTAGACCACATTGGACGTAATGGTCAAAACAGACAAGGTATGCTCTGATTTTCGATAAGTCGGATGTTTCTTCAACTCGGCAACAAACTTTTCAAGTACATCCACAGCCAATTGATCCACACGATCATCATCGTTGCCGTACTTCGGAAATTCGCCTTCAATTGCAAAATCCGTCGTAATTCCCGCTTCATTTCGAATTGGCGTTACCTTTGCATATTTAATCGCGCTTAAGGAATCTGCCACCAAAGAAATTCCCGCGACTCCAAATGCCATAAAGCGATGAACAAAAACATCATGCAAGGCCATTTGTCCCGCTTCATAGGCATACTTGTCATGCATATAGTGGATCGTATTCATGGTATTCACATACAGCTCCGCCAAATACTCCATGACTTGATTGAATCGTTCTAAGACTTCCTCATAGTTCAAAGTCCCGTCTTCGATCTTCTCAATTCCATCGATCATACGGATCAAATGACCAGACTTATCTGTCTTTACTTCATCGTATCCTTCATTGATCGCCATCAGCAAGGCTTTGCCCAGGTTTGCGCGAGCGCCGAAGAACTGCATTTGTTTGCCAATTTGCATCGCTGACACACAGCACGCAATTCCGTAGTCATCTCCATAGATAGGACGCATCAAATCATCGTTTTCATATTGAAGGGCACCAGTATCAATGGACATCTTCGCGCAATACCGCTTGAAGGATTCTGGTAGTTCTTCCGACCATAATACGGTCATATTCGGTTCCGGCGCCGATCCGAGATTTGTCAGGGTATGCAAGAAACGATAAGCCGTTTTTGTTACCATTGAACGTCCATCTGTTCCGAGTCCACCGATCACCTCTGTCACCCAAGTCGGATCACCGGCGAACAAAACATTATAATCTGGTGTGCGTAGATGACGGGCCATTCTCAACTTGATAACAAATTGATCAATCATTTCTTGCGCTTCTTCTTCCGTAATCATGCCGGAAGCTAGATCACGTTCGATATAGATGTCCAAGAAAGCTGTATTTCTGCCGAGAGACATGGCCGCTCCATTGTTTTCCTTGATAGCCGCAAGGTATCCAAAGTACAAGTATTGTACGGCATCAGTAGCAGTCTTCGCTGGTTGAGAAATATCAATGCCATAACTTAGAGCCATTTCTTTCATGGCTTCTAGGGCGCGCAATTGCTCATTAATTTCCTCACGCAATTGAATCATTTCTTCCACAGCCGCTTGATTTGCTAATGTAGCAAAATCATTTTTCCGTTCCGTAATCAAACGATCGATTCCATACAAGGCGATTCGTCGATAATCACCGATAATTCTTCCACGTCCATAGGCATCCGGCAGTCCGGTCAACAATCCCACCGATCGCGCTTTTCTCATCTTTGGGGTATAGGCATCAAAAACGCCCTCATTATGTGTTTTTCTAAACTCCTGGAAATCCGCCTTCAGTTCTTCATCCATTTCAAATCCATACGCGTCGAGGGATGCTTCCACCATGCGAAATCCACCATAGGGATTCATAATGCGTTTTAATGGCGCATCGGTTTGGTAGCCCACAACCACTTCGTTTTCTTTGTCCAAGTAACCGGGCTTAAAATGAGCAATGCCGGAAAATGTTTCCGTATCAATACCAATAATTCCTTTTCTAATTTCCTCAGCAATTAAAATTTCCGCTTTTTCCCATAGAATCGTTGTTTTTTGACTCTTTCCTGCCAAAAATGCCTCATTTCCGAGGTAAGGCTTGTAATTATTTTGAATAAAGTCACGTACATCGATGACATCTTGCCACTTTCCTGCGTTTAAGTTTTCCCATTTACTCATCGTTTATCCCCTTTCAAACCAAAGAATCTTGCGATATGGTTATTATACGACAAAAAAACAGGAAAAAATGTGATTTCACTCACATTTTAGGAAAAAGCCAATTTGTTTTCCAGCTTACAATTTTTTATTTTCCCAAGAAACTAAAAAAACGCCGAATTCCGCAAAAATTCGACGCTTTTTCCCATTAAAAGGCAATTACAACACCACCATCTCTTGCATATACGGTACTCAACCCATTGGTTTTAAAAGATTATCTCACTTTCTTCTAACCGCTTTTCCTTCCACATAGCCTCGGTATCCCTGTGGTTCCAACTGAAAGCGCATTGCATCGGGTCCATCCCACTCATATCCAACCAACTCGGGGTTGTATCGATTCATAACATCCCATAGATCTTGAATCGCATCTTCAAATTCTTCGTCTTTAAAAGGTTCTCCCTGAAAGATCATCATTTCCATTGGTGGCAACACAATCAAATCAAATCCTTCTGGCACCGGTCCAAGATAATTCTTTGGAACCTCGACTCCCTGCACATACTCAGACGTGTTAGGCAGACGCATTTTCTTTGGCAACCAAATCCCCATGGGTTCTCCCAATGCTTCTTTAATTGTTGCCAGCGTCCCCCAGATATCACATCCCACCTCTTCACAATATGCAAAATAGTGGTTCGCTTCTTTTCCTCTCTTCAGCAATAACTTTCTTTCCTTCTTCTGCACCACTTGAACAAAAATAGCTTTTGAATGCGATTGCTTGTACTCCATTTTTCTTTCCTCCCATACTCGACAATACCGATGCGTTCTATTCTTCGATAAAAAAACACGCGATGCTGATTGTTGCAAGGCATATTCTTTTGGTGCGATGCCGAATTCTCGAAAAAACGCTCGGGTAAATCCTTCATGCGTAGAGAAAAGGAAATCGAACGCCACATCAATCACACGAATTTCCTCATCTCGTAAGACTTCAGCCGCGAATTGCATTCTGATGGATCGAATATATTCAAACGGCGCTTTCCCGGTGTGTGCCTTGAAGATTTTCGCGCTGTACCAAGGGGAATACCCTGCTTCTTCAGCCAACTCCTTTAAGCGTATTGGTTCCCTCAAATGCGCTAAAATATAAGTCTCCATACGTTTTACCGCTTCAACATGTTCGGTTTTGTTCATTTAGCCTCCCCCTCCTTCACATTTATTCTACCCGCATGGCAGCACCTTTTCTTGACTTTCCTTGTCAAATGCTCTGCCACATGTTTCCAATCGCTTTGAAACGGGTATTTTTTATCATGAAAGGAGATGCCCATGTCAAACGAAACCCAACCTACCAAGCAATCTTACCTCGTTCGTCGCTTTCTGATCGCGACTCTTATTTTTGGTTTTTTCCTTATACTCGTTCTACCCAAGGTTTCTCGAAACGTATCGGATACAATTGGGGAAGTGGCACTCCCCGACTCCAGCCTTTTCTATTCAGGCGCAGAGGTTTATCAGACCGCGGAGCTTATCGGTGAAGAAGGCCGCGCATTCTACGTTCGGCAACGCATCACATTTGACTTTATCTGGCCCCTGGTTTATGCCTGGTTCCTTTATTCAGGTCTCCGATTGGTCTTTCGCAAATCATCCATAGAGTTTTTGGTAAAAAGCATTCGTTGGCTTCCTATTCTTGGACTCGTTGCCGACTATATGGAAAACGCTTTAGCCTCCATGATCATGCTCTTTTATCCCAGTCACTTGGCCTTCGCTGAGAAATGGCTCCCGATCTGCAGCTTGATCAAATGGTCAGCGATCGCAGCTGCTTTTATACTTCTTATCACCGGGATTTTAAACTGGGGAATACGCATAGTACGAGGCCGCGAAGCCTCACGATGGGAATAAAAAAAAGGAATGCTCACGCATTCCTTTTTTGTTTATTGGTGACTATTTAAAAAATCAAAAGCAAATTGCACATAAAGTGCTGTGCTGTGTACCAAAGAATCTTCATCGAGATCGAATCTCGGGTTGTGATGCGGAAAGATCTCTGCTTTTTGGGGATCCGCAGTACCGACGAAAGCGATCAAACCCGGTACACGCAACAAATATTCTGCCATGTCCTCGCTGCCTGTCGTCTTGATCATCGGCTGCACGGCCTCAGGCGATAGAATCTTCGCAACAGACCCGGCTGCAATCGTTGAGCAGGATTCATGATTTTGTACAGCAGCTACCCCACGAGAGTAGTCTATTTTCACACTAGCACGGTACGACTTTGCCACTTCGTTTGCTATCAGTTTGATATGCGCTTCCAAGTCGTCCCGCAATTCTTCCGTGAAACAACGGGCGGTCCCTTCCAGCTTCGCAGCCTGTGAGATGACATTAAATCGTGTTCCGCCGTCAAATCGGCCGATGGTGACAACAACAGGATCCAAGGGTGAACTCTTTCTGCTGGCAATCGTCTGCAAATCTCGAACAATCGCTGCACCCACAACCACGGCATCCACCGTTTGATGTGGCATGGCACCATGACCCCCTTTTCCGGTCACCTCAATTATAAAATTATCACTCGAAGCCATTCGGGGCCCCGCTTCCACAGAAACAACCCCCGTAGGAAGATTCGCCCAAAGATGGATGCCTAAAATCGCGTCCACTCCATCCAGACAACCCTCTGCAATCATAGCTTTTGCGCCCTCAACATATTCTTCAGCTGGTTGGAAGATCAACTTGATATTGCCGCACAACTCTTCTTTTTTATTTTGGAGAATCTTAGCCGCACCCAGCAGCGTGGCCGTATGACCGTCATGGCCGCAACCGTGCATCATGCCTTCAATCTCCGATTTGAACGCCAGATCATTCAGCTCGATAATTTCCAACGCGTCCATATCCGCGCGCAACGCAAGGGTTTTACCAGGCTTTCCACCTCGAATGAAACCGATCACCCCGGTTTTTGCGATCCGTTGATGCTCAATCCCCATAGCTGACAACTCTTCTTCTACACGGCTAGCCGTCCGTTCTTCCCCCCAGCTCGGTTCCGGATATCGGTGAAATTCACGGCGCAATGACCGCACATATTCTTCTTGTTGCAATGCTTCTTTTATCATTATGCTTTTCCTCCTTTTGCCAAGAAATCAAAGGCATATTGCGCATAAAGCGCAGTAGATATTTCCAAACTGTCTTCATCGATATCAAATTGCGGATGATGATGCGGGAAATGCTCCGCTGATTCGTTCTTGCACCCAACCAGGGCCAGCATGCCCGGCACTTGATCCATAAAGAAGGAAAAATCTTCACCGACATTCAAAGCGGGGAACTTGATAACCGCTTCTTTTGATCGAATCTTTTCCACTGCGCCCGCAGCGATTTTTGAACAGGTTTCATCATTAATAATCGGTATAACCAAAGTTGTAAAATCCAAAGTCGCAGTCGCGCCTTGGGCTAATGCAGTGTGCTCGCAAACCCGCTGAATGCGTTCTTCAAACTTGTTGTGGGTTTCAAGGCTGTAGCACCGTGTCGTACCGATGAGTTTTGCATTTTCCGCGATCACATTGTTTCTGCTTCCTGCTTCAAACTTTCCAACAGTAAGGACTGCCGGTTCTGATGGATTGATCTCTCGGCTGACAATCGACTGCAAATCCAGAATAATGGAAGTGCCTACAACAACGGCATCAATCGTTTGATGCGGCATAGCGCCATGGCCACCCTTTCCCTTGACATCGATCGTGAATACACTGGCCGATGCCATGCGTGGCCCTGCCTCGATACTAATCTTTCCGCAAGGCATATCATTCCAAATATGGATGGCAAAAATGGAATCCACTCCATCCAAAACGCCTTCTGCGATCATCTTCTTGGCACCGTGTGCAACCTCTTCAGCCGGTTGAAAAAAGAGCTTTACCGTTCCTTGAAGTTCCGATTGCACTTGCTTTAACACTTTGGCAGCACCCAATAAAGATGCTGTATGTCCATCATGCCCACATCCGTGCATCAATCCATCATTCTTGGATCGATAAGGCACGTCTGCAATTTCTTGCAAATCAAGCGCATCCATATCCGCACGCAAGGCGATGGTTTTGCCTGGTTTCCCGCCAATAATTGTACCGACAACGCCCGTATCCGCAACGCTCTCAAATGGAATATCCATCTTCGTTAATTCTTCCATTACGCGTTTTTGCGTTCGTACCTCTTCCAAACTCTTTTCGGGGTACATATGAAACTCACGTCGTAGGTCGATTACATAGTCTTTACATTCTTTTGCATATTCCTTAATCACAATAACCTCACCCTTCCTTTTATGTAATAGTATACCAATTTCATCAAGAACCCCGCAAGGGGCCTTAAACGAATGGTACCGTTTTCCCGTGGAATTTATGAATTTTTTGAAACATATTAATTTTATTATATCGAAATGGTCACCAGTTATCTATGGTGTGGACACCCAATTATTTCCCATATCTTTGTGGTTTTGTTATAATTGAATGAATCGAGCAAGGAGGCTTTCATGAATGATGAAAAAACGCTTCAAAACAAGGTGAATAAACTAGAAACCCTATTAAATTCTACAAAACTTTTAAACTCCACCCAAGACACATCCGATATCCTTCAAGCGTTATTAACGGAATCTATCGCCAATATCAAGGATGGCGATGCGGGCATTATCTTCTTATACAACAAAAATTCAAATTGCCTGGAAGCCCAAGCCTATCTCGGATTTAATCCCGAGATTGAAAACCTGAAGCTTCAACCCGACGAATCCATCACCGGCATGACCTTCACCCAGAAAAAACCATTGCGATTCAACAGTACGGAAGACATTTCTGCTATCACACGGACCATGAGCAATCAATCTCAACAAACATTAAAACATACCTTTTTGGAAACTTTCCCAAAGATCCACAGCACAGTAAGCTGTCCATTGATTTTTCGCGATCAGTGTTTCGGCGTTATCGTCATCGATGGATTTCGTGAAGACGCCAAACTCACGGAAGAAGATCTTCACTTTCTCGAATCCATTTCCATTCAAGCATCCGTCGCAATCAACAACTCTTTAAGCTTGGAAAGGGAAAGTAAAAACTCTGCAGAGTTGGAAGAAACCAATCGAATTATTGAGATGCAAAAAAATGCCTATAAATATACCCTTGATCTTCATACGAAGTTTACCAATATGATCCTTCATGGATGCGATGTAGAGGATATCTTACTGGAATTGTCACGGTTGATTGGTTGCGACACCCTCGTTATCACCCCTCTGTATGCCATCATCGCTCATCATTTGCCCCTCACCCGCTCTATGAAACATCTCGATTCTTTACGGCCGGATTGGCCCAAACAACTTTCCCCGACAGATCCAACGAATATTACCAATCCGGGAATTCCTCAGGCGATTCGATTTCTTCCCATCTTGATTAATCAGGAAAACTACGGATGGCTCGGCATATTGAATCCTCCCGCATTACTGGATGAAAAAGATTCCATCGCCATTGAACGAAGTCTTGCAGTCTTGGCACTGATTCTATTGAAAATTCAAGACATTCATTCTACCGAACTGCGACTGAAAGGAGAATTCTTTGAAACCCTTTTGGCATATCGTGATATCGACTTCATTGATCGCACGATCAACAGCTATGGATATCGAAAAAAACAGCTTCATTCCCTGCTCGTAATAGATTTAGAACCCGTCAACACCACCCGTCAACGCTCCCCTTCAGCCATACATTCAACCAGTTATATGAAGGGGATTCAGGAACAATTCAGAAAGGCTCTTCATCCGGTATCCTCACAAATTATTTCCTTTATCAAGGGTCTGCAATTGATATTTATTCTTGAAACTGATCGAGATTTGTCCGAAATCATACAAGCGGATTCCCTGTGGACCATGCTGGAAAATGATCCCCTCTTATGGCTCATCATCAAAAAAGAATGGCGGTTACGGATCAGCGCAAGCAATCTTTTCAGTGACCTGAAAGAATTCAAAGACGCTTATCAGCACGCACTTTACGCCCTCGAGATTGGTTCCGCCTATCACACTCATGATTTTCTGGTTTTTTATTCTCAATTAAAGGTAAAACGATTTTTGTTGAACAACGACGAAAATGAATTGAAGCAATTCGTATCGGATACTCTCGGTCCTTTGATTGCTTATGATCAAAAATCACATACCCGTTTCTTGGACACCCTTCGCATTTACATTCACACCAATAACAGCTGGACCCAAACAAAAGAAAAACTCTTTATTCATGGGAATACACTAACCTATCGTTTGCGCCGGGTTGAAGAAATCCTTGGATTTAAGCTTGATGATTATAACGATCGATTAAACATTCAAATCGCCTTTGAAATCTTGGAACTTCAACACCCGTAAAAAAATACCCCTCAGGAGTTCTTCTGAGGGGTATCGCTCTTCTACTTCATAATTTTGCAAATTTGATTCGTGAAAGCAACCGGATCTTCGATCGGCAATCCCTCAATCAACAAGGCTTGCTGATACAATACATCAGTATACAAGGCGAATTTTTCAGGATCGTCTTGATACGCTTTTTGTACGGTTTGGAAGATTTCATGATTAATGTTGATCTCCAAAATCTTTTCCGCCTTCACCTCTTGATCGCTTGGCATCGCATTTAAGATTTTCTCCATTTCAATGGATACTTCTCCTTCGCTAGTCAAGCACACAGGATGCGTCTTCAATCGTTTCGAAGCGCGAACCGCCTTTACTTTATTGGACAAGTGTTCCATCATCGACGTAAAGATTGCCTCGTTTTCCGCAGATTCCTCTACTTTTTCTTCATCTTCTGATACAAGACCCAAATCATTGGCGGAGACAGATTTAAATTCTTTTTCGTTGAACGCTCTCATCGTTTGAATAGCAAACTCATCGACCTCTTCCGTAAAGTAAAGAATTTCAAATCCTTTATCCAACACCATTTCTGTCTGCGGCATTTTCTCTAGACGTTCAATCGATTGACCAGCCGCATAGTAAATATACTTTTGATCCTCTTTCATTCGCTCTACGTATTCTTTCAAACTAACGAGTTTTTTCTCATCAGAAGATGAAAACAGCAACAAATCCTGCAAGAATTCTTTGTTGGCGCCGAACTCACTATAAATTCCGTACTTTAATTGACGTCCAAATGATTCGTAGAATATTTCATATTTCTCGCGATCAGATTTCATGAATTTGATCAGTTCGCTTTTTATCTTAGTTTTGATGTTCTTAGCGATCAGCTTCAATTGTCGATCATGTTGCAACACCTCTCTAGAAATATTCAAGGAGAGATCCTCTGAATCCACGACACCCTTCACAAAACTGAAGTAATCAGGCAATAAATCGCCACATTTTTCCATGATCATCACACCACGTGAATACAATTCCAATCCCTTCTCATATTCCCGTGTATAGAAATCATAAGGGGTTTTCCCAGGAATGAACAAGACTGCATTATAGCTGATATTTCCATCAATGCTGGAATGAATGGTCCGAACTGGCTGATCAAATCCAAATCGCTTCTCCACATAGAAATTCTGATAATCTTCCTCGGTCAACTCATTCTTGTTCTTTCTCCAGATCGGCACCATACTGTTGATGGTTTCTTCCTTCGTTACATCTTCATATTCCGATTCCGTTCCCTCTTTCAACTCACTTCGAGTAATCTCCATCTTAATTGGGTAGCGGATAAAATCAGAATACTTCTTCACGATCGATCGAAGTCGATACTCTTCCAAATACTCATCAAAATTCTCGTCTTCAATATTTTCTTTTAGGGTGATCAGAATGTCGGATCCCACAGAATCCTTCTCGCATGGCGTCACTGTATAACCGTCGATGCCCTGAGATTTCCATTCATAGGCAAACTCACTCCCGAAAGCCTTGCTTCGAACAATGACCGTGTCTGCTACAAGAAACGCGGAGTAGAATCCAACACCGAACTGTCCGATGATATCAACGCCATCTTTCCCCTCATTTTCTTCTTTGAACTTCAAAGATCCGCTTCTGGCGATAATCCCCAAGTTTTCTTCCAGTTCTTCTTTGGTCATTCCAATTCCTGAATCGGAAATGGTCAATTGCCTTTTTTCTTTGTCCACAGACAAGGTGATATAATAATCTTCTTTATTAAATTGGATGGAATCATCCGTCAACGCCGTATAGTAAATCTTGTCAATGGCATCGCTGGCGTTGGAAATCAATTCTCTTAAAAAGATCTCACGGTGCGTATAAATAGAATTAATCACCAAATCCAGTAGTCGTTTCGATTCTGCTTTAAATTGCTTTTTTCTCATTGGTTTCATCCCCTTCGATATTCTTTGTTAGCACTCAGCTTGATTGAGTGCTAACTCTTTAATATATTTATACTCTTTTCCAATCTCCTTGTCAAGTCTCAACAACCAAAAAGAGTTCTCAATT
>JABXKS010000049.1 GCA_013619125.1 Clostridiales bacterium
CCGTACGATTATCAGGTGGCGCCAACAAGGCGGCGGTCAAGATCAACGCAAGGGGCCTTCGGCAGCACCTGTAAACAAGCTCAGTGAGCAGGAGCGGCAACAGGTACTGGATATATCCAACAGTGCGCCGTTTCGGGATCTTTCTCCCAAGCAGATCGTCCCCAAGCTCGCCGACCAGGGTGTTTATCTGGCCTCTGAATCGACTTTTTACCGTGTTCTCAAAGAGCATAAAATGCTGACCCACCGTCAGGCTTCCAAACCTGCAGTAACTCATCGTCCAAAACGGCACCGACTCTTGGCGTTCCTTTGATTTCACTAATTTCATGTCTTGTACCCGCATCGGTAAAGACAAATGGATGATTGATAAATTCGATCTTCATGATATCCCCCTTGCTTCTATAATGGCATAAGCATATCACGATCATTTTACAAACATAAGCCTTGACTTTTTCAGGCAAACCACATCGCTTGCAACTTCTGTTTCAAATCAGTTTTTCAATAATATATTCGTAGGCAGCAACTGCTTCTTTGCCACCTTCACTCAATTCATAATGCCCTTTTGTTACGCGATTAAAGTATCCATAATAGTCCTTCTGCAAGATAGATCCCGTCTTTTCTCCCGCCAGTCCACGAATTTCCGCTACTTTCATCATTCCATTTTTTGAAAGCAAACCAGCAATCAACAAGGCGTTCTCTCGATACGCCGTAATTTTCTTCCCTCTTTGTCCACCCAGATTATAATCACCGCTGCGCATAGATTTTTCCTTGAGCGCCCTCTCTCGTATCTTTTTATTCAACCGTTGCGACTGTTTCAAATCAAAAATCGTCGGCTCCTCTTCAATGGTTGCAACCGTACCGCTTTCTTTGAAATGCACAAAAATTAAACCGATCCCAAGACGTTTCAACAAATATGTTTTCTCTAAAAAGGTTTGAGACATTCGAACCTTATAACTCGGCTTTTTAATTGCAACATAGACCACCTCACTGATTTTCTGGCGCTGGGCACCTTGTACAATCAGCTTCAAATTGAGTTCCTTTTTTAGTTCAATCACGATCATATCATCATTCTTCGTCGCAAGCACGTCGATATCCAGGACTTCGGATTGCACCTCATATCCAAGCAATTCAAACAATTCTTTTACCGGTGCATACAATGCTGTTTCTTTCATAACGCCGCTCCCTTATCCGTAGGCGATCCGCCAGATCTTCTTTTCTTCCATTTTAGTTATGAGAAGGGCTTGTGTCAAATCTCCGATGTGCTTTGACAGGCGAGAGAGCGTCATAAAAAACGCGTTCTCGACAATAAATCAAGAATACATTGATTTTGCGACTGCATGTCATGTATCTCTTCACGAATGAAGATTGTCGTTCTCCAAGAGATTGCCGCCGCATTCAAGACCTGGTCCGAAACAGTCTTCACTTTAAGCAATTTCAAGTATTGATTCCGACGCCTTTCCAAAAAAAACAGCCTGGTTTTAGAACTCAATAACCCATCCACTATCCCTTTATGAAAAACATGGCACTATGTTGTCATCCACCCCGTCATCATCCAGCTTCCCTCCATAGACAATTTGCCCATTCCCCATGTACTGGGCAACCAAAATAGAGCACATTATCGCATTCGCGATAACGTGCTCCTCACTTAGTTATTACTTGGATTTGCTCTGCTTTCTAACCAGTTCTTTACCGATTATATTTGATGCTATTAGAATCTACCTTTAACGACTTCTTCTTCTGAAATAATTCCCGCTGCCACTAAAGCTCTTTGAAATGATGTGTTTTCTCGAGAGATTCTTACAGTCGCCCCTGAGATCGAATCATAAGACTTTTGAATCGTTTTAGTTGCGCCTGAAACTTCGTCACTATTGATACCAAAGAAATTGTCTTCGTTGATGCCCAATTTGTACGCTTCCCCTTCATGATTGGTACCGGCATAATCTGTTAATCCAGTTAACTCTGTCGCATTTTTGCCGATCATGAACGCAGCAATATTTTTATAGTTGCCATCCCAACCGCCTGCTGAATGAAAACCATAAGATGCTTCGAGTGGTTGAGGTTTCCCATCCGCAAAAATAACACCAGAAAGTTTCAAGAATTCTTCTACAGTCGTATCGTCGGTAACTGTTTCATAGATGCCACGAAGATTGATAACATGTGAATAGATGCTTACATCCAATACTGAAAGCTCATCGAGTTCTTCTAGGCTTTTGGGTTTCATCAAACCGGAAGTTGATGTTAATACCGTGGGAATAAAGTGTTCATTAATTTTCAATTCGCCAAATTTCATGTCGAAATCAAATCCGCTTTCAAACTTCACTTCCATCAAATATCTTGTAATCGGATCCACGATACCGTAGGCTACTGTTCCCTCATCATCGACACCCACTACATAAAGTGACATCTTATCGTTTGTTTTGATTTCGAACATTGACTGTCCGCTTTCAACTTTTTCAGCGCCAATTGTCGCTTGAGTTGGTATAACGCTGGTATCAAAGGAAACTGTTGCTGCAGGATTATTTCTCTTGATCCATTCATCGTCTTTAAGCTTTAAAAAATCCATTTCAACATCTGTTACAATACCGTTTTTATCCAATGTTAATTTGGTAACAATTTTTTGAGTCGCATCTTCGAGAACAACACCTTTCGATTCGCCCTTCCAAGAAGTACCTGTATAAACGCCCGAGTAATCAGTACCCTTACACGCTGTAAATGATACAAGCATCATTAGAACCAGCACTACAGTTATTAGTTTTTTCATGTTTTCCTCCAAAGTCATTGTTAAATTAATCACACTAATTCTTCTTAATCTTACCCCAGAGTCCTTCTGCTAACAATTGTCAAATGTCCCATTCTCGAGGGACATTTGTCCCTAATGTTTATGCTCCACCCAAAAAAGTGCCGCTTCCGTGCGATTGTTGACATTGATTTTTTCGAAGATCCTCGTTAAATAATTTCTGACCGTTTTTTCTGAAATAAATAATTCTTTGCTTATTTCTTTGTTTTTTAGTCCTTTTGCCAGAAGATTTAAAATGTCTTTCTCTTTAACCGTCAAATCATACAGTTTCGTATCCCCTTTTACTGCATCTACAAGTGAGGAAAGCAGGCTCGGATCAACGCTTTTTTCACCCCCTAAAACCTTTTCAATCGCATTCATAATTGCATTTTTATCAATCGTTTTCATCAAATAACCATCGGCGCCCGCTTGCAATGCCTCTCTAATCATGAATTCATCACAAAATGCCGATAAAATAATGATTTTTATCTCGGGATAAGTTCTCTTTATTTCGTGACACATGGTAACGCCATCTCCATCTGGCAACTTATAGTCAAGTAGAATTAAATCAGGTTTGCACCTCTCAATTTTTCTAAAAGCCTCAGCACTACTTCCAGCATCACAATGAACCTCATACTCTGTATTATTTTCAATAATCGCCGTCAACCCTAACCGTACAACTGCGTGATCATCGACAATCATAATTTTAATTTTATCGTCCATTTAATCCCCCCAAGGCAAATAAAGTTCAATTTGCGTGCCCGCCTCACTGCTTTTAAAATGTATTTCGCCTGATACTATATTCATTCGTTCTATCATAGCTGTTATACCCATTCCGCCTTTGCTTTCAAGCTCAGAAACATTAAACCCGCACCCATCATCACTTATCGTAATTCTTAGCCCGGTAATTGTTGACTTCATATTTATTAAAACAATCGTACATCCACTGTGTTTAAGCGCATTAATAACACTTTCTCTAACGATGTAGTAAATATGGTTTACTTCTTCCAATTCAAGAAAACCATATTCGATCTCGGTTTCTGGATTCTTTAGTACGATCTTTGCCAAATGGTTATCTTGTAAACTCATTACCATCGATTGAAGCTTGACATACAAATCGCTGATATCATTCTTTTCAAACATTGACGTTTTTATAAAGCCTCGAATACTTTCCATCGTTCCATTCAAACTGAATTTGAGTTGCCCAATTATGTTTATCGGTTTTCCAGCTGAACGAGCTTGCTCTTCGAGTTGTTCAAGTTGCAGTCCAATCGAAAATAAATCCTGCAAAACGACATCATGCATTTCTCTTGCTATTCGCTTTTGTTCTTCTCCAATCCCTTGTCTGGCAATGAGATAAGACATCCTCTTCTCATTTTCCCATTTAATGATTCTTATCACACTGACAAATGAGATTGTCAGTAGAACCGCTAATATTGTTCGTCCCAGCTCTATCCGCAACCCAAACCATCTTTGAAATAAATTTTGAGTCATTAACTGTGTTGCCCCATAGACAATCAACAGTCCAGCCATAGCATACAGTCGATTGCGTATTCCTTTTAGTTTCCCATAATATTTGTCTTTCGTAATGACAATAAGACCTAATCCTGCGCTTATCGCGCTTGGCCCCCCCATTAAAATACGTACTGACAAACTCAAATCCCAAAACGCGATTCCAAACACATGAGTCGCAACTGACACAACAACTACCAGAAAAGATATAAACTTAAAGTTCTGATGCGAGACTCTGCGGAACACAAGCTTTGCCGCAAAAAGCCATAGAAATGCAAATGAAGCCGTTCCCAAAATGCCAATGATGGTCCTGATACTATTGTAATTCGAAGCAAATAAGCTGGTGTACGACAACATGATTAACCACTCTAATATACCGTGAAAGAGTCCAAATAACCCCAAAAATGGAATTGCTTCAACCAGCGGATATGCTTTATACCGATTATTCGCTTGAAGGATCGCCCCAATTCCAAGGGTATAGAATGCAAGGCCATAAATAAAATAGATTAATATAAGAGTACTTAAAGAGTCGTTCATCCCATCACCTCATCTTTAACACTATCAGCATCATGCGTGCACTGAGTCTGACATTTTTCAGCTGTTTTTAGAAAGCGCCTTCTCTTTTGCAAATTAGAATTAACATTGTTTTCTATAAAAGTGCATCAATACCCAACGATGGATCAGGTTTCCTTTTGTCGAGTACTCCAACAATAATCTTAATGATAACGATTGTCAACTAGAAGCTATAAAGGGTTGATTGCCACATTAGTCAACTCATAAATCATAAAAGGAGGAATCCTCTTTGAACGAAGGATTCCTCCACTTTTTTAGTTTGCCCCAGTCTTATTGTGCAACTGGGAAATACAGCATCTGATCCACATAAATCAAGTTAGGATTTGCCAATGCATTGATTAGCGCCGCATCCTTCCACGTCACTCCGTATTTTTGGGAGATTCTCCAAAGAACATCACCAGACTTGACCTTATACGCCTCTGACTTCAAATCCCCTGATTTCATCAAGCTAATCAGATTCAACGCTTCCACATTGAGTGTCCTTCCATCTTCCGATGTAGGAATCGCGATTTCGCCGTTGCGAACCATTGCAAATACCGCTTCTCGCGCTGGAATATCAAGCTCTGCGCCAATTAGTTTCCAGTTATTGTCCACGGTTGGCATCAAGACTCCATTTTTCTCTTCAATTGTGTATTTGATGATCAAGTCACGTATACGGCCAGCATCCTGCATCAATGTATACGAGTTGTAGTACTCATCGTCCAAATCAACTAAACCAAGACTGATCAAGGTTCCGAATCTGTAGTTGTTTACAGCCAACTTGTATATTTTGTTCATATCCAACGGTTCTCCGCCGACCAACACGTTCTTAACACGATTTCCCGCTTCTTTTGTAATGTCGATCTCGTATGTCATTCCCGAGAACATATCATAGTTATATCCGCGAATCTCAGGATTGAAACTGATTGTCACATCACCAGGCGTATATGTGTTGTAGTAGGTTACCGACCACTCCATATACTTCAGCATATTTTCTCCAGAGATGTTGACGCCTGAAAGCGTATTCGGATACTTGTAGATGAAGGCAACATCCTTCCTCATAAAGTCACCGCCAGTCAAGTTTGAACCGAAGTTAAACAATGCTGCAGAAGAAAGATCCGCATCTGTATAAAACATCTGTACTTCATTGATCAAATCAATAACTGCTGTATCTTCAACTTGAGCAGTAGGCAGCGTCGTGATCTTCGCTTCCCCCGTAATATAGTCCGGTCGTTCGATAAAGTCATTCGAAATCTTGCCGACTACCGTGTTCGCATCTTCGATCGATGTATCATGTACGTCCGCAAATGTATCCAAAATCTCTTGATCAGGCTCAACCTCATAAGTCTCAAGGTTTGTTGCCTGAACACCTAAAACCTCTCCAGCTTTTGAAACCTTGATTTCTAGCTTGCCTAAAGCCCAGCCATATTTTCCAGGTTCAATCAACTGCACACCGTTCACCACTTCATTGATTTTCGAGTGCGCATGTCCCATCATAATTGCATCGAATTGTGGATAGGTTTCCGCCACTAAACGACCGCCTTCATATCCATGTTCGCCTTCAGGTCCAATATGATACGCGCCGATCAGCACGTCATACTGCCCTTCGATTTCATCCAAAACCTTGCCGGTCTCTTCAAGGACCCCTTTGAATTCCAATCCGTCAAAATGGCTTGGACTTGATGCCTCCCATATAGGGATATGCGGGGGAATCATACCGATTACCGCAACTCTAACCCCATCGATTTCAAAAATTTGATAGCCGTCCAACCATCTTTCACCGGTTGCTTTCTTATAAATATTTGCAGCAAGCACGGTGCCTTCAAACGCTTCCACATTTTTCTTCAAGAAATCCAACTCGAAGTTGAACTCATGATTCCCAAGGGTCCAAAGATCATAACCCATCATATTCATTGCCTCAACCATCGGATGAACATCCCTGTCATTAAACAACTCCGCACTGTTATCCTGAACCGTATCTCCTGTATCAATCAGAATCAGATTCGGATTCTTCGCCCTTTCCTCCTTGATCAACGCATAGATCTTTGCAAATCCTGCATCCTTGTCCACTTCATCAACCGCATAATCATGGGCATAAATTCGTCCATGCATATCTGTAGTTTGAAGGATGGTGATTGTGATATCCTCATCAGCTGCAAAACCAGTCCACATGGTAGTCATCATCATAAGTAAAACCAACACTAATGCCAATGATTTCCGTGTCGTTCCATTCATCATATGTAAATCCTCCCATAAGATTTTTTACAGTCTGTATCGATCATGAAAACGGTACAACTGTATTTTCATTATATAATTAATAAATGGTACCGCGCAAACATAATGCGACAAATTTCCGTATAGTTGCATGAATCATTCTATATTTTTGGTAAATATAAGCAAATGATATGAATTCCAATTAAACTTATATTACAAAATAACAACTCATCCAAAGAAGAAATGCCGCCAGAACCCTCCTTTCTTTGTTAGATTCGGTAATAATCATTCGCGAAGTTACCCATCATGATTCAACACGTGAAGAGCCTTTAAGGTAATCCATTTCGATGGCTCTCCCTTTTTCTCAATATCCACGATCATCTTTCCATTGTACGTGTTTTCAAGTTTCCACTTCCCATCGGATAATTGTTTTGCCTCTAGCAACTTTGTCGCTTCTTTCATTCTCTCGTCTTTCACGTTTAGATCCATAAGAATCGTAAGAATTTCAAGAATATCAGTCTGATACATAAGGGGAAATCCCAATCGTTTCCAACCTGGTTTAGACTCCTTTTTCAAATCATGACTTTGTTTGAAGATATGATGAATCAATATGAATTCTACAAGCTCATCAACTTTTGTTTTGACTGCATCGCTACGCTGTTTTTCAGGTATCGCAGCCAACGCTTTGAGCGATTTGACGATCCCCATCAAACAGGTATGGCTGCTAAAGCACGCAACACGATTTTCATACTCCCATTCTGATAATGTAGGCTTGTCACCATCATCTGCCCTTTGATTTTTTACAATCCAATCAATTGAAGCCTGCACCCTCTTATCGTTTAGATGCCCCAGTTTTATTAACGCCCATGTCATGTTCCCTGTCAGACACGGAATCACTTTACTTGGTAATCCAGCATCCGATTTTTTCCCATACTCGATTGAAAATCCTCCATTTTCTGATGCCTGAGACATTCTAAAAACGAATTCACAGGCACGCTGTATCCGGTACTCTCCAGGGTCTGCTCCCAATTCTGCTAAAATCAGGAGTTGCCAAATTGTTCCTGTGTATTTCATTGTATAGAATTTCTTGGGATCCTCCCAAGACCCATCGTCATTCTGCTTATTTAAAATGTCTGGTACAATTCCAGATTTCATAATCTGCTTTTGTGCGTTTATGAGCTCGGAATCCCCCTCCTCCAATCCCAATAAATATTTCATGGTATAGTATCTCACAGAAGGATTATCCTCTTCCAACAGCCATTTCACTAATTTTTCATTCCTCTTCATCATGCATATCTCCCATTTGCTTCCTTTTTATCAGTTACCCATTTTCTATCCTCCAAAATCCCGTTCATTTGGACTATATTTTGAAAATTCAAAAAAACTATTGACAAATCATCGAAAATTACATAGAATCAGCACAATAATATAAATGTAAAACGTTGAGTAAGAAGAGTAGGTATACTTAAAAATCGTAGAGAGTCGGCAATGGTGAGAATCCGACATTTGAAGGTATGCTGAATGGGCTTATGAGTGGACGCTGAAAGAATTCGAGTAGGCAACACGGGCATCTCCCGTTACAGAGATAGGATATCGGTTTTACCCGTATCTGAAAGAGTGGGTTATCATTGTGATAACCAATTGAGGTGGCACCACGCTAATTGCGTCCTCTATATGTTTATAAACATGTAGAGGGCTTTTTTTATTGCTAAAAAGTAGGAATCTCGGTTTTCTTGATCATTCATTCCTTGATTCCATGAAGCGTCCCCCTGCATTGTTATTTCTTTACGAACTGGAACAATAAGGAGGCTTTATCATGATCACGAACAACAACGGTTATTTTGGAGAATTTGGCGGAAGATTTGTGCCTGAGCCCTTAAAGGTAGTCTTGCAAGAAGTGGAAGAAAATTTCTATCATTTTATCAACGATGCTGAATTTCTTAAGGAATTGGCTTATTATCAGAAACAATATATTGGACGAGAAAGCCCTCTCTATTTTGCCGAGCAATTAACCAATCAACTTGGTGGCGCAAAAATATATCTAAAACGAGAAGACTTGAATCACACGGGCGCTCATAAGATCAATAACACCATTGGACAAGCGCTTTTAGCAAAAAGAATGGGGAAAAAAAGAATTATTGCTGAAACCGGAGCAGGTCAGCATGGCGTTGCGACCGCAACCGTTTGTGCCTTATTTGGAATGGACTGTACGGTTTACATGGGTGCCATTGATATTGAAAGACAGAAGTTGAACGTGTTTCGCATGGAGCTTCTGGGTGCAAAAGTAGTTCCAGTAACAGACGGCACTGCCACCTTGAAAGACGCAGTCGATGCAGCCCTAAACGATTTCGTTATAAACGCATCCGATACATTCTATCTATTGGGTTCTGCCGTTGGACCTCATCCTTACCCTACCATGGTAAGAGAATTCCAAAGCGTCATAGGTCTGGAAGCACGAGAGCAGATTCTGGAAGCAGAAGGAAAGCTACCAGACTATCTCGTTGCCTGTGTAGGTGGCGGATCCAATGCCATCGGACTCTTTCACCCATTTGTAGATGACAAAGATGTAAAAATTGTAGGTGTGGAGCCTGCCGGTAAAGGGCTAGACACACCCGACCATGCCGCTTCCATCAGCAAGGGCAGCATCGGCATCATTCATGGCTTTAAATGCTATACTCTGCAAGATGAAAAGGGCGAACCCCTTCCTGTTCATTCCGTTGCAGCCGGTCTTGATTACCCTGGTGTTGGTCCCGAGCATAGCTACTACAAGTCAATTGGAAGAGCGGATTATGTTGGGATAACCGACAAGGAAAGCCTAGATGCCTTCTTTGTCTTATCACAAACAGAAGGGATCATTCCCGCAATCGAAAGCGCCCATGCAATCGCGTACGCAATGAAGCTTGCCAAGACACTGAATCAGGATCAAACGATCATTGTCAATCTTTCAGGCCGCGGTGACAAGGATGTCAATCAAATCATAGAAATGATGCAATCGCCTCCCGCAAATGATTAAACCCGCCATAGTTTCATTCATTTGATTAAATAAGCAAACAATACGGCAGCCTAGGCTGCCGTATTGTTATGTTTTAGAACACTCTTCAACATGTGAAAATTCTCATGTTACTTTCTATTCTACAACGCACACATTTTATTCTTCCTCACGAATCATCTCGCAAATTTTGCTATAAATCAAATACCACTTCTGAACCATATTTTCCAATCTGTAATAATGGATGATGTATGACACTTCCAAAACAGCAAGAAGAAGGTCCAGTAAAAACATCAGTATAACGGGCAGAAAATACGTCACAGCAAATGCGATAATCATAAGAAAAGTGAAGGCTAGGGTGACAAACAAATGAGCAAGCCTCTCTTGCTGGAGAAATCCAATCTGAACCCAATGATAATCCCTGAGTTCATTCAGATCCATCCCCTTCGAATCATTCATGATTTCTTCCATATAGATCTCATGCTCTTTCATACTTCGAATCATGATCTACTCCTTGTTCTGATTTTTCCTCATTCTGTTTTCAAAAACACTCCTTGAAGACATATCTCATTTGTGGATTTTAACAAGTACTCAAACCCAATATGGAGTATACCCCAGAAATAAGAGAATCATCACGCATGCATCTTGGTCCGAATGTAGATCCACCCAACTCCCATCAACTAGACATAGAAAGAAACCTGTTATATCCTAATCGGGTAAGCGAACGTAATTTTACCGAGAAGGAAGGGATCTTCATGTCGCATATTTTTGATCAAAATAAATTCAAAAAACTGGATAGTCCAGCGCGGAGAAAGGCTTTGCCCCCGCATGCTGTCATCAATCACTTGGCACTAACACCAAACATGACAATTGCAGATGTCGGATGCGGGATTGGATATTTCACCTTTCCATTTGCAAAAATAGTTAAGCAAATCTACGCCATTGATATCAGTTCCATCATGATCAACGAACTTGATAAGCGAATCACCACTGAAAGCAACATCACCACGACTGTCGGGAATTTTCAATCCGTGCTTGATAAAGGTTCTATGGACTTGTTTTTTACAGCCACAGTGATCCATGAGCTAGACAATCTTGACGAATTTACGCGTTCCGCCATCGATACGTTAAAAACCGGAGGCAGGCTCGCAACCTTGGATTTTGAAAAAAAAGAATCCGATTTTGGTCCGCCCATAGACAAGCGAATCTCTTCTGAAACCGTTGAGGAGATGTTTAGATCCAACGGTTTGACAAATTTAGTCACCCACTCAATCAATGAAAATTTCTATTTGGTTATTGGGACGAAATCCATTTAGCAAGGAGTCTACTTTCCCCAAAATACATTTGCATAGTAAGAATGAATCACTATCCGATTGAATGGTATGCCCCCTTTGGATAGATACTTTACTAAGGAGAGTGGCATGGCCAAACCTTGATTCCAATCATGGATATGCTATTCGTCTGGGGCGATAAAAATAGACCCAAAATTTTTTTTAATCATAAAGAATTCACAAAAAAACGTTCAAACAAAAAAACAAGCAATCAATGGATTGCTTGTCTTTTTGTTTGGTTAAATAGTCGTGAAGACTTCTTCTTCGTTCAGTCGAAATTTCGGCAATATGCGACAACTCCACGAATGAATGTTGACGAGATTCTACGCTTTATTTAGTACGCACTAGAAGAACTCGCTACTCGCCAACTACCTGCACATAGCATTTCCTGTTGCGCTCTCGGTTTTGATCCCAGTCGATGAAGTAAATCGATCCAACGAGTCCAATTGCCATAACACCATCACAAAGAATGAAGGTCTCACTGCATCCAAACAAAGATCCTCGAATATGCGCATCACCGTTCAACAAGGTCTTAAATGCCTCCTCTACGGTCAGCGGATTTGCTTTATCGACATCATTTTCCGTATATTCCTTTACAAATGCCAAATGTTCCGGACCTGGATACTTGTAATTAAAATTATTCGTCAATTCGCGCGGTACAATACGTTCCAAGATATTATTTAAATCCGTTTGTAAAAAATCATTTCCAGTAATATCACGATCATGTACAAATTCTTCAAAAATCACGGAACAAGTGGTATGCGGGGATTGAACAATTACATGACCATTCTCGATACCCGACTCCTCGATAATCTTCTTAATCTCATCGGTGATGTTCAAATACGTCACGCGACCGGCATCCGTTGCCAGCTTGATAATTTTTGTGAACATTTTCATCCTTCTGTCTCCTTATTTATAAAAATCATTTTTCGCTTTCTGCAATGATTGAATCATCTTTTCCAAGGTGCCGTACATGTCCTCTGCGCAAACAATTCCACTGGTTCCGCCCGATCCTTCTGAGCCGAGTTGGATGGAATGGTAGACATCTTCAGGCGCTCTCAATCCGGTGCCCGATACAACGATCGTATCTGGAGAAATTGCCGCAACGATTCTTTTATTTTCTTTAATAAACGAGGCATCGGGTTGAATTCCTTTTCCAATTGCCGCCGTCTCTTCATAACAGATCACATCAGGATGAAGCGTCGCAATGGCTTTTGTATCCGTTAAGCTATCCGCTAACACGAATGTCAGAATACCCATTTCGTTTGCTCTTTCAATTGCAGCAGAAAGCTCGTGAATGCTCAAAGGACGTTCGCAATGGTTTAACATCACTGCGCCAACTCCAGCTTCTAGGTAGGCTTCAGGAAGTGCATTGCCCATCCCTCGGCCCGGTTTTACCCCGTCCATATGCTGTGCGGTAACGATCAAATGCTTGGTTTGTCTTGCGATATCCTTTAAATCAATATCCTTCCCTGAAAACAAGATATCCACATCATATTTTTCAGCTAAAGTGTCTGCAAAAATCGCAAAATCGATGGACGCTTTGCCATACAAATACGATTTTGGATTGATCGTAAAAATTGGTAGTCTCAGTTTCCTTTTCAAATTCATTTTGTCCTCCTTAGAAGAATCTACATACGTTGAATGTTATCCGATTTACTCTTGAAGTGTAACATATCCACCGTTCTCTGAACGGAATAGAACAATATTCGACTGTTTTTTTCGTTTCTTATTCCTCGCTCTTCTCAATCGAATGAAAAGTGTCAAACTATAAAATAAGCGCCTCAGATTTGAGGCGCTTACTTTGCTTATTCGAGGCATCTTTATCTATTGATTGAAGGCTTACATGATTTTTCTAGTCATGCCCAGCAATACCAATGGAAATAGACCCTCACAGTATTTGCTTTCTATCCTATAACACTTTTGATCAGGTCTTCTTTATGCATCATCAGTAGTCGATACTCCTGTAACAAGAGATCGATCAACTCCTCAAATTCATATTCCCAGATATTCTTAGCCATTTTCTTTGACATCGATATATACGCGTGTCTCTTTGGTTTGTTGACTCTTTTGTATGCCATCAGATCTTTGAGTTCTTCCATTTTCTCAATTACAGCTTGGGAAATCCACTCTTTCTTGGATAAATGATACGTCTCTGTTGCAGCCTGGAAAACAAATTTCATCGTATTCCCTTGAATTTGATAACCGATTTCAAAAGGGCGTCCCTCGTAAACAAGCTCTTCTACGATGATGTGAATCAATGCATTGCCACGTGTTTCGTCCACTCTTCCTGTTACTTCATATTTCTCGCCGAACGCCTTTAAAATCCTGGAAAAAAATCGTTTCTGTAGGAGTGTCTCCAATTGGTTGGTTTGAACATACTTCTGCGCCATAGAATACTCATGGCTCTGGCTTTTTTCTATTTTTTCATGTTTCTTTAGTCCACCATCCGTAAATACATTCTCAAATTTCATATGGTCCAATTCGAATTCCGAAACAACCTTTGCTAATGATTTTATTGTGCTGAGGTACTCAACAAAAATCACTCCATCCGTTGTTTTCCTCTCCCCATCTCTTCTGTACTGCTCTTCCATTTCCTCGGAAAGCGATTGATAAGAGATGTTCTTCCACCCACTTGATTTGGGGACTTCTGGCACAAGGGTTAAAAACAGATATACCTTGTCTTTTTCTATAAAATCCTCACACAATATAGTTTTGTAGCGCTCCAGTTGATTGGAGTGCTGATTGGATTTGATTTTATTTTCAATGGCAATAACTTGGCGGTCTGTTTCAATCACAATATCAATACTCTTGTATTCCGTATACACATTCTTAATTGCTGATATGTTGGTCCCTGAAAGAATGGAAGACAATATCCGTTCTTTCCCTGCTGAACTCATCGCATTACAATCGCTCGAAAAAAGCCAGGCGATTGTTTGTGAATGTATCTTCTCCATATCTGCCATCCCTATTGATTCAAAAAAACTCATACTCGATTCCCCCTATTACATGACTCTTGTTTTCCATTCTTTTCCTATCCTATCACGTTGTCACCTTGAAGTAATCCCCACCCCTCATCTTTCTAGTTTTCTTGTGCGAAACAAAGAATACGGCAGCATAAGCTACCGTATTCTTATCGATCCATATAGGCTTTAAACATGCGAAACCTTGGTATTGGCAGACACTTCATTGCTAATGGTTACCAAATCCTCTACTTGCAATTGATGTATGTCATCTTTCCCGTTTGATCGCGCAAAAACACGCAACTCTTTTGCCGTGCCTTGATAGAAATTTTGAAACTGTCGCAAGGCTTTTTCTTCATCAAACAAGGCTCTCAACGTTTCATCCTGTGTTGCAATTCCCGCAGGACAAGTTCCTGTATGACAAACCTTCGACTGCATGCACCCTATGGCAATCAAGGAAGCTGTTGCAAGGGCAATCGCATCTGCACCCAAGGCCAATCCCTTTGCAATGTCTGCTGCATCTCGAAATCCTCCAGTCATGCAGAGACTTACCTCGCTTTTTACAGAATCCAGATACTTTCTTGCCCGTGCGGTTGCATAAATGGCAGGGACGCCAACATGATCCTTCAAAAATTTAGGGGAAGAACCCGTCGCACCGCCTCTGCAGTCTATGGTAATAAAGTCAGGGTTCGCTTGCAGCGCTCGTTCGATATCCGCTTCGATATGCCCGGCTGAAAACTTAATGCCTACAGGAACACCACCTGTCAATTCCCGTATATGCGCAACCATTTCGATTAAATCTTCGATTTTGTCCACACCCGAAAGCCGGCCTGGAGATACCGATGCTTCTCCAGGCTTTAATCCTCTGATTTTCGCAATCTCAGGCGTGATCTTCTCGATTGGCAAATGACCGCCAAGCCCCGGCTTTACCGCTTGGCCGATTTTTATCTCGACAGCGTCCGCTTGGCATATCACGTCATCATCGTGGGAGAATGCCGCTGTGCCCAGTTCATAGATATACATCTTTGCAGCCTCTCTCGATTCAGGCAGCATGCCGCCTTCCCCGGAGCACATCGCCGTATCGACCAGCGTCGTTCCTTTTGCTAGGGCAATTTTTGCCTCTCTCGATATGGCGCCAAAGGACATATGGGAAACATAAAACGGCAGAGATAAATGTAAGGGCTTCTTCGCTCGTTTACCAATAACCGTTGTGAGATTCACTTCCACATCACCATTTAGCGGCATCGGATCTAGTTGTGCCCCTTTAAACAGAATGGCTTTAAAATCTGGAAATGACTCCAGCGTTCGCATCGCGGAATTCTCACTCTTCCCAGTTTTCGCTAAACGTTGAATCGCTCCGACCTTATTGTCAAAGCCTTCTTCCTCCGTACAAGTACATGCATGAGGCTCCTCAATAATCCCATTATCTTCAAACATTTTAACCCAATGCTGGCCTGTGCAAAATGGCTTGTTATTGGAATGGCCACACCTGCATAGGGCATAATGATTCATGGTTTGGGGCTGATCACTGTCGACCAGTTCAATATCCCCCCGCACATAATAGGGTCCATCTTCTCTCATTTGAATCTCTGGCTGATCCGAAAATGCATCTACTTTACTTCCATTGATTGTATAGCTGAGAGCCCCTGAAGGGCATTTTTGTATGGTCTCTATAATTTTTTCGATTCCTTCTCCATCAGGGTCAATCCAAGGTTCTATTCCTATGCGAAAAACTTTCGGCAATCCATCGGTGCAATACCCGGCATGGGAGCATATGCCTCGATCATCGTGAATCGTGATTTCTTTTCCAATATATGCTTCGAGCAGCCTAGGAATCCGCTCCTCCTTTTTCGCAGAATCAAATGCAATTTTCCCGTGGGTGCCATCACAAAATGGCTTGCTCTTCGACTTTCCACAGCGACACAAAGCGATGGCTTGATCCTTGATTGGAACCGCTGATCCTCTTGATTCTGTCAAATTCTTTACATATTGCACGACGTAGGGTCCATTTTTACTCGTACGAATAACGGGCTTCTTCACACTTTGCTCCTTTCTCACACATCTTTTTTCAGGACATTCTTTAAGCATGCTCATTTCGACTCATGCCTTGCTTTCGGAGTCGCGATCAACCGATTGCTCCTCCAAAGCAATTCAAAGTATGAATACCCATTATTTCTCAACCTCTTTGCCAAAGTAAGGAAGGACGGCAGACTATCGATTGCTAAAAGGGACAGAAATTCAATATGACCTATTTGGAACATACAAGCAAAAAAAGTGATGCCAATCAGTTCATTGACATCACTTTTTTCATCGCATTTTCTGCCCAATTTGAATCAAGTAAAATGGCGCGCCCAACCCCAATCAAGTCTGTTTTCTCGTCCTTTAACAATTGTTCCGCCGCCTTCGCCTCGGTGATCCCGCCCGTCAGAATCACGGGGATCTCCACTGCCGATTTAATCGCTTGCGAACACTCGGAAAAGTAACCTTGCTCGGTTCTTCCAGGGATCTTATACCCGCAAAAGCCTCCAGAAATGTCCAACATATCCACGCCCGCCTGTTCAAATGCTTTAGCAGCAATGATAGCATCCTCGATCGTGGAGCCGCCCGCCATATAGTCGGATGCGCCCAATCGCAATAAGATCGGAAACGATTCTCCAACTGCAAGGCGAACCGAGTGAATGATATCCAGATGAATTTTTATTCTTCCGTAAATATCACCCCCATACTCATCTGTTCTGATATTTGAAAGGGGCGAATAAAATTGATTGAGTAGGTAGCCGTGGGCAGAGTGCAGTTCAACCCCGTCAAATCCTGCTTTCTTTACCCGGAGCGCCGCTGCTGTAAATTCATTGACGATCTCCTGAATTCCCTTTTTGTCCAGTTCCAGAGGAATTTCGCCAACTCGTGGGTTGGCTACAGCAGACGGTCCCACTTGATCAAAACCTGTAATGCTTCGATTTGTTGCGCTTCCCGCATGGTTAATCTGCATCACGGTCTTGGATCCGTTTTTGTGAATCAAGTGGGATAGTCTTTTCAATTCTTCCACAACACTGTCTTTTGCAATGGAAACTTGCCTCGCACTCGCCATCCCTCGTTTCGAGATATAGCTGTGTTCAATAATCACCAAAGACAAATAACCGCCTTTTGTTTTTTCCTCATAAAACGCCAAAACATCCTCGTTGATTTTCCCATCGACTTCTGATTTAGAAGTTGCCAATGGAGGTAGGATTAACCTGTTTTTCAACTTCAACTTTCCCTGATCCAGTGCTTTCAATAAATATGCCATATTAACCACCGCCTTTGATTTAGTCAAAACTTTTCTTTGATTTTTGTTGCGTACATGTTCTGATTATATCGGATTCATACAACATAAGAAACCGCCATTCCTCTACCTCAAATATCATCCTACAAATTTTACTGTATCTGACATACCACCTTTGGACCATGTTTTCCAACCTGTAATAATGAAGGGTGTATGCAACTTCCCTACTTTTAACCGGAATGACTTCAAATTCTAATCAAGTCAGGGTATAGTGAAAGTAACCAAAAACGAATTAGAGGTGAAAAAATGTTTGTAGAGTCAAATAAAATCGAGATTCGGATTTTCGATTCATTCTCACTAAAAGATAAGAGAAACATCGTTAAAAGCATCATTGCAAAGACGCATCATAAATTTAATGTAAGCATCTCAGAAGTTGAAGACTACGATCTTTTGAACAAGGCTACTTTAGGCATATCGATTGTAAGCAACAGCAATCAATTAAACCAGCAAATTTTTGATAGCATCATTCGTTTTATCGAGGATAACTACGAGGTGGAAATCATATCCATAGAAAACTATGATCAAATATAAAAAGCTTTTACTATTCAAGAAGAGCCTCAAAAGGTACCGACCCCCAAAGATTAGATTTCACTCTAACTTTTGGGGTTAAGCACCAAATTGAGGCTCTTCTTGATCTAGTTTCTTATATAAAAATGAGTTTCTCAGAAAGCCCCTTCCCTTACATTTTGCTATAAGGCGCATCAAACCGTTTATCAAAGGCATTGTTTTTCTTTAGCTGTCGATCCCAGTAGAGATTAGTAAGTCCTAGTTTTTGCAATATTTTAAAGTACGCTGCCTTTGCTTTGGAGTGCACCAAAGGTCCTTCCAGTGCCACTTTCGCTTCTTTCTGGAAGGGTATGTTTCTCTGATAATCACGACCAATGGCAGCAACTTGCTTCGCTTTTTTAGCTGTCATTCTAGGAGGCATCATTCTAAATCCTTCACTGCCCGGTATAATAAAAACACCATACATTTTCATTTCCATGATGTCTGCAAATCGGGTTAGATATTTTTCCAGATTTTTAGAATGAATGGCTTCTGAAAATCCAGAATGGATAATAAACAACACTTCCTTGTCCTTAAAAACCTCTTTATGCTGACTCATCCGTTCAAAGAAATGCTT
This sequence comes from Clostridiales bacterium, assembly GCA_013619125.1. Taxonomy (GTDB): domain Bacteria; phylum Bacillota; class Clostridia; order Tissierellales; family GPF-1; genus GPF-1. The sequence goes on from JABXKS010000049.1 coordinate 18,780, forward strand.
CACTTGAGCGGGCATTCCATCCACATAAAGTGGAAACACAAATAACAGTTGATCAAATGATTTTGCCTCTTCAATCATACTTTCATGTTGCTTTACTTTTTTTAGGTAAGCCGTTGTTGTAGATTCAAATTCTTCTATAAACCATGAAATAATGATATTGGAATTACTGTTTTCTCCTCTGGGACTGCCATTAAATATCAGTAAGGACATGCTCAAATTCAGCTCCTTTCTTAACTCGGACAACCTCAATCAGTTCATTTCTAAGGTTTAACGAGGTTCTTTTATAAAGCTCTGTAAGTGTGGCAATATCTTCATCCGTTGTATCTTCATCCTCAAGTACAATCACCTTTATATCTGGAGTTTTACCGTATCTCTGTCTATGATGCTGTTCTCCTTTATAAATCTCAATGTATGGATGAATCATCGGGATCAGCCTGTCTTTAAACTTCTTAATCAAAGAAGATTCATATCCGGCAAGGATCGGTGTAATAATTGTAAGTTGATCTGCTGAAGGAATTCGGGACAGAATCTGCTCATAGTCATCTTTTATGGCGCATATCCCCGGTGTCTTCACCCAACAATCCCAGCATCCCTGACAATAGTTGATCTGTAAATCCCTTAGCTTAAAGTACACCGAATCCTTATGATCCATCTGCTCCAATTGCGTTTCAAACTCACTGAAACTGGAATTCGTTATGCCATTAATTATCAGATTCATCTTCAACACGCCTCCTTTTATCCCTATCAACACTTTTAATGATTCAACAGCATGCAAATCACAATACCATTTCTTTAATCTCCGCTAAACAACCCGCTCTTTTCTCTCTTTAAACATACCCTACTCCCACACGTAAAATCGCCTTCATCAAAATCGAAGGGTTCGGTTATCCGAAGAATCTTGCCTACCCACATGCTTTCAGAGAATGAATATGATAGAAGATTGAATGTATTGCTTCTATGACCGCCTTGCTTCAATTGCGTTTCGTAAGAATTCTACACTCTCCTCCATTGCTTCATCAAAACGATGACTCGTATCAATAAATGGAAGTCCTAGGTTTTCACATTGTTGCGCCATCTGAACGCCCTCTTTCAAGAATCCGCCTAAAATTTTCTTCATCTCATCATCTTGGACATCTCTCGTCCAATCTTTTTCACGCTCAAAGCATCTAAGATCCTCTAATTTCTTTTCACAGCTTAAATTTGGCGAACCCACGTAGAGAATCACCGTCTCGTGTTTATTCTTCATGCCTGCATAGTCTTCTGGAAACAATTGATACAAATCAATAACCGCATCCACCTCCTCATAAGAAAGATGAGAAATAAATTCGTCCACAAAAGCAGCTAGCTTTCTACTGAATACTCGATTGTCATCCATATGTTTGATTCCAATCTCTGGATACAGATTCTCCAACGTAGAAATCATGCTGTCAAACGGAATATAATTCATTTGCATCTCCGCTGCAATTCTTTTCGCAATCGTTGACTTCCCAGACCTTGAATGACCTGCGATGATGATGACCATAACTTTTCCTCCTATCGATTCCCACGCATCTAGACCATTTAATCCCATGCAGATGTACAACTGGCAATCCATGAGCTGTCTTTTTTGCGTTTCATTTATTATATTCCGACAAAATAAGTTTTTGCAAGGTTTTGAATATTCTTGACGACTAATTATTTTTGACATAAAATTACAGTGTGGTAATACCACAGGAGGAGATCATGTCAAAAGAATTGCAAGTGGAGCAACTAATCTTGAATGAAATTTTATCCGAACAATTAAAGCCTGGTGAGATGATGCAGCCCGAACGGCAATTGGCGATCAAGTACGATTGCAGTCGCCCAGTGGTTCACAAGGCCATCATTCGCCTTGAAGATAAAGGAGTCTTGAAAATCAGACCACGTAAAGGAATCCGGATTCTGGACTTCAAAGTGTCAGGCCGATTAAGCCTGATCGAAGACATCAGCCAGCAAAGCAAGGAAGCCCTGTCTAGAAAGTTCAATCGTGACATGCTCCTCTTTATCAAGGACAATTTTAAGAATGTCCTACGATGCTTCGAATCTGTTCAAAAGCAACCGACTCCGATCCTATTAAATAAATCAGAAGACTATTTTGATCTCATTTCCGACTACTGCCGTCAATGCGGCAATGGCGTCTATCCCATGCTGATGAATGAATTCCGAATTGGCATTTTAAATGTTGCCAAGTGCTGTACCGATTCGGAGGAGGTTAGTCGAATGTTTCAAGCGATTGAAAATAGCATCATGCAAAACAAGTTGAATCAAGCCATTTGTTTGGTGGACGAATGTTTCGAAAAGATAGAAAATCTTTGGATTGGAGGAATGGATGTTTAATTTAAACAGTGTATTTTTATTTGTAGTATCTGGCACTTTCATCGTATTTGTTTTATGTCAGGCAATATTTTTCCTGATCAGGGCGTACCGGGAAGGCATGAAGATGGGCATGGAGAAGAAAGTCTTAATGCGAACGGTAAAAACCAGTATCGCATTTACAATTGCGCCCGCCGTGTCGATTTTACTTGGGGTGATTACACTATCCAAATTTTTGGGACTGCCACTCCCCTGGTTACGCTTGTCGATCCTTGGGGCGATTACCTATGAGTTGACAGCAGCGGCATCTGCCGCCGCTACAATGGGAATTTCCATTTCAGAAGCCATCACTTCCGGTCAAATCTATGTGACCATTCTTTGGGTCATGACCTTGGGGATCATCCCCAGCATGGTGTTGATTCCTTTGTTCTTGAAGAAATTTCAAAGCGGCATGTCCGTCATCAAAAAGCGGGACCCAATCTGGAGCGAGCACTTTATGACCGCACTGTTCATGGGCATGATCAGCGCGTTTTTAGGGGTTGTTTTCAAGGACGTTTCAAAAGGATTGGTCGGCTTTATCAGTGTGTTTATCATGATGTTTTCAGCAGCAGTCATGATTGTAATCGGCCTGCTCCTCAAAAAATATAAAATTAAAGCGCTGGAAGATTATGCCTTGCCCATCTCCATGTTGAGTGGGATGGCTTTCTCCATCTTCATCACCGGTGTAATAGGAGGATAATATGAAAAACACAGCAGAACTGAGAAAAACCATAGACGTACAAGAGGCCGTTGTAACGAGTGATCCCTTTATTGAAAATACCCATCGATATGGCCGCTTGTGGATGGGGCTAACCTTTCTGTTTATGTTGGCGGTACCGATAGTCGTGGGCACCTATTATGACGTGCATCCGGTCTTCAAGGATGTTGCAAAAGGACTCCTCGGCGTCGCACCGATTTTCTGGACGGTCGCTTTGATCGAAATTATCACCTTCACCCCGATGCTGGGGACAGGCGGTTCGTACCTGGGATTTGTGACAGGTAATCTGACAAACTTAAAGGTTCCATGCACCTTGATGGCGCTGGAGAATTCGGGATTCAAACAGGGCACAAAAGAAGGCGAAATCATTTCTACCCTTGCGGTTGCCACCAGTTCCATCGTGACGGTAATCATCATCGCAATTGGGGTCTTTATGATGGCGCCCCTTACGCCGATCCTAAACTCAGAATTCTTAAAACCCGCATTCGATCAAATTCTACCGGCTTTGTTCGGCGGCTTGGCCGTCGTCTACGTCAGCAAGAATGCGAAAATTGCAGCCGTACCATTGATCTTTATGGTCGTAATTTTCTCTTTGATCCCTTCCTTGGCTTCCGCCGTTTCCATGTTTGTCCCTGTCGGGGCGATCATCGCGATCATTAGCGCAAGGATCATGTATAAGCGAGGTGTCTTATGATTCCTCTGCTATTACTCGGCATTCTGATTGTCGTTATTCTGGCACGAGCAATCCTGTTTCAACCCTATCAAGTGGCAGTCGACCAAACGCCAAAGGAAGTCTTGAATCAAGAAAAAACCATTGGAAATTTCAGAGTGTTGTTGCGTCATCAAACCGTTTCTCATCCTGATAAAGACAAAATGGATATGTCCGTCTTTAAAGCCTTCCAGCAATCACTCGTTTCGCTGTACCCGGAAGTTCATAAAACCTGTACATGCGAATATCTCGGCGATACCGGCATTCTTTATCACTGGAAAGGCAAAACACAAGACGAGCCTATCGTTTTAATGTCCCATTATGATGTGGTGCCTGCCGAGGAAACCGCATGGGATGTCCCACCCTTTGAAGCAACCGTTCTTGATGGTGTTGTGTGGGGTAGGGGAACCCTCGATACAAAATGCACCCTGTTGGGTGTGATGGAATCCGCCGAGCATTTAATCAAGGAAGGGTTTGTTCCTAAGCACGACATCTACTTCTCATTCTCTGGCGATGAAGAAGTCAGTGGAGAATCTGCACCCGCCATCGTCTCCCACTTAAAAGCCAAGGGTGTTAAACCGCAAATGGTTCTCGATGAAGGTGGCGTCGTTATAGAGGACGGCATATTCCCTGGAGTTAATAAACAGACCGCTGTCATTGGGGTCGGAGAAAAAGGCTATATCGATTTGGAAGTACAATTTGAGAGCCAAGGCGGTCACGCTTCCGCTCCGCCTCGCCATGGCATAACAGGCGCAATGGGCCGCTTGATGTCGGATTTGGAAAACAAAACAATGAAACCGGTATTTATGGAACCCGTATTGGAGATGTTTAACCGTTTGGGGCGTCATTCAAGTTTTGGCTACAAGATTATCTTTGCCAACATGTGGCTATTCAAACCCCTCTTGACGACCCTTTTCAAAAAACAAGGCGGACAAATGAATGCCCTGATTCGAACCACGACAGCCGTCACCGTCTTGGAAGGTTCAAAAGCATATAATGTGCTTCCCCCGAAAGGCAAGGTCGGAATCAATGCGCGGGTGTTGAATACCGACACCATGGATTCAACAGTGAAGCATATCAGTGGGTTTGTGAAAGTACCTCACAAGATTCAAGTACTCAACGGAAGAGAAGCCTCCCCGATTTCACCGGTACAATCGCATGCATTTGAAACCCTCGAAAAGACGATTTTGGATATATGGCCGGAAGCGGTGGTCTCCCCCTATTTGATGATCGCGGGAACCGACTCTAGGCATTTTCATGCAATCTGTGAAAATGTGCTGCGCTTTGCACCCATGGAGATTACCAAGGAAGAATTAAACCTGATTCACAGCAACAATGAGAGGATACGAGTATCCTCCGTTCTCAAATGTGTCGAATGTTACGTTAAACTCATCCGGAGATTGGGATAACTCCAACAAATAGAAACCAACACTATGTCTTTCATCAGGTTCATTTGATATAAAATATAGCAATCTGCCTGCACACATCTTTTAGGCGTTTCTAATTGTAAAAAAAAGGCCCAATAAGACGAATTCGTCTTATTGGGCCTTTCCCTATTAACCATTCAATTCCTCGTTATTTCTTTTCTTTATTTCTCTCGAATATCAGTTCTCTAAAAGATATGAAATTTGACAGCACCGAGAATACAATCAAGAGTGTCAACACCATGCTGATCGGACTTAAAAACAAGTCCTTGATAGGCGAATCCGACGATTGAAGCAAAGACATCGTCCGTCTGAAATTGTCATCCATCAAGCCACCCAATACCAAACCAAGAACCAAAGGTGCAACGGAGTATTCTCTTTTTCTCATAATAAATCCGAGTATGCCAAATCCAATCATCAGCCACACATCAAAGAAGTTATTGCTTGTCGCAAAGGCTCCGACAACACAAAGGGTCGCTACAATTGGGAACAAATGCCGCTCTTTGACAGCTGCAACTTTAGACAACAATGGTGCTACGGTATAACCAAGCACAAGAATCATCAGGCACGCGATAAAACCTGCCGCCAGAATAACCGAAAACATTTCCGGCGTCTGGGTAAATAGAAGCGGTCCTGGTCGCAAGCCATGAATATAAAACGCCGACAGGATTACCGCTGTAACAGCATCCCCGGGTACTGCAAGGGTCAGCATTGGGATTAACGCGCCACCTATGCATCCGTTGTTGGCCGCCTCGCTTGCTACAATCCCCTCTATCGCCCCTTCTCCGAAAGGTACCTCTGGATCCTTGGTGATCCTTTTCGCCTGATCATAGGCAATCAGCGCGGCAACCGGGCCGCCAGCGCCAGGAAGTGCACCGATCAGCGCACCCAGGACAGAAGAATAGATGCCCAAAGGCCAATGTTTCAAGATTTTCATGGTGCTAACTTTCTCATCCGTAATCGCGACGCTTACCGATTCCGTTTTCTTTTTGGATACTTGAATCAAGATCTCAGAAAAACCAAACAATCCGATCAATGCAGCCACGATTGGAATGCCTCTTTGCAAGTTCGTAATTCCAAAGGTAAATCTGCCGATCCCAAACATGGAATCCATGCCTACCGTACTCAAGAACACCCCCATTGCAGCGCTCAACAAACCCTTTACATAACTCTTGGATGTTAGAGAACCGATGGTCGTCAATCCAAAAAAGGCAAGCAAAAAATAATCAAACCTTGTGAATTGTAGGGCTAATTTCGTAACAGGACCTGCGCTGACCATCAAGATAATCAGGCCAATCACACTTCCTATAAATGAATAAATCGTAGCGGTTCTAAGGGCAAGCAACGCCTTCCCTCTTTTCGCCATGGGATACCCGTCCAAGGTGGTCGATACCGATGACGGCGCTCCTGGAATATTGATGAGGATTGCTGTAATGGCTCCGGAATAAACACCCACCACATAGACACCCATAATCAAGCCCATTGCAAGATTGGTGTCCCACGTATAAGTAATACTTACAAGGAGTGCCGTAGCCATGGTGACGGACAAACCGGGCATGGATCCGACAAAAAGGCCGGATACAGCGCCTAAACATATAACGCCGATAAACGGCAAAGTAATGATAGAACTCATATCTGCTAACATCATACACTCCTAACTGATCCACTCTGATGCAATGCCATTTTCTCTAAAACAAGCCACTGGCGTCATCGCCGGTTCAATCGTTATGAAAAACAATGATCCGAATCAATGACGCCAATTGGTCGTGTTTCATCTCAACCGCTCTGTTGGTTTGTCTTCCTAAGGCAATCTAACACCTAACAGGATCGCAAACAGACCGTATAAAGACAACGGTATTACAACAGAAATCAGTCCAATATTCAGAAATTTTCTTTCTCCAAGAATCATCATCATGACCACAAGATATCCGCATGAGGCAATCAGAAAATGCAGTATCGGCAGCAGTGCCAGATACAAAACGGTAAGTGCGATAACCGCCGCCGGACTTTTCATGGCTTCCCATGAAAAAATGCCCGCTTCCTCTTCTTCGCTCTTGATTGCAGGAATGATCATTGCCAGAGACAAGAGGATGATCACACAAGAGATTCCAATGGGTATTAACGAAGGCGACAATGCCCATGAACCATACTTATGATAATTCAATGCCTCTTTGATAATAAGTCCCGACAAGATGATCAAAAATACGCCATCTTGAACTTTACTCTTCTTTAAATTAGAAATCATTCTTCATTCGCCTGCCTTATTTTTCGTATCGTGCAATGCCGTAATCTTCTGGGTTATTGACTGTCGCGCCTGCATCATGAAGCAACCATGAAGTAACGGATGTGTATTTATCCCAGTATGCTACGATCTCATCGTGTGAGAAATCATGCAATGTTTCATAGTTTCTGTTTGCAACAAACTCCGTCCAAACTTCGTTCTGAATCGCTTCTTCAGCCGCTGCTCGGATCACAGCCTTAACTTCGTCCGGTGTTCCTTGTTTCACCATAACACAGTTCGGGAAGTAAAGTGGGAAGATACTTTTCAATTCTGGAAGCGCATCCGTCATCGGCGGCACCTCTGGAAGAAATTCCACTTGATTGTCTGTAAAGGAAGCCAACGCTCTCAATTCGCCTGACTCCAGATAATCTTTTACCGTACCATAATTTCCAAATGTAAAATCGACTTCACCGGAGATACAAGCAATCATCGCATCGCTTCCGCCGCCGTATGGCGTCATATTTACATCGATGTCAGCCAAATTCAATGTCAGACCTTGAATATGTCCACTGGCGCCAGGACTAGAATAAGACAATTTGATCTTTCCTGGATTTTCCTTCATATCCGCAACCAATTGCTCAAAAGTTTCATAAGGAGAATCCGCCGCTACAACAACGATCTTCGTATCCTGAACCATCATCATAATCGGATCAAAGTCAGAGAAGTTCAGATCGCTTGTTCCCATTACATTGAAAACACCAGGTGTTTCCGCTGAGAATAGAATTGTATATCCGTCAGCTTCTTCAGCAAACGCGCTTTCCGTACCGATCGCCCCTGATGCACCAGACATGTTAACGACTGTCACAGACTGGCCCAGCGCTTCTTCAAATGCAGTTGTAAATGTTCTGGCAACTGTGTCGGTAATTCCACCGGCACCCCAAGGAACGATTACTGTAACGTCCTTCTCTGGGTATGAAGTGACTTCTGATCCATTCTCTTCAGCGGCAGCCGTCTCTTGACCGTTTGCCGGCTCATTTGCGCTGGTTCCTTCATTACTGTCAGCACATCCCGAAAATCCTAAAACGGCAATCATCATTATACTCAGAACTGTAATTAACCTCTTCTTCATCTAAACCTCTCCTTTAAAAACGATTGAAGATTACGTTATCTTGAATTTTCTAGACTACGTTTTCTTTCCACAAATCGTACTACAATTATTACCAGTTGTCAATGTAATATAGAGTCGTCAAGCATAAAAATTTATAGACTCTCAATCGCATGAAATCAACACTTACAACTTTCATATCACTAAAAAAAATAACTTGATTTCTTATCGAACAAGGTATAACATTATCATCACGAAGTTGTGAACACGTTATCTCAAGATAGAAATTACGTGCCCGTTCTTAGAAAACATACTCATATGCAAAGAAGTATAAGACACTGCAGCCATTTTTTTCATCATGAATCGGCCTGATGCCTTTCATTCGTTTATAGCGATTAATGATCCGCAAGGAGAACCCTTATGACACAAAGAAAATCGAATCCAACAATTAAAACCGTAGCTCTCGAAGCTGGCGTATCCCCGTCCACTGTTTCGCGCGTGCTGAACGACAACGATCGCGTTGACCCGCAGTTGCGGGAAAAAGTGCAGAATGCCATTAAGAAGACTAGATACACCCCCAATTTGGCAGCTCGAAGCATGAAAGGGCAAAAATCCAAAATCATTGGTTGCGTTGTTCCAGATTTGGCAATGTCATATTTCAAAGAATTTCTGGCCAGCACAGTCGAGGAAGCCCGAAAACACGATTACAATATCCTGGCTGCTTCCTCAGCCAGTTCCCTGATGGAAGAACAGCGTATTCTACAAAGCTTTGCAAACTCGATGATTGACGGTGTCATCTTCTTCCCCATCTCACATTCTTCTATGACTGAAGACCTGTCAATGTTTGCGCAGACGCCGGTTCTCATCGGCTACCGGACAAATCCATACAGCAATTATCCCCATATCACCTACGACAACAAACACGGCGGCTATATCGCCACAAAATACCTTCTAAGCTTAAATCGCCGTAGGATCGCCTTTGTTGCTGGATTGTTCGAAGAAATCATCGACAAGGACGAATTCTTGTTTCAGGCTAAGAATGGACCTTTTGGCAGATATGCCAGCATCGATCGCCTGAACGGATATATAAAAGCGCATAAAGAATTTAATCTTGAAATCGATCCCGACTTATTGTACTTTTCGAAAAACAGCGATAAAGACGGGGCTATGGTTGCAAATAAGATTGTTTCTGAAAATCTTGATGTTGACGGTTTGGTCAGTTTCAGCGATACAATTGCGATTGGCGCCATGAACTTTTTTAAAAACCAAAATATTCGCGTCCCAGAAGATATTTCAATTGTCGGCTATGACGACAGTCCCATTTGCAGCCAGGTCCAGCCGACCTTGACATCCGTCAATCAAGATGCTCTCAAACTTGGAGTGGAGTGCGTATCATCTATGCTAAAAATGATCGATCACGAAGAGGTATCAAGCAAATCCTTGGATGTATTTTTGAATATCAAAGATTCCACCTGCAAGAAGCAGATTGATGACAACGAATCATAGAATAGTATTGATCCGCACAAACGATCTGCCTGCACATAACGGAAAGGATGCTCAATGAAAAAAGCGAGATTCACAACCTTTGCATGGATATGCCTAACGATCCTATTGGGATTGGTTTCGAGAAAGATTTCCTATCTGCCCTTATGGATTGGCGATATGCTCTGGGGTATCATGATCTTCTTTATTATAAAATTCATCTATATAAACAAACCGAATCGCATCGTGGCTGCAAGAAGCCTTGTATTGTGCTTTATCGTCGAGTTTAGCCAAAACTATCAGGCCGAATGGATTACCACGATCAGAAAAACATTGCCCGGAAGACTCGTGCTCGGTCAGGGCTTTTTGTGGAGTGATCTCCTGGCATACACCGTGGGCATTCTTCTTGTTTGGGCGATCCTCAACCATTATAAGAAGTAATTGAATATTTCTCAATCAAATGAACCAGAAACCGCCCTGACTGGGAAGTTCCTGGTTCATTTTTACATCAACCTCAAGCTCATCAAAGGCAACAGATTCCACCAGAAATCAACTCATACCTGGATTCTGCCTTTGCAGATATCTCCAAAAACTCCTCATAGGTGACACTTTTTCGAACGAAATACTCTGCCTCCTTGCTGTTATAGCTATTATTTAGCGCAAGTCTTAGCTAAGCAAAATCCTTTCAATCTCATTTGTTATCGTACCAAATGTATCACGATCATTGACGTTGGATATCACCGTGATCGTTAGCTGATCATCCGGCAAATATGTATTCATGGAACGGACTCCCACGCCCCCGCCAGCGTGATATTGCCTATGTCTGTCCTTGCCAAAATGTTCTCCGTACTGCAAGAAAATTCCATACCCGGAATGAACCCCTTCAGCAATCTCGAATTGATTGCCAAACATCAAACCAACGGAGTTGGGACTTATGATCTTGGCCACTTTTAGCGCATGATTAAAGAGCTGCAAATCTTCAATCGTAGAATACAACCCTCCACCCGCTCCGGCAATTCGCATATCAATAAAGTCGGCATTTACAATCACGCCATCCTTCATTTCATATGGACTTGCACGATTTTCCACAAGTTCTTGCCAATGATCAAATCCTGAATTTGTCATGCCCAAAGGTTCAAATATATGCTTCTTTATGTAATCCTCGTATTTCAATCCCGTGATCTTTTCAATGACAAATCCGAGCACCAAGAAACCGGAGATTGAATAGGCGAACTGCATTCCTGGCTCAAATTGCAAGGACTCAAACTTGAATAAATCGATCAATGCATCCTGAACAGATTCCGCATGTAAAACATCATAAAAGTCGGTTTCAAGGGCAAAATTACTGATCCCTGAAGTATGAGTGAGAATGTGATGAATGGTAATTTTATCGCCGTTTGGATAATCAGGTATGTATTGGTCGACAGTATCGTCCAAATGAAGCAACCCTTTGTCCAGCAATTGGAGAATTGCCGTTGCAGTAAATTGTTTGGTGATGGAGGCAATTCGAAATCGCGTCTTCGTCGTGTTTGGAACATCGTGTTCAAAATTTGCCTTCCCGAATCCCTCAGATAAAATGATTTCAGCATCATTTACAATCGACACCACACCGTTAAAATGACTGTCATGAATGACTCCTTTTATTTCTTGTACTTTGTTGTTACTGATCACTAGCAACCCCTCCTTCTTTATTCTCCTAGAAACTAATACCTCGCTCACCTCACTGATTGAAACCCAATAATTTACTACCCATTCCCTCCATCAAAAAAACAGAGCCAACCGTTTCACATCACAGAACAAAAAACCTAGAAGAGTAAATACACTTTATCGTGTCTACTTTCTAGGTTCAAGTTCAGGCCGTTACCCAATATTCGGAGTGTACTTCTTAATACTCTCACTCCCTTATTTTTCAAGCAAAGCTAGAATCCCCTCAATTTCAATCGTTACACCATATCTTATACATTCTTCGTCCACATTAAATCTCCGATTATGAAGAGGCTCTACAATTCCCAAAATCTTATTTCCGCAACCTAAATGGAAAAATGCAGATGGAACTTTTTCTGCAAAATAAGAGAAATCTTCCCCCCCTAGACTTGGAAACTCCTTATAAACTATATTTTCATTCCCTATGATCTTAATAGCTGTTTCTTCAATAACTTGAACTACCTCACGGTCATTAATCAACTCAATATATCCATCATGAAAAGTTACTTCAGCCCTTCCGCCAAGTCCTTCAGCTACCTTTGTTGCATTTTGTGCAATTATCTTCTTTACAGTCTCTCTCGTCTCTGTATCAAGCGTTCTTAGTGTTCCTTCCATAACTACTTGATCTGTAATAATATTTGCTTTTTCCCCACCGTATATTTTACCAAACGTCAATACAACAGAATTCAACGGTGATACATTCCGACTAACCACCATCTGTAGACTGGTCAGTATATTTCCTGCGATTGCAATCGCATCAACCGTAGTATCCGGATATGCAGCATGCCCGGATTTTCCACGAATCACAATCCTCACCATCCCTGAATTACCATTAAGCTTTCCATACCTTAATTCTACTTTCCCTGTAGGAATATTTGGCATGACATGAAGACCAATCACATGATCGACTTGTGGATTCTCCAAGCATCCATCCTCAATCATCCGCTTAGCGCCACCAATCGCTTCTTCTGCAGGTTGGAAAAAGAGTTTTACATTTCCCTTTAGTTCATTTTCCATTTCCTTCAAGAGTTTACCCACCCCTAATAGTATTGTCGTATGAACATCATGGCCACAAGCATGCATCACACCTTCATTCTCAGAGCTGTAATGACATCCTGTGGCTTCCTGAATAGGCAGCGCATCGATATCCGCTCTGACAGCAATCGTCTTCCCGTTTCCTTTTTTGCCGCGAATAATTCCAACAATGCCTGTTTCCGCATACCCGGTTTCATACTCAATATTCCACTGCTTGAGATACTCACAAATCTTCCTTCCCGTACGAATTTCCTTCCCGCTCAATTCAGGGTATTGATGAAAATCACGTCTTATTCGCACCAAACTTTCAAAGATTTCAGTTACCTTCTCTTTCGTTGTCCGCATAGGAGTTCTCCCAATCCAAATAATTTTTCACTTTGCTAATTTCTCCGTTTTGTCTATAGATTCTCAATGTCGTTCTTTACAACATGCTCCAAGTTTCCATTTGCCGTATATCCCATAATAAAATCGAATGCTTAAGATACCGTTTCCGTAATTCAAGCGCTTCGATCAATGTGGCAACCGCAACCTTTTTTCCCACATATTTCCGGATATTTTTCATATTATATACCGAATGCTTGACCATCCCGCCTTGGATCAGCGCCGCCCGTTATCAGATTGTTCGCCAGGAATTTGATCCCATTCACCCCACCCATCTTATGATCCCAAGCCTGCCGCTCAAATACTTCGTGCCCCATCTGTAACAGCCGCTCAATCGACTCCGCTTGAAGACGGTTTTCATAATAAATCACATTAGAAGTATTTTGTGTGATGCGAGGTGAATTAACCGCTTCTTGAATATCCATATCGTGATCGATTAATTTGGAAATCACCTGAACAACGATATTGATGATTCGCGCACCCCCGGGTGAACCCACCACTGCAAATGGTTTCTTGTCTTTCAATATAATTGTTGGCGCCATCGTACTTAGTGGTTTCTTCCGCTTGTCGACAGAGTTGATATCGTATCGCTTTGTCGAGAAGTCCGCCATTGTATCATTTAACAGAATACCGGTTCCCTCCGCAACCATACACGATCCAAAAAAATGATTAATGGTTTTGGTTACCGAAACCAAATTGCCAAATTGATCGCCAATCGAATAATGGGTTGTATCTTCATGCTCATAATTCCACGGATCATAGCAGTCTGGATTTCGTGCAACATTCATATCGATTTTTTCGGATAGAATTCGTGCGTATTCTTTTGATCGAATCCCCTTCACTGGTACATCAACAAAATCTGTATCTCCCATAAATTTTGATCGATCTTCATAAACCAATTTAAAAGTTTCAGAGAACAGATGAAGGTACTCAGCCGAATTCACTTCAAGTGTACGAATGTCGTAATTCTCCAAAATATTGAGCGCCTGAATGATATGAGCGCCACCTGAACTTGGGGGCGGAGAAGAAATGATCGTGTACCCCCGATATTCGCCTACAATCGGTTTCCGAAATTCCACCTTGTATTCTTTTAAATCACGATGGGTAATCAGCCCGCCCTGCTGCCGAATCGTCTTAATAATTGCATCCGCGATTTCCCCTTCATAAAAGGCGTCTCGCCCCTCTTTCCCAATCTTTTTCAAACTCTCTGCCAGATCGGGATTTTTAAAGAGGTCTCCCGCTTTATAACCGCTGCCGCCATTAAGAAAAATCCGCTTCGCATCCTCACATTTTTCAAGATGTTCGGCATAATCCACGAGCATCTTTTCCATCATCTTGGATACAATGATTCCCTCTTCAGCCAAACGAATGGCAGGTGCAATCACATCTTCTAAACACATCGTTCCATAGCGCTTTAAAGCTTCAATCATACCCGCTACTTCACCTGGTACACTGACTGATTTTGCACCTATGACGTTTTCCTTATTCCTCACGGTCCCATTTTGATTCACTTGCCACATATCCGGTGTCGCATTTTCTGGTGCAAATTCTCGAAAATCGATAAAAACCGCTTCCTCTTCATCAGTGGGCTTAATCGTCATAAATCCACCCCCGCCGATACCCGATGTGGCTGGTTCAGCCACTCCAATTGCAAACCCAACAGCGACAGCGGCATCAATTGCATTCCCGCCCTTCTCAAGGATTTCAATACCAACCTGCGAGGCTTCTGATTTTCCACTTGAAACCATGGCTTTCATACCTAAATTTTTCATATGTTTGTTCATATCGTCACCCACATTAATTGTATTAATATCCTATGGCGATACCCTCTCTTCTAGGATCCGCGGCACCCGTAATGTTTCCATCTTCACCATACCGAATGCCCTGAACGCCACCCATTCTTCGATCATATTCCGATAGTTCACTCACTGCATGTCCCAACTGCATCAACTCATCAATCACGTTCCTGCTGATCCGTCGCTCATAGTTCAAAACGCCATTGCTATCATTTGAAATACGCGGACTATTGATCGCCTCTTTGATCGTCATCTGATGATCAATTAATTTTGAAATCACCTGAACAATCGTGGTAATAATGCGATTGCCGCCTGGAGAGCCTAAAACTGCAAAAGGATGCCCCTCTTTCATAACAAGCGTAGGGCTCATGGAACTAAGCGGTTTCTTCCCCGGCCCAACCGAGTTTACTTGGTTAGACTCTCGTACAAACCCCCGCATCTGGCAATTAAGAACAACCCCCGTATTTTCAGGTATCACTCCAGAACCAAAAAACGCACTAATTGTCTTCGTCACAGAAACCATATTCCCCGCCTGATCAGCAATGGAATAATGCGTCGTATCTTTCGATTCATATTCAAATGGGTTGCTGCCATCACACTGACTCACACCGCTCATGCTGATCTTAGTGGCAAGTTCTCTGGCATACGCCTTAGAAACAAGGCCTTTCATGGGAACTTTTACAAAATTTGGATCTCCCATATATTTCTTGCGATCATCGAAAACCATTTTAAAAACTTCAGACAGAAGATGCAAATATTCAACCGAATTGACAGGGTACTTCCCCATGTCGAAATTTTCGAGAACATTTAAACTTTGAATAATATGTGTCCCACCCGAACTCGGCAGTGGCGAGGAAATGATCTCGTAGCCTCTGTACGTCCCTCTAAGAGGCTCAAGTTCCTGTACACGATACGCCATTAAGTCTTCCAATTCCAGCCGACCCCCGTAGTGTCGAACAGATCGTACAATTTGTTCTGCAATCTTCCCATGGTAGAATTCTTGTTTTCCGTGTACTGCAATTGCCTTCAAAGTTTCTGCCAGCGGCTTGTTTGTTAAAATATCCCCCACTTGATATGTGTCAAGAAACACATTTCCCGTTTCCTGATAGCGCAGCAGTTTATCACGAAATTCTGAAAGGTCATTTTTCAAGCCTTCAGTCACTTTAAAACCATTTTCTGCCAGGCGAATGGCAGGCATTAGTACCTCTTTTAACGGCAATGTCCCATAGGTTTCCAGCGCGTAGATCAAACCATCCACTTCACCCGGAATACAGATTGATTCACCACCTTGAGATTTAGCGTCTTCCACAACTTCCCTTTGACTGTCCAATTGCCACATCAAAGGCGAAACTTTCTTCGGAGCTGTTTCTCTAAAATCAAGAAATCGAATTTCACCAGTGGTTCCAGTACGAATTGTCATAAATCCACCACCTCCGATTCCCGAAGCATTCGGTTCACACACACCAAGTGCAAACCCTACTGCGACTGCAGCATCGATGGCATTCCCACCACTTCTGATAATATCAATTCCAATTTTTGTCGCATCATACTTTGCCGCCGCAACCATACCGTTTCTTCCTGTATCCGCACGATTCTCTCGATTGACAAACCCGTTGTGATCGGTTAATTCGAATCCCTTCATGGTCGCTCCTCACATCAACAATTAAAAAATGATCTTATCGATAAAATTGGTAATTTTCGTAATCACCAAATCATTCATTTCTTTACCAAATTCAACACTAGCCTTCGTCGCATCACCTAAGGCTCCATTTTCAGACACTTCATGATAATCCCAAAAAACACCTCCATCATAGGCAAATGCTTTATCAAAATATTTTGTGTCTTCTCTGAACTTCGCCGCCTCTAGCGACTCGTACCGAACATGATCAGGAGCTAGAACCATCATTTGCGAAGTCTCCACTTCACAAGCATGCCCTTTAAACTCACCGAATCCATGGGCTTCACTCAGTTCCCGAACGAGACTTCCACCCATACTGGAAATATAGATATCCATATCAAAATCCCGCTTCGCTTCCGTTGCAAATTCGTGAATCGGTCTTTTATTGCCACCATGTCCCGTGATAAAAAGGATTTTATTCATCCCATGTTGCTTGAAACTCCAGCAAATATCCCTTGCAATTTTCAAATAGGTATCTAATGTGAACGTGATGGTTCCTGGAAATTTCATATGGTGATAAGAGAGTCCAATCGGCAGAGTTGGTGCAATCAACACACGGTCCCCATAAATCTCTCCGATCATTCGTGCCATTTCCCGCGCACGAACCGTGTCCGTTGCGAGTGTGGTATTTGGTCCGTGTTGCTCTGTTGATCCCAAAGGAACAATGACCAATTCGATATTTTCTTTCTTGTCTTCCAATTCAACCCAAGTCAACTCTTCCATAATCAATGCTTTACTCATTCCCAGCTCCTCCATACAAATGACACATCACCATATGTCCCTCTTCAATTTCAATTTCTTTTGGTTCAACTTCTTTACAGATTTCCATGCACTTAGGGCATCGAGGATGAAACCTGCAACCGGACGGAATATCAACAGCATTCGGTGCCTCGCCTTTTATTTTCTCCAAACTAAACTTCACTTCAGGATCCGGATTCGGTGCCGCCTCAAGCAGGGCTTCAGAATATGGATGATACCGTTTTTTAATCAAAGCTTCGGTATTGGCCTGCTCAACAATTTTGCCAAGATACATGACTGCTGTTCGATCACTGATATACCGGATTAGCGAGATATCATGAGAAATCACAATCCCGGCTAATTTCCTTTCTGCGATCATACTTCTCAAAAGTTTTAATATTCCAGCGCGAATCGAAACATCAAGCATGGATACAGGCTCATCCGCAATCAGAAAAGTTGGCTCCAATACGAGAGCTCGAGCGATAGCGACTCTTTGTCTCTGCCCTCCGCTCATTTCATGCGGGAACCGCTCCATAAATTGTTCCGCTGGTCGAAGACCGGCTTCCCCCAAAATCTTCTTTGCCATTTCGTATCTTTCTTTTTTGTTTTTTCCAATCCCATGGATCTCGAGAGGCTCCATCAATGTGTGTTTAATCTTAAACCTCGGATTCAAGGATTCATACGGGTCCTGAAAAACCATTTGCGCTTGTTTTCTAAAACTCTTCATTTGCGATCTGTTCAGATGGGAAATATCGTCTCCCTCAAGCATGATTTTTCCACTGGATGGCGGATATAAGCCCAAGAGCACCTTCGCTGTAGTCGTCTTGCCACAACCACTTTCACCAACAAGACCAAGCGTCTCACCCTCGTAGACATGAAGATTAATTCCATCAATCGCTTTCAATACTCGAGTCTCTCTGATTTTCCCTTTATTTTTCACTTTCACTGAGAATTCTTTTTTCAAGTTGATCGTTTCAATGACTTTGCTTCCATTCTCATTCATCCGTCATTCTCCTATACCTCTGATTCCCAAGTCTCGGGCAAATCAGCTCGTTTTCTTAGCTCTTCTTTTTCTGCATGGCGAATGCAGTAAAAATATCCATTCTCAACTTCCGTTTTCTCAAGGCTCATACCCTTGCAGCGCTCTATGACAAATGGGCATCTTTCAGCAAACCGACAACCCAAAATCTCCTTTGAAAGGTCTGGTGGGGTTCCGGAAATCGAAACCAATTCCCTTTTCTCTCCGATCAAAGAAGGAAACGCATTCTTTAGTCCCATCGTATAGGGATGGTTGGGCTTTTTAAGCACCTGGACGACATCGCCGTACTCGACAATCTTACCTCCATACATCACTGCAACTTTTGTACAAGTCTGGGCAACGACCGAAACATCATGAGTAACAAGAATCATCGATCCGCTGTACCCCTTAAGAAGATTATTCATTCTTTCAAGGATTTGCGACTGAACAATCACATCCAATGCGGTGGTTGGTTCATCGGCAATAATCAACTTTGGATTAAGTGCCAACGACATCGCGATAATCGCTCGTTGCTTCATCCCGCCACTAAACTGATGCGGATAATCTTGCAGCCGTCCTCGATCAAGCCCCACAAGATCAAAGAGTTCTTCCGCTTTTTCCATCGCGGATCTTTTACCGACTTTTTCATGCTCAATAATCACTTCTGCAATCTGATCGCCAACTCGGTATACCGGGTTTAACGAGTTCATCGCACTCTGCGTGATTAATGAGATTTCCTTCCACCGTTTTTTTCGCATCGATTCTTTTGAAAGCTTGTTTAAAACAACATCCTCGAAAACAATATCTCCCTCAATAATTCTTCCGTTTGACGGCAAAAGATTGATAATTCCTTTGACCAAGGTGCTCTTACCACATCCACTTTCTCCAACCAAACCCAAAACATCTCCACTTTCCAACTTCAAGGAGACCTGATCAACTGCCCGTAATTTGCCATCCGACAACCTGTATTCAATTGATAGTTTTTGCACATCAAGCAATGTCATACTTATCTCTCCCTTAGCTTAGGATTTGCAATTTCTTCAAATGCTCTCCCCATCATATATCCAGACAAGACCAATAATGTGATTGCAATACCTGGAGGAAGAACCCACCAAGGTGCTTTAAACATCGCTTGCGATTGATAACAGGTAAATAGGATTCTGCCCCAGCTCACCTGCATCGGATCACCAAGACCTAAAAAACTGATACTCGATTCCGACATAATCGCCGAAGCCATTGAGGTAGAAACGTAAATCAAAGATACTGGCACCACATTGGGCGCGATATGTTTATACAATATTCGAAAATCACTGGCACCACTTAATTTTGCGGCTTCAATAAAGGTTCTATTCTTAAGAGATAATACCTGCGCTCGTATCACCCGGGAAGAATTCCGCCATGTAATCAAGACGATAGCCAAAATCACATTCTGGACACCCGGACCTAAAACAGAAACTAAAATTAATGCAAAGGGCAAAAATGGTATTCCATACATGACATCCACGATTCCCATAAGGATTCTCTCAACAATGCCGCCAAAGTATCCAGCAATCAACCCAATATTCGTTCCAATAAAGGCCACACAAACTGCAGAAATAACGCCGACAAGCACAGCGATTCGCGTGCCGATCACCATCTGAGAAAAAATATCTCTTCCCATATAAGTCGTTCCCAGCAAATGCCCCATGGATGGTGACAAAAGTCGTTTCACGCCACCCTCTGCAAAGAATTGAATTTCCATTGGGTCATAGGGAGCAAGCTGATCGGCAAAGATTGCCACCAACACAAAAAACATGAATATCGACAATCCAATGATCCCGATAATATTTTTCTTGAACAATTTAAATATGTTCTTCATCCCGCTCCTCCTATCCTAACGACACTCTTGGGTCAAGGTATGCATACAAAACATCAGCAATCAGATTAAAAACAATCGTTGCAAACCCAATAAATAGAAATGCGCCTTGTGCCATCGGATAATCCCTAGAGCTTACTGCAAGAACAATTTCTCTTCCCATTCCAGGCCATCGAAATACAGTTTCAACCAATACTGAACCACCAATAGCAAGGCCTGCCTGCACGGCAAAAATCGTTACAACAGGTAATAATGCCGTTCTCATCGCATGTCGTCTTCGCACCTTCTTCTCTGGAATGCCTTTTGCATAAGCAAGTTCGATATAATCTTCCTTAATCACTTCCAGCATTGAGGTTCTCATTAATAATGTTGGTGTCGCCATGGAATATAAAGCAGAGGTAATTGCAGGTAATATCAAGTGCTTTAAAAAGTCCAAACTCAAAATTTTATCCCAGAATCCTGTGAAATTTTGACCCACACTCGTCATTCCACCAAGTGGCAACCATTCTAGTTTAAAGGCAAAAATCGAGAGTAGAATCATCCCGGTCCAAAAAACCGGCGCACACCGCACAATCAACGCTAAAATTGTTCCAACCAAATCAATCTTGGAATTGCGATGCCAAGCAAGAAAACTTCCAGTTTTTATTCCCAGTGTAAAAGCAATCATTAATGATGTAAGCGTCAGAACCAATGTGTTTAAAAATCGCTCAGAGATCACTTCAACAACGGATTTTCCATAGGTAAATGAATTCCCCAAATCTCCACGAAAGAGATTTTTCATATAAATGATATACTGCTCTGGAATCGGCTTATCCAATCCATAAAGCTTCATCATCAATTGCTGTGATTCGGCATCAAGCCCCGAATCGATAAACATACTAACAGGATCGCCCGGAATGACTCTGAACATCAAGAAGACAATAGATACAAGTATGAACAATGTGATAAATACAATAATGAGTCTTTTAAATAAATATTTGGCTAATCTCATAAGCTCTCCATTCCAATCGCGTATTTATGTCTTTTTTAAATCGACCAGACTGATTTAACCCATCAATCTGGTCGATTTAATCATTCTTATTCAGGCATAATTGGAGTGACTTGGAAATTTTCAGGGTAGTATAATCTCCCTTTGTCATCCCAGCGATATCCTGCGTTTTCCAATTCTTTTCTTGCAGCATCCAAATTGAAGTCCAATTGTTCAACATCTGGATTAAACCAAAACTCATTCGTCTCAGAGATCAAACTAAAAGTTGAAAGTCCACCACCATCAAGAACAACATCTATGATTTTTTGGCGTGGAATCGCCATCGTTAAAGCACGACGTGCATATACATCATCAAATGGCGCTGTTCTCATATTGTAATGAATTATATAGCTTCCTTCATCCGGTAGCTCAACAATGGCAATATCCGGATTCTTTGCAACTGCTTCCAAGTCTAGTGGCAACATGTTGGCCGATGTTAATTCAACTTCGCCCGCTACAAGCCCTTGAACCAATCCAATCGCCTGGGCATATGGGGTTCTAATAATCGCATCAATTTTAGGTTTCTGGAAGTATTCTTTATTGGTTTTTAAAGCGAATTCTTCATTTGGTCTCCAATAATCAAAGACAAACGGTCCCGATCCAATCGCTGGTAAATTATCCCAAGTAAGAACGCCTTCAGCACCTTTTTCCTCGTATGCTTTACTCCAAATATGTTTAGGTAAAATTAGGCATTGTGACAATGTGTTTGATATAAACGGCGCATACGGTTCGAATAATTTGAACGTAACGGTATTCTCTCCGGTGATCTCCACGGATTCAATGCTCTTCACATGCCCCTTATACGTTGGAGAATTCACTTCTTTCGCAAAATCAAAAGTGAATTTAACATCCTCCACAGTAAGCGGCTCTCCGTCATGGAATTTCACATCATCTCGAATCGTAATCTCAATCGTTGTGTCATCAATCTCATTAAGCTCTGTGGCTAACCACAAAACCGCTTCCCCTTTCACATCAAGTCTGACCAAAGGATCATAGATGTTTTTAAGCATATAAATATCTTGTCCCGTTTTTGTTGCCAAAGGATTTAGTAGATTAATATCATTGACCTGCCCTAAGTTTAGAATCTTATCATCAGTTTTCGGTGTGATGTTCATGAAATTCCAAAAACTATATACACCTAAACCAACACCTGGTGTAACATTTGTGAATTTCGCTTGATTATACGCGTTTTTTAATTCCAGTTTGAACATTGGTGGTTGTGGAACATCACGAGCAAGCAATTCTTGCATTTCCATCGCAGCAGATTGTCGTGCTTCTAAATCAAGATTCGTCGCAAATTCTTCTGCAAGCGCGTCATATACTGGATTAATATACCCCGCAATATTATAACCACCTTCATCGGCTGCGGATGAATGATGCATGGAGTAGAGCCAATGATAGGGATCGACTCGTTCAGGCTTTCCGCCCCATTTCACCATAAAAGCATCATGTTCATGTGCTTTCATGCCTTCTGCAGACATCGATGCCCACTCACGAGTCTGTGCGTCAACTTCAAATCCAAGTTCTTTCCAACTTTCCGCAACCATCAATCCCGCTTCATAGCGGATTGGATCAGCCGCTTGCGTTTGAATCCAAAACTCTATCGCTGGAACTTGATCTGCCGGGTCCAATTGATTTGTCACTGCTTCGTCGCCTGATGCAGGTTCTTCCGTTGAGGCGACGAATTGCGTACATCCTACAGAACTCAGAAGCATCATCGCAACAAGTAGCAACACCAGAATTTGCCGATAGCTTTTCATTTATTCTCCTCCTATTTTCGTTTAGTATATTCACTTCTATCCTTTGCAAGTCTTGTGCCAATAAAAAATCACTATGGACCGACCAATTTCATGCTCTATTTCGCATAATTGCACCAAACAAATGGTTTAATTGTATACGCTCATACAATTAAACCATTTGATTCCTTTAATGATTCAAATACACAATCCCCTTTTTAGTAATTTTTGTTCCACCCCGCCCTAAAGCAATCTCCACACATCCCAATTCCTGCAATCGAATCAATTCTTTTCGCACCTCTTGCTCACTCATAAAAATTTTTTGGATTCCCAGCTCAGCTGAAATCGATTTTCGACCTGTTTTCTTTCCTTTTTCACTACGATCATAGATAATTTGAAGAATCAGTTCTTCGATTAGTTTGTCATTAATTGGAATTTGATTCGTCCGCTCAACAAAATCCTGATCTATTTTCATGTTGTCTGGTAAATCAGCCATGCCAATGACAGGTTTCTGAAGATTCAACAGATACTCAATACAATTACTTAATTCGCGAACATTGCCGTCCCAATTGTAAGAGAGAAAAAACTGATGAACAGCTTCGTCTATTTGTAAATTCGCTCGCCGCTCTGCAAGCAAACTATTAAATATCTCAAATACATCTCCCCCTCGCTGCCTGAGTGGTGGAATCGTAATCGGCAGAACACTCAAACGATAATAGAGGTCCTTGCGAAACTTGCCAACCTCCACTTGTTTCTTTAAATTGATATTCGTTGCAGCAATAATCCGAACATCAATATTTATAATTGTATTGCCTCCAACTCGCATGATTTCTTTTTCTTGTAGAACCCGTAATAATCGATTTTGCAGATGGAGTGGAACCTCAGCAATTTCGTCTAGGAATAGAGTTCCTCCATTGGCAATTTCGAACAGCCCGCGTTTTCCGCCTTTTTTTGCACCCGTAAACGCGCCATCTTCATACCCGAACAATTCACTTTCGAGTAAATTCTCTGGAATCGCCGAACAATTGACCGCAACAAATTGTTCCTTGCTTCTCTTCGAATTATTATGAATCACATGTGCAAAGAGTTCTTTTCCAGTCCCGCTTTCACCCATAATCAGTACGGTCGAATCACTCTTCGCCATCCGCACTGCAATGTTTTTGATTTTCTGGATCGCGCCGCTCGAGCCGACAATATCGTTTAGCCGATATTTTGATACATGTCCCTTATCCATTAACTCCTTTTTATAGACATGCATCTTCATCTCTGCATCGTTAAATTTTTTTAATATAACCAACCCATAGTCATTGTTTCCAAAAGTCATTTTCGGCATAATATTGCAAATCATCGGATCGTGATTCACCTTTATCATGGACTCCACAGATTCGCTTCCGAAAATATGATCGAGTTCTACCGGAAGCACCTCGCTGATTTTCTTCCCCAGGATATTTTGTGTTGATTTGGCTAGCAATTTTTGCACACTATCACTACTTGATGTAACAACGCCACCGCTGTTATAAATCAACACACCTTCTTTTAAGTTTTCGAACAATACGTTGATGATATTGTCAAGCATGTACCTTTCACTAATGACAAAAGAAACCGCATCCACACTTTCACTTTTAATGCTTGTGCGGTTCATCAACTTACTAAGAAACTTCTTGTTATCCAGATTGAAATAAGAAATAATTTCCAAGAATATTCTTGTATCAATTGTCGTATTATAGATATCAACAATCGTCCCCCCATATTGCGGAACGATATCCAACTCGCCTTGTGTCAAAATATAGTCCAGCTCTTTGTAATTCTCAATTCCAGGATAATAAGGATGAAGTTCCAAGTCCGTTCTTCCATATGAATAGATTAGATAGATACTTTCTGATACCGTCTTTGGACCTACATTAACAACGAGAGCCTCAGACCCATAGGGAATTTTATTGATTCTCTCAATTCCTTTTGGATTGATATTTTTAACGATCTTGAATATTTTACAAGTCTCATTTACGTACGGCATAATCTTGTCAATAATAGTATGCGTCGTAATCATAATCATGTTGTATTGGCTAATGACCTTGATATTGTCATCCGAAGCCATAATATAATCGATTTGAATTTCGTCATCAAAAAAACTTTTCAATTCTCCACAATGGTATTTTGCTATTTTTTCTGCAATCGCAATCACAATTACTCTTTTCATGATTCACCTTCCATTCAATGAGTGATTTCTCTGAATTTTCCATTAATTTAATTATACCTTTAAATAAATCTTGATACAAATCACAACGCCCCCCTCTCTCATCTTATTTCATCGATTTTCTTATGCTGAATTCTCAAGCAAATCTCCTGATTCAACTTCTTCACTAAATTCGCGCCTATCGAGTAGCTAGAACTTCAGATAATTAAGTATGCTTCACCTGCTAGAAAACGACCATTCGAACGGTTATCCTACTTACCCGCCAACTCTGGTTTACTCCGGCCCTATAACCACCATCAGCTTCATTCGGACTTCTCCATCGCCGGAGACGCCCTTGCTTACAACATGCCACGCAAACAAAAAAGCCAATCATCTCTGATTGACTTTCTTAAATAACGATTATTGCACTGGTTTTTTTGCCGTCCATGCCTTATCCATTTCAGCCATGTCGGCCGCCATATCAAGTCCCATCAACTCTTCCAAGTTCGCCATATGCTGCTGGTAGTGCGAGATATAATTGTCTTCATCTTCCTGGTACCTCTTATACAATTCCTGCAACATTGCCTCGTCCATTTTCCTGAAGATCCTCATTAAACGATACGCTTCATAGGGATCCTTACCCAAGATTTTCAAAACATCTTCACCCAAGGCAAGGGCGCTCCCGAAGGTTTCCCGACGAATATGCGCAACACCCAGATCCATCATTTGATAGACAGAAGACCAATCGGACGCAGTGACGGCGATTTCAAGGTTCGGATAGTGCTTCCTCGCCAGTTCGACAAGCTTTCTCGACACGTCGATATCTCCCATCGTTACAATCAATAGCTCGGCTTCCGCCGCTCCAGCAGCTTCAAGGAGATCTAAGCGGGTGATGTCTCCATAATACACTTCAAACCCAAACTTTCTCAGCACTTCAACATTTGCAATATCGTGATCAATGATCACCGGTCTGATGCCCACTGAAATTAAAAATCTACCCAGATCTGTTCCCAACCGTCCAAAACCAGCAAGAATCACTCTCTGCCCCTTACGATCAATCGCGTCGGCTTTGGGTTGTTGTTTTTCTTCCGTCTGGTTCTTGTCGTTTAACTTCTCATACAAGCTGAATAAAAGCGGGGCTAAAAACATCGAGATGGCGACAGCCGAGATAAAAGGCTCTACGATAGAATCAGGCAATACCCCGTTCGCCTTTGAAAACTGGAACAAAACAAAGGCAAATTCTCCGCCTTGCGCCAGCGCAACCGCAAACATGGTATTCTCTTCTTTTCGCATTCGAAAGACCCGTCCGATGATCGTAAGTACGAGCCATTTGCTACCAATCAAGCCGATTGTGATTCCTCCAATTAATAGGATTTTCTCTCCGATTAATATGAAATTCAGACTGGCCCCAATGGAGATAAAAAAGATGCCCAAAAGCAATCCTTTAAACGGTTCGATGTCACTTTCCAACTCATGACGATATTCGCTATCGGCCAATACGACCCCAGCAAGAAAGGTACCAAGCGCTGGGGAAAGCCCCACAGCAGTCATTAACAATGAGATCCCTACGACCAAGGCAAGCGCGGTTGCCACAAAAATCTCACGCACCCTTGTCGCCGCAATGATTCGAAGAATCGGACGACTGGCAAATTTACCAAGAAAGAAGACCGCAAAGACCGCCAGCACGGTCACAATAAACTGTAAATAGTCTGGCAACAAAGCGAGATCCACCAACGCCGTCTCCGCATGACCTTGTTCATGCACCGCCGTAGTCGCTAATAACGGCAATAGCGCCAACATCGGGATAACGGCCAAGTCTTGAAACAAAAGGACAGAAAATATTGATCGTCCTGGTGGCGTATTCATCAAGCCCTTCTCTTGCAGGGTCTGCAAAACAATTGCCGTAGAAGATAAGGATAGAATCAACCCAACGGCCACGGCTTGCTGCCATGGCAGAAAATACAAGGCAACCGAAGAGATCAATAGGCTGGAAAATACCACCTGGCTACCGCCCATCCCCAAAATCGAGGTGCGCATCTCCCGGAGCATGGATGGTTTCAGTTCAAGACCTACTAAAAACAGCATCATGACAACGCCGAACTCCGTAAAGTGCATAACAACTTCAACATCCGCAATCAGCGATAATCCAAAGGGTCCAATGACAATCCCCGCGATTAAATATCCGAGCACCGATCCGAGACCCAATTTCTTGGCAATGGGGACCGCTATGGCCGCTGATGCCAAAAAGATAAAAAGTTGCAAAAGAAAACTTTCCATGCTATCCCCTCCTAATCACCTGATCCAAATCTCTGTTGATATATTCTTCGCATAGCGCTTTCTCCATATCACACATCCCGTCCCGTAACGCAATAATTGCACGGCGATAGTTTTCAGCGTGAAATGTCACTTCATCCTCCGGTAAACCACGATGGATGCCATGGACAACAAAAGGCGGAAGCCAATTCATTTTACAAAGATTCACCATCGCGCGATACGGAGAAATCAGTTCACCAATCGTAAAGTAATTCAATCCCTCTCTCTGGTACGTGCCTTTATCTCCGCCAGCTGTTATGGCTTGCATAAAGTACTTTCCTTCAAGCACATTGATCCCTGAACCATACGCCCAACCATGCTCTAAAACCAAATCCAGCCATTCTTTCATAATCGCCGGTGTTTGATACCAATAAAACGGGTGCTGGAAAACAATGATATCGTGACTCATACAAAGTGCTTGCTCTCTTTTGACATCAATCAGAAAATCCGGATAATTTGCGTACAGATCATTAATCGTCACACCTTCAATATTCTCCACCGCTGCCCGCAAAGCGTGATTAATTCGCGATCGGGATACTGCAGGATGTGCAAAATTTATAAGTATTTTCTTCATTCTAACCCCTCGTCTCATCTTATTGAAAGTCATTCGTAAAAACCCAGAACGAGCCATCCTCAGCTCGATTACAAATTATTCAGTTATTTAGTTCACTGAGTTTATCGTAGCCCGTTCCGGCGAGTCCGTCAACCTCTTTCGCACGAATGAATCCAAGCGCGCCAGGACCTCGCATCTCCAGAATTGAACTCATCAATTAAATGAAATCTTTTTACTTTCTCCCATCCGATTCACCTATTGGCGCAATATAAACCGCCCCTTAGAAGGACAAACCATTGAAAAATATCTATCCTCTAAGGGGCGGTTTCGTTTATAAGAGTATACTTCCGCTTTTTCTTCTCTATTTTCCCTATTTCAGCTTTCCCACAACCTCATAAATCCGGTTCGCAATAGCATCGTACCCTTCTTCATTCGGATGAAAATCATCCAAAAACAGGTACGTATCTTGATGATATTTGAACAGATCATAAAGCGGGACATACACACGATTCACTTTCTCATCGACTCGTAATTGAGTTTCATGATTCCACTCAAGCAACAATTGGATTTTTTGCTCGCCGATCGACGCACCATATGGATTATAAAGTCCTATAAATACGACTTGTGTATCCGTGTTCAATTCATTTATTGCATTCATGATGGTTTGAATCTCAGACAAATAATCATTGAGCACCTCTTCATATTCCATCAATCCTGCAACCGATTCCTCCTGATAAATCTCCTTGATATTGTTGCCTCCTATAGAAAGAAAAATCAGGTCTGCGGTTCGCAGAGAGTCCACATAGAAATCATCTTGCAGCAACCGAACCCAGTCATTTGTTTGGGAACCAGGCACAGAAAGATTGACAACCTTCCATTCGATTACATCTGTTTCATTTTTAGTCAGTTCCACATACCGCTCTCCCAGGTTTCTCCCAAACTCATCCCCGATACCCATTGCCATGGAGTCCCCTATCAATAAGAGTTCATAATAATCGTCCTCCTGTGTCACCATTGGTTTTCCCGTTTGCTGTTTTTCTTGGGCAGGCGTCTCATCGATTCTTTCTTGTGCGGAAGTAATAATCAGAGATGCGACGAGTCCACCGATAAAAACAACACTCAGCACCAGAGAACTGATAAACAGCACAGGCCAAACAACCCGCTTGAACATAAGACTCAGTCCTTTCTTATACCAATACATCTTCCTTGATAAATACGATGAAGCTGATCAGAAGTGAAACAGCGGCCCAAGATAGCAGGACACCGATGGAAAAAACAAGGCTCATCCCTTCTATCGGCTGATAGGACCCGGTCATGTATTTCGAAAGATCCAAATTGGAAACAAAAAAATATTTTGCGATGGGCCACTCCGAAAGAAAGTATTGGAGAAACTGTCCTCCAATCAAGGTAGCCATGATAATTCCGATGGCAGAAGCCGTTGTTTTGACCAAAACAGAAACCATCATGATGATGGTCGCAATCACAACCGAAACGACCCATGCCAACGCGTAAATCAATACCATATATTGGCTTCTTGTAATCATGATGACGTTTCGCGCATCAAGTGAGCCATTGATCAACCTGAATCCTGTTGCAATGGGTTCATTAAACCCCCAATAGCGAAAATAGATCCCCGATACCAACGTTGCGATTAGACCCATCAACAGCAGAACGAGAGTCGTCATCATAAGTAGGGCGATATATTTGCTGAGTAGAATTTTCCATCTTGGAACAGCGCGCGTCAAAAGAACTTTGATCGTCCTTTTTGAAAATTCTCCCGAAACCAGATCAGCACCCAGAATTAATATCAAGAGCGGAATAAACAGAACAAGGGATTGTTCCGCAAAGTCAACTGTAAATCGGGCTGCGCTCGGTGTGATGGGATTGATGTTGTTTTCAATAAAATACTCAAGTTGTTCGATTTGAATCTCAATGGATTGCAATCCACTTTCTGGAATATACGCACTGTCCAACCGCTCGTTCAATCTCGTAATTTGCTGTTCGGTGAGAATGCGCCAATCGAAAGTACCATTTTCTGCCATGGTTTCGAATCGCTCAACTGCGCTTCTGTACACGTATTGCTCCCCATAAACGAATAATCCGATAAAAGCAATCAGCAAGACCACGATCAAGATCATTTTCTTCTTTAGCAGCATTTTAAATATTTCGTTTTGAATAAGTGCTATCATCGTATCCCACCTTATACTTACATGATCTTTTGATGCCCTGTAAGTCCCAAGAAAAGTGATTCCAAGGATTGATGTGCCGAACTCACGGTTTTCAATTCAAATCCAGCAGCAATCAATGCAGCATTGATCGAAGCCAACTCCTTGAGATCGACGACCGCTTTTAATCGACCGTCCACAATGAGAGCGGCAATATTGAATCGAGATGCAAGAAAAGCTTGTCCCTTTTCCAACTCTACAATTTCCCAAGAAATTTCACTGGAAGGAATCAATTCATGTATCGGCATATCTTTGATAATTAAGCCGTCATTGATAATAGCCACACGATCACATAAAAGCTGTACCTCTGAAATCAAGTGTGAAGAGATCAGTACCGCGATTTGCTCTTTTTCAGCCAGTCTTTTAATCAAAGTTCTGAACATATAGATTCCCTGCGGATCCAAGCCGTTCATCGGCTCATCCAGCACCAACAATTCAGGATGATGCATCAGTGCTTGCGCGAGCCCCAGCCGCTGTTTCATCCCCAGAGAATAGGTACTGACCTTGTCATAAATTCGATTTTCCATGCCGACATTTACAACGGTCTCCATGATGTCATCATGATGAACACCTTTTGACATCGCCGCCAGCATCTCTAAATTCTTGTATCCACTGATATAGTCATATAAATCCGGATTTTCTATAATGCAACCAACATGTTGCATCGCAGATATATAATTGTTACGAATCGAATGCCCGCAGATGGTGATCCGACCGGTCGTTGGTTTGGAAAGTCCAACAATCATTCGAAGTGTAGTCGACTTCCCTGCGCCGTTCGGTCCGAGAAAACCAAAGATTTCTCCTGCTTTAATCTTGAAATCGATGCCTTTGATAATGGATTTTCCTTTGATCGTTTTTGTCACATTTTCGATTTGCAGAACATCATTTTCCACGAATTTCATCTCCATCCACTTGAAAATAGCCATGAAACTTAGCAACGTATATATACCCTTGAATGATGGCGTATCAGTGTACCACTGGTTCAAGTCTATTCACGGCAAAAGCTACTCGCTTTTTTTGATATGCGTAGCAAGATTCGCAATAAGCTGGATGACAAAGAGTCCCAATACAACGCTCCCTTGCATCCTTGAATTTTTCCATGGCATTACAATAAATCCATAATTCATAGACCAATAAAGCATCAAATATGGCGTTAGCAACTTTATGCTCTTTCGAAAAGGCACTTTTAATACAAACTCGTATACGCCCTCTAACAAAAGAAACGCTAAAAAAATCAGAAGAAATATGCTGTATTGAATCGGTTTTTGCAATTGCTGTGCAAGCCATAGCCCGTAAATCGTAGGAATAGCAAGAAACAAATAAGCAAGCCCCACTCGCTTCGCCTTCGCTGTTTCAGAAACTTTAACCAGCAAAAAGATTGTGATTAAAAATAAATTATTGACGACCCCAAGAAGAAAATAATAGTTTTCAAACATCCTCAATTCCTCCAAAATATTGATCTTAATCAGATGCTTTCATCAATCGACTTCATTAATATCGCCTCAACCTGATTTGCCATGTCCCTGAATGACGGATCAACCAAATCCACTAAAGCTGTTGGTTTGATAAGCCCGATATAATTGTTCCCCTCTTTCTCATACACGACAACTTTGCATGGCAAAATATAACCAACTTCGATATTTTCCTGCAAAATTTTACTCGCGATATAAGGATTGCAAACTTCGAGCAAAATAAAGTTGTCATTGATCTCAAGTCCTTTTTCCTTAACTTTATCTTTAAAATTCAATTCAAATAATGTCCCAAAACCATTCTCTAGCAGCTTTGTTTTCACATCTTCTACCGCACCCTCTAGGGATTTCCTTGTCTGCACTTTATAAATTGAATCCATGTAAGCCCCCTGTTTTAATTTCGTTCATTTTCTCTACTACTAAATAGATTTCCTTTTCTCCCAATGATAAACATTCCTGAGTCTGCAAAAGTGATAGGTCTTCACAAAAAAAGAAAACCAGCATTGAACTGGTTTTCTTCTTGAATCGATAGTATTTTTCGATTGTAATTTTCACTTCTTCAAATTTCACTTCATTTCTTCATCGTCTTTTTTGTTTCTTTTGAAAACAAAGAAGATCACGATCAGGACAACCACTGCGCCTCCAAAAATCAAAATAGCAGATGAAAGACCCGGCTCAGACTCTGGCTCTTCCACAGGTTGTTCGGTTTCCGGCTCAGACGTTATTTCATCCACCGATTCATCAGGCTTTTCAGCCTCTGGAACACCAACCCCGGCTTCTACTTCTCCGATCTCCATTTTCAGGATATGGCCTTCCGTGCTCATCTCGGGTAGGAGTATGAACGGCACGTCTTCTTTGTCAATCCCGGCGAATACCGTATAAATTTCCTGCGGCGAAAATCCCCGGCTGCCAAGATATTCCCATTTTGTCCCATCGTATCGCATGGAACTGATTTTCTTCTCATATTCATAGTCATTGAAAAATACAATCGGCCATCCATTTGAATCCGTTGCCAGTTTAAACATGGTGCCCAACATTGGCGAAAACGGATATGGCTCCATCGTTGTCCATGTTCCTTCATCATAGATCAAGCCAAATGCCTTCCATTCCTGATCCGTATCCATATAAACCAAAATTGGCCTATCCTGGTTTCCCATAGCCATCTTCGTCCAGTACGGATATCCTGCTTCGATCATGCTGGTATCTGTCGCTTCCCAGCCGGTGTCATCCGTGAATTTCCAAACCTCAACAACATTTCGTTGAATGATCATCCCTGCATAAACAAGTTCCTTCGAATCGTCAACAGCAAGACTGATGTAACTGGCAGTATCCTCCGTAAAACCTGGTTCTCCAAGAATTGACCAATGGTCATTCCGATAAACCTTTGCCGTTATTCTACCGTCTTCCTCGCTGTCAACATATGCGACCATCGGCGCTCCATCCGGCATCAACTGAAAATCGTAATACATGAATTGCGAGTCGATTCGAATCAGTCTTCCGGTGTAAGGCAGTTCCGTCCATTCATCATCCTCGAACGCATAAATGTGAATAATCCCATTGATTGTGAGCATTCCCATGTACAATTTTCCTGTCATTTCATCATATCTGAGGATGCATTGTCCAACATTCGCTTCAGCAATGAAGCCTGAACCAAGCTCTTCCCACGTACTTCCGTCATACTTCAGTGCCATGGGAAACGGCATAATCCCACCCGTTGGATCACTAATCGAATAAACCATATACACATTGCCTTCGTGGTCCGTGGTAAAACCGCTTACTGACGTCTTCATATCCGCATAACCCGGGAGTTCAACAGGTTTCCAATCCTCTGCTGCATGCGCAGGCATTGAAAAGGTCAATAGGCATATAGAAGACAGTAAGAGGATTAGTATGTTTCGAAGCCCCTTTCTCTTCATCTTATTCCCTCCTTTCAACATCTTTGAATATTTTTTTTACGCGAAGAGTCAAGGTCTGTTCGTATTATATATACCCGGCAGTACGCTTTACCGCATGAACAAAGTGGGCGACTTAAATTACCCATAATCCACCAAGTAAAAGTTCCCCCAAACCCAATAACAGACACACCCCCATTGGGATGTGCCTGTTTCATTTTCAGGACCCATTACTTTTCTTTTTCTTCCAGCAATTGCATCATCGTTTGCGCTGTTGCCGCGCCTGCGTTTTGATTTTGCCCCGTTACAAGATTCCGATCAACAAGAATCAAATTTGCAAAGATATCTTTGAACGCTGTGTTACTCTTGAAATTCGCACCGAGCTTCCGCAATTCGGTTTCCGGATGCATCGGAGTACCCGTGACTTTTAGCTCTTTGACCTGCTTGTCTGTTACCGCCGTGATCACCTTGCCCTTTACCAGAGGCTCTCCATCCACCTCTTTCGCACGAATAAATCCAAGCGCGCCATGGCAAACGGAACCTAGAATGATTTTAGCCGCATTTGCTTGGGTTAACTTCTCGCCCAAGACTTCACTTTGAGCAAGATCATATGCCGCGCCCCAGCCTCCCGCCATAAAAATGAGGTCGTAGGACAAAAAATCCACTTCATCGATTTTCAACGAATGCTTGACCTTTTCTTTAAAGTTCTCATCCTTTGCGTATCTTCTGTCTTCTGGCGTTGCCACCGGATACCTCAGGCTCAATGGTTCAATCGGGATTTCGCCCCCCGCGATACTGGCTAGATCAACCTGCATCTTCGCATCATGAAACTGGTAATATGGTACCGTCATTTCAGAGGCATACACCCCGGTTTTCTTGCCGCCTTTTCCTAATGTCCCGTGACTAGTTGTAATAAGCAAGGCTTTCTTCCCAGAAAGATCATAGATTTCCCCTTGGTAGTGCGGGTGCAACCCGATTTTGTTTAATATTTTAGGAAAAAAACCGATCAATAACGCTGCTGCAAAAAAGACGCTGCCTCCAATAACAATCGCTTGGTTCATCTCTGCATTCCTCCTTTCCACTCATACTATCCATACCCGAAGAAAGAAATTCAACGTCAAACGAATCAACATTTTAAAAAGTGCAAAAGAAGGAGCATCACGCTTCTTCTAAAAACTACTCGTAAAAATCCTCTAACTTCCTTTATCGCTCAACTCGTCATTGGCAATATCTGAAGAATCGGTTGCTCCTCTCAACGATTCGCTTCCCGTTTTCAGCTATATTTCTCATATCCTTCCAGAAAAACAAAACAGCTTGAGTCTATCCCTTCAAATCACAAGATTCAAACCAATCAAAAAAGCTGATAGGCAGAAGATTGCAGGACATAACTTGAACGGAAGAAAATTCACCCGAAAACCGGTGAATAAAGAGATAATTGCCAATACGACAAGCATAACAATACTCATCATACTTACATAGTACACAACACTTCCCGTCACGATGATCGATACGAGTAGCAGCAAGCCAAGAAATATGAGTGTAACACCTTCATTGATCCATTCCATTCGTATGATGTTTTTATTGTCCTCACTTAACTCGCCAAAACCCTTCACCACATTTTTCGTAGGGACCAAATGCGCCACACCCCAAAGCAACGTGAGCAAGGCACCAATAATTGTTAGCCAATTCGACATATTCACCCTCCTTCACATTCTTTCAAGCTCCGATTTAACATGCCATGACAATGAATCCTTGCAAGTCTCCTTCCTTCAATCCGTTCATTTTCTCTACTACTAAATATATTGCCTACTTTTCCATGTATAAACGTTTCCGATTCACCAACTCTGAATCCTCGAGAATACAGCTTTGTCTGGTCATCGATGAACGCTTTGCCAATTGCCTTCATAGTCAAGCAATGGATTTGTATCTATTAGTCATCACTTCTTTACTTCCTGCACGTAATTTTCTCATAGAAACTACTTTGCATATCATGATAAAAGATAGGAAGGACTCTCAAAAAAGATATCTCCAAAAAACACGTATAATTTATATTTTTACCCACATTTCATTCGTGTTTAGTGATATAATGCCAGAGTAATGAAAGACTTTGAATGGAGGCCACCCTTGAAACAGACACTCATTATCGGTTCAACCGTCCTAGATATTATCATCGATGTTAACGCTTTACCCAGCACCACTGAAGATTTGCACGTGAAGCAGCAAACCATGTTACTTGGTGGATGCGCTTATAACGTACAGAATGTAGTCCAGTTATTTCAAGTTCCTCATCTCTTTTGCTCCCCAATTGGAACTGGAGTTTATGGAGATTATGTCGCAAAGCAATTGTCTGCAAGTGGCGTTGAACCCTTTATTAGAATCAAAGATCAGGATAGTGGTTGCTGCTACTGCTATGTGGAGCCAGGTGGAGAACGGACCTTTCTTTCCTACCACGGTGCCGAATATACCTTTCAGGAGAGTTGGCTGAAAGACCTAAATATGAATGACTATGACAGTGCCTATATATGCGGTTTGGAGATTGAGGAACCCACTGGCGATGAGATCATTTCATTTTTGAAGAAGAACAATGAATTGGAGATCTACTTTGCACCAGGTCCTCGCATCAACAGAATTGAACAGCACAAACTGGATGAATTATTCAAACTCTCTCCAATCATTCACTTGAATCGAGATGAAATCATGACCTTTACTCATAAAGAGACTCTGGAGCAAGCGGCACGCGCTCTATTCTCGAGAACAAACAATACAATCATTATCACCGATGGGGAAAATGGCTCGTATTTTTACGACAATAACGGATTGCATCATGCCCCTGGCCATCCGACGAAAGTTGTGAATACCATTGGCGCCGGCGATTCTCATATTGGCGCAATCATGGCTTGCAAAAAACTAGGGTATTCTTACTTAAAAAGCCTACAGATTGCCAACCAAGTATCTGCGAAAGTTGTCGCAACAAAAGGAAGCATCATACCAAAAAAAGAATTTCAACAACTTGAGATATTAACACCATAATCCCTAAATATAAACTGCCCCTTGGAAGACAGACAATTAAAAAATGTCTCTCCTCCAAGGGGCGGTTTCGTTTATACGGTTATACGTTAGTTTTTTTCTTCTCGATCAGTACGATATCCCAAATCTCAAGCTTTGGCACGACAAACCGTAGTGCCTTCCCTTGTGAATGCTCAACATACACAAAGTCCAATTCGACCGGTTCCAAGTCCACATCGGGGCTCACCAAGGTAATAGATTCGATTTCATCATGGATCATCAACTCTACCTCGATGTCTTCAACAGCCAACGGCCGCATATGCGGTACATTCCATGTATCATCCTTCACACCCAGCATGTTCATCAATTGCACCATGTAGGTATCCTGATTTCTAGTAAGCTGCACATGAATCTTCTCAGGCGCATACTCCCCGGAAAACGGATAGTTTTTCACCATCAACTCTTCATTGATGCCCCCCACAAAGTAACCGGTTAGATCCATAATCGTCGGATCCAACAGCCATTCTTCATAGGCCGTAATACAGTCATAATACCGTGCCAATTCATCTCCGAAGGACTTTTGATACTTCCCATGGTTCACGTAGTAGGCTTCCGCTGACGCGCCATCGGTTTCACCTAACAGCAAATGTGATCCGCCCGATGAAAAGATTGTCGCCATGGTCAACAGCGCAGCCGTTTCTTTCTCTTCTTCTGAAACCTCTTGGTTAAAAGGATGAACATACGCCGACAAAACAATGGGCTTGTCTGCAGTCAGCATCCTCGACTCCCGCACCAATTGGTGCAGATGGCGATAGGTACTGTGCGGATCCCACACTTCGATATACACCGCGT
>JABXKS010000050.1:0-12302 GCA_013619125.1 Clostridiales bacterium
AACAGAAAAGGGCGACATGCTTCTTCACCTAAGCGATGACACCATGATGGAAGCCCTCTTTGCCGGCTACAAAGTGGGAGACCGCATCAGCTTCACCCACAGCATGGCAATGACCATGAGCATTCCGCCGCAAACAACTTGCTATAGCGTTTCGCTTTCCAAACAACCTCGTTAAATAAAATAAAAATACCGCCAAACACAAAATTGTGCTGGCGGTATTTTTTTGCTATAAACAGGAGCTTCGTCTACCAGTAATTTCCCGTTTCGGTTTCATAATAGCGCTTTAGATCATAGGGGCTGTAGATCCCACGATCCGTAACCACACCACTCACCAAAGCGGGAGGTGTAATGTCAAAGGCAGGATAGTATCCCTTTACGCCATCCAAGGTGTTCTTAATGCCGCGGCATTCGAGTACCTCCGCTGGATTCCGCTCTTCAATCGTAACATCTTCGATCGTCTTGTATCCTTCATCCGGAATGCCAGTAACAAAGTATGGGATGCCGAAGTATTTCGCCGCAATGGCAATTTGCATGGTTCCCACTTTGTTGACTACATGACCGTCCATGGTGATGGAGTCCGCCGCGGATGTGAATAGATCAATCCCCTTTGTCTGCATGGTGAAGGCCGGCATATTGTCCGTGATCACCGTAACATCAAAGCCCATGTCGTAGGCAACCGAGGAAGTCAATCGAGCCCCTTGCAGGTATGGTCGTGTTTCTGGACAGAACAATTTGATATTCTTCTGACGTTCTTTCGCCTCTCGAAGCATCATTCCGACAATGGTCTCGCCAAAGCATTGAGTCATAATCTTCCCATTATCCGGGAACATGTCCACCAAGTACTTGGCCACTTCGCCGATCTTTGCATACCTTCGATTCATGGAATCAATGGTATGAAGGAAGATCGCTTCATCAACTGCCTTGCCCGCTTTCATCGCCTTTTCTGCAGCCTTCATGCAACCACCCACAATCATCTCCATGCGATTCACCGTGGTTGGGCGCGCATGAGACAATCGATATGCCGCTTCTTTCAGGTAGCTGATTTGATCCACTTGCTTCAGCTTTTTGCACTCATCGGCCGCCAAGGCCATGCCCATGCTAGCTGCGGTATATGGACCCGCGCTTTGCGTGACCATGTCCGCGATGGCTTGCGCCACCTCCTGGTGCGTGTTACAAGTAACAAACTCGATTTTTGTCGGATAAATTCTTCTATCTAAGATTCGTACACTACCTGCTTCATACCAAGCAACATGCTCGTATTGCAACATAAAGGCTAGATTTGCATCTTCTCTTTTCATTGTTCAACCCCCGTTTTGCTGCCGATTGCTTTATGCAGCTTTTTTTGCTTTTGCAGCTTCGATTTGTTTCACTTTTGGTTCACGGATAAAAGCATAAAGGACAACCAATGCACAATATCCAGCCATAACTTTCAAACCAAACGGCCCAATAAAATCAACACTTGAATAGAAACCGAAAGCGTAAATCGCCGCGCTCACAAGTGGCAAAGCGTACATTGCCCACATTGGCAATTTGAAATATGCATTCTTGTAGGCTTCCGGGTTTCTCTTAGGCAAAAACATCAAGGCCAATACTGGGAAGATTGCGAAGATCAAACCGATGTTGTTACCGATGATCGCAATATACTCAATGGTTCCGCCAGTAATAATTGGCAGCATGCCGACGATGTAAAAGACGCCCAACAAAAGGTGCGGTGTGCCGTATTTTTTGTTTTCAACCGCCAAAGCTTCTGGAAGCCAGCCGTCTGTGATGGCCATCTTAATTCCCTTTGTACACCATGCGAATACAGCGTTCAAAGAAGAAACCAAGGCAAACATCGCGCCGCCAACAATAAAGAAGACATAAACTGCCGGTGGGAAGATTTGTTTGGCAACACTACCCAAGGTTTGGAATGCTACATCGCTTACCGGAAGTACGCCGGATGCGACAACACCCATTAAGAAGTAAACAACCGCAACGATCAAAGTCGAAAGGATCATGGCACGAGGAATCTCTTTTCCAGGATTCTCACACTCGCCGCCCAATTCAGACAAGTACTCCGCACCGATCAAGGCAAAACGAACCAAGAAGGTCGCTGATACAAATCCCATAAATCCGGATGGCATAATATTTGCCACTTCGAAGAACGAGCCGAAGTCTTTTACCTGTGGCAAACCAAAGGCGATAAACAGACCCAAAGCCGCTAGCAACATAACAACCATGATATTCTGAATAAATACGGCTGTTTTCAATCCACGAAGATTCGCGAAAAAGATCAAAGTCATAATCACACTGGCTACCAATACGCTGTTTAATCCAGGAATAAATTCCTTCGCATACTCAGCAAAACCGATCGCATAGTTTGCAAGAACCAATTGTCCCGCTACCAGCAATGCAACATAGAAAAATGCCGTTTTCCGACCAATTAAGTCACGCACGTAGGTGTACATACCGCCATTCGATGGAATGGCTGAACCCAATGCCGCCAAAGCAGTAATCGGAATAATAATCAAAATTGACGCCGCGATAAACGACCACGCCACCCCTTGACCTGTTAAACCAATTGCAATCCCCGTTAAAATCATGATTCCCGAGCCGATGATCTGTCCTACGGACACACTCATCAGATCCATGAAGCTAATACCCTTCTTTTTTGTACCAACCTTTGAATTTGTAGACACCTTCATTTCTCCCTTCGATTTTGAATTCAATTTCCGCTACTACACATCTATGATTTCTTAATAAAACCAATTTTAATGAAGCTTATGTCCATCCAAGTTGTCACTTTTCCATCTCCGGCTTAGCTGTTGCGCATCGCCTCAATTTGCTCTTCCGGGATCACTTTCACATCTCCCGCATTTTTTGCGATATGATAAATCTTTGCCGCATCTTCCAGATAGATCGAAGACATAAAAGTTCTTCGGATCGAAGTCCCAATGGCAAGGGTGCCGTGGTTCGCCAGCAGACAGCCCTTTCGGTCGCGCATCACTTTCAACGCTTCCAAACCCAGTTCTGCAGTTCCCGGCATGCCAAAGGCTGCTACTGGAACATCGCCGCCCAAAAACGGAACCATCTCAATCAAGATCACAGGAATACCTTCTTGGCATACTGCAAAACCCGTTGCAAATGGCGAATGGGTATGCAAAACGCAACTGATATCTTCCCGATCCAAATACACCTGCGCATGCATCTTCCATTCAGAAGACGGATCATGCTTGCCTTCCAGAATGGTGCCGTCAAGTTTCATGACAACAAGGTCCTCAATCGTCATCCCATCATAGGATACACTTGATGGAGTGATGATCATTGCTTCCGTTTCTTTATGATAAACGCTTGCGTTTCCGCTGGTCCCCGCCATAAGTTTCAGTTGATAGGATTCCAATGTCACATCAAGCAATTCAGTCTTTACTTCCGTTATATTCATTCTAAACTCCAATCTCTACAGCTCTACTGCAACCAAGGCATCCAAACCAATCTTGATGCTCTTCTCAACGGTTCGTTTCAACAATTCCGGATCCGGATCGTTTTCCTCTGCCGCTTCCAATACCGCCAGGGCATTTCCATCAACAGAAAGGACGGACCCCGCACGTGCGCCAAATACACTCGCCGCCGTATACAAAGCTGCAATTTCCATCTCCACCGCAATGGCACCCGATTTCATTTGCTCCACCGTATTTGTCGGCATGACGCCGCCATAAAATGCACCTTGGGTGACAACAATACCCTTGAAGGCTTCCATCTCATTGTCTTTTGTGCTTTGTACCAAGGCATTGGTGACATCCAAATCCGCGATCGCTGGAAATGAAGTCGGTACGTAAATATTAGAAACGCCGTCTTCCTTTGCTGCCGCTGTCGCGATGATCAAAGATCCAGCTTTAATTTCCGGCTTCAATCCGCCGCAAGTGCCCACACGAATCAGTACTTTCGCTCCGCCCTTGATCAGGCTGATAAAAGAAAGCATGGCACCGCTGGCACCAATTCCGTGAGATGAAACAGTAATGGTTTCGCCCTTCCAATCGCCTCGGTACGTCCAGTATTCGCGGCCTTTGGCAAGACAGGTCATATTCTCCAACATATCTGCGATTTTCTCAGCTCGGTACGGATCTCCACAAACTAAAACACGCGGTGTAATATCTCCGACTTTCAGTCGAATTCCTGGTAGCAAATTTTCTTCAGACATCTTTTATTTCCTCCCTAAAGGTTTACTGTTAGATTAATCGTTTTGCGATTTTATTGACGTTGTATTTGATTTTTTCTTCATCGACCAAGGACATTTCTCGATTTTCCATCAAGATCTTTCCATTGACAATCACCGTGTCCACATCCGATCCTTGCATGCTATAAACAGCTGCCGAGAATGGATTATTAAGCGGTGTTAAATGTGCTTTGTCTGTATCCACCAAAATCAAATCCGCCTTTTTACCCACTTCCAATGAACCCACTTCATTTCCGAAGCCCAAAGCTTTGGCGCCGTTGACCGTTGCCATTCGGATCACTTCCTTGGCGTTTACCACCAAAGGATTCATGGAATTACCCTTGTGGATCATGGCTGTCATATGCATCTCTTCCACAAAATTCAAATTGCTGTTGCTGGACGCGCCGTCGGTTCCGATGGAAACGTTGATACCTTCCGCAAGCATGCGTGGCACATCAGCAATTCCACTTCCCAGTTTCAGGTTGCTCGACGGACAATGAGCAACGCTGATGTCGCGTTTTTTCAGAATCTCGAAATCCCCATCCGTTAAATGCACGCAATGGGCGGCTACAGTCGGCACATCAAATACGCCCCAACTCTCCAACATTTGCATCGGTGTTTTTTGATATTTCTCAAAGATCTGCGCTTGTTCAAAAGGCGCTTCTGAAATATGAATCTGCATCCCTGTTCCCGCTTCCTTAGCCGCGGCAACACGGGCACGAATCTTTTCTTCCGAATAAGTATAAATCGCATGGATAATGGCAGATTCTCGTATCAATCCATCATGGGAATTATTCCATTTCTTGATATGCGCCACATACTCTTCATACTCTTTTTCGGGATTCATGGTGATATGAGGTCCTGCAATATTTGCCCGAATCTGATTTTCCACCACCATATCCGTCAAAATATTGCTGGGCTCGTACATATCGGCCAAACAGGTGACTCCACTTTTGATCTGTTCCATCATCCCGAGCATGCCGCCCCAATAGATGTCTTCCTTGCTAAATTTCTCTTCCGTGGGAATCATCTTCCCAAAAAGCCATTCATTCAAAGGAAGGTCGTCTCCGTAACAACGTAGAATCGTCATGGGAGAATGACTGTGGGTGTTCACGAATCCCGGCATTGCCATTTTCCCCTTCGCATCGATCACGCGATCCGCATCAAATGCCAATACAGCTTCAGTTTCTCGCTCTTCAACGAGTACAATTGTGCTTCCATCGATACCGATCCATCCATTCTCGATCACACTCATCGCAGCATCGACTGGTAAAATTTTTGCGTTTTTAATCAATAATTTCATATTCTACACCGCCATTTCGAGGATCTTCACAATATCCTCCGCGTTGATCTTTTTAAAGTTTCCTACCCATTCCGAGTTTTGCGTCGCCTTCTTCGCCATCAATTCAAATTGATCAATAGGCACGCCAGCTTCCGACAATCGAATCTGCAGGCCCAAAGCTGTAAAGAAGCCTTCCAGTGCTTGAATTCCACTTTCTGCTTGTTCCTCGCGATTGTCCTTCTCCGCAATGCCGAACACCTCGCTCGCAAAGCGGCAGAAACGTTCGATATCTGCATCCATCACAACTCGCATCCATGATGGGAAGACCATCGCCATGCCAGCGCCATGGGTCACATCATATAATGCGCTGATCTCATGCTCGATTCGATGGGAGGCCCAATCTTCAACACGACCCGAGCTCAACATGCCATTGTGCGCCACCGTTGCGGACCACATGATCTCTGCAGCATGATCGTAGTTTTTTGGATCCGCCATCAGCTTTAATCCAGCTTCCATCACCGCTTTCATGGCACCTTCCAATAGATAATCGCTTAAAATCGTCTGTTTGGTTGGTGTAAAATAACGCTCCATCAAATGGGAAAGGATATCAGCAATCCCTGCCGCCATCAAACGTGGTGGAATCGTCAGGCACATCTCGGGATTCAAAACTGAAAACTCAGGCACAATCAATTCATTGTCGATGCCGTATTTTAATTTCTTCTCTTCATGGGTAATGATGCTGCTTTCTGACATTTCGGATCCAGAACCTGGGATCGTTAGAATTGTTCCTACCGGCAAAGCCGATTCAGGAGATGCAACTCCAGTATAGAAATCCCAGACATCGCCTGCATAAGGGACGCCCAAGGCGATCGCCTTTGCTGAATCAATGGTTGATCCTCCACCGATGGCAAGGATAAAATCAACACCCTCGTTGCGGCAAAGCTCGATGCCGGAATGCACCAATGT
The DNA here is from genome assembly GCA_013619125.1 of Clostridiales bacterium. GTDB lineage: Bacteria > Bacillota > Clostridia > Tissierellales > GPF-1 > GPF-1. The sequence continues at coordinate 6,441 of JABXKS010000050.1, forward strand.
CAATCTCGGATTCGGCACAACACCGTCCAAGAACACAAATTCAACCTGCTGCGCTTCTAACGACTTTGTCACTCGATCCACGAGTCCAGATTTTACAACATGCGTACCGCCATAATGAATCAAGACTTTCTTATATTTTCCCGCGATCTCTTCTCCGACTTGAGTTTCTAGCCCCTTGCCGAACAAAATACGTGTCGCGCTTTTAAATCTAAAATTATCCATACTACTTCCTCCTATTTGCAGATCAGAAGCTCCACTTCCAGATCTTTAAAAACTTTCTTATATTCTTTTGGCACCTTTCTATCCGTAATCACAAGATCCAGGTCTTGAATGTTGCAGATCGGATTGACAGCCGGCGTATCAAATTTTGTATAGTCGACAATCAGCACCTTTTTTATGGAACGCTCCAGCATCGTCTTTCTCACTTGCCCTTCCGCTTCGTGATTATCTGTTACACCAAACCCGTTTGTAATGGCGGTACAGCTGATAAAAGCTAAATCGGCCGATAAGTTTGAAAGTGCGTTCGTTGCCATATACCCCACAAAAGAATTGGTTGATTTCCGAAGGGTGCCACCAGTAGAAATGACTTTTATATTTTTGCTTTCCGAGAACTCACTGGCAATCAAAAGTGAATTGGTGATTACTGTCACCTTTTTCCCACTCTGGTTCAGGTTTTTCGCCACAGACCAAGCCGTCGTGCTACTATCAAGCATCACACTCATTCCATCATCGATCAAGGAAAGACATTCCGCTCCAATCAATTGCTTTTCTTCCAGATAGATGGTCTCCCGAATCTTAATGGGTACTTCGTTATCCGTTGTTGCTGGTAAAAACGCACCCCCGCGAACCCGTTTGATTTTCATATTCTTGCTGATCTTCTCCAGATCGCGTCGAATCGTTTCTTCTGACACATTCAAGGAACCGCTTAGCCTACTAATGACCACACTCCCATTTTCCTTCAACAAATCTTCAATTTTCTTTAACCGCTCAATCGCTAGCATATTTGTTCCCCTCTCTGGTTTTATCCGGTTTTTTCTAAGTTTCACTCTATTTATCGAATTAATGTCACGCTATAATTCGTCATATAGCGAATAAATATGTATAAAAAGATTTTTTCATCCGGAATTAGGTTACCACAGATTTTCACAACTTACAACACAAAACCACTCATTATCTCACAATTTCAAATATTTTTTTTCTATGCTTCACTTCCCATCCAATGATCTGCCTGCGTCTCCGTTCCAGCCTGTTTTGCGCTGACTCTATTTAGCATATGTAGCGTGCCCTCAATTGTTGGGCCCACGAGAATCACACCCACGATGGTTCCAATACCAACGATGCCTCCAAGCAGAAACCCGACCATAACAAAGCCTGCATCAATCACCATTCGAATCCATTTTAGTGGAAAGTCCGTTCGATCATTCAAATAGACCATCAATCCCTCCACCGCACCGGCACCATAATCCGCGAATAAAAATACACCCGCGCCTATGCCGATCAGGATTACGCCAAATACAGTTGTTCCAATGGACAAGATTCCTCCTGCCGATTCATAGGGGATATAGGCAAAAAAAAGATTCATAAATAATCCAATGCAAGTGACATAGATGATGCTGGCAATCCCAATGCTAGATCGATCCAGCAAAAACACGAGGAACAAAATGCTGCCGTTTAGGAGTTGATTGATGGTGCCAATCTGCAAGCCTGTTTTTAGATGAACCCCCTGCAGAAATACACTCATGGGATCCGCTCCATTGGTTTCGCTTAGAATCAAGAAAATCCCCAGGGCTAAAATCATGGTACCCATCAAAGCAATACCTGTTTTTTTCAAATTCAATATTCCCATTGTTAGCCTCTCTTCACTGATCTTTCAAGATATCGTTTTCAATAACCACATGTTATCACATCTTCTCACATTTCACAACATGCAATCTCACATTTTCCCACATTCCCCCAACTATTCAGAGTTACCTGACGATTCAATGCAAAAAAACAACCCCCTGGTTTCTTCACCAAAGGGTTGCGTAGCAATTTATTCCATTTTATTTTCTCCAACCATACATGCTTATGAACCATGATACCCAAGCTTACGGGAAATTTGCAAGGCAGCCCTTCTTAAAGACTGATGTAGTTCTTCTTGGTTCATATTCATGATTTTTACCTTGATTCCACTTAAACTGATACCCGCCACCACCTGATTGCGGTGATCTCGAATGGGATAGGTCAAAGAATACATGTAGAGCTCATGTTCTTCATTGTTTTCAGCAAACCCTTGATTGCGAACTTCGGCTAGCTCAGCCATAAGTTTGTCTGGTGTATCAATGGTATTTTCCGTATATGTGCGATAGTCAATTCGATTCGTATATTTCTCGGCCTTTTCCTGCGACTGAAAAGCCAGCATGATTTTACCGATCCCTGTGCAATAAGTCGGTATGTAACCACCTACTCTTGCAATCATTTCTACATCGCTCATATAGTTTTTCGGCCATTTCTTTTGCAAAAGAATCGCTTTCTCTTTTTGCGTGGTTCCCATATGCACTATCAATCCGGTTTCATTGGACAATTCTTGCATCACCAGCTCAGCGGCACGATTGATATCCAAAGATTTCTCCGCAAGATTACCCAGCCGAAACAAAACAATGCCCAGCTTGTATTTCTTCGAGATCGGATCCCGCTCCAAATAACCCTCGTCTTCCAGAGTGGCCAGAAAACGAATCACTGTGCTTTTGTTCAAATCCATCATTGCACTAATTTCAACAATCGATAATTCCTGATTCTGCTCATCAAACAATTTCAAAATCCGCAACGCACGGTTAACAGATTGAATGGTGTACCGACTCTGATTTTCCATCCTCTTGCCCACTTTCACTTCATTCTATTCATCATTATATCCCGTATGGAAAGCAGAAAGCAAACCCGGTTTTATTTTCTCTACAGCAAACCCATATGAATCTTCACAATTGCTTTTCTTATCGTCGTCACAGATCCGCGACGGACCAAAGGCCGATGCACATCCTCTGGAAAGAAGATCGCATACTCCCCCTCGGATAATGCAAGATAAGATTCCGAGTCCAGCTCATTCTTATACAAAACCAGATCTTTCTCCTCAAGGAGATCCTCAGCAATAGGCTGGCTGGCTTTTCGCTGTGCAAATCCAATAGTTTCCTTTCCTGAGAGAGTACATTGAATATCGAGATACTGATTATGAGCTTCCGGTATCGTCTCTTCCAACGCCTTGGTCTCCATCTTTCCGAGAATCACAAAGAATTTCTCACCTTGAATGGCATACCGCCCGTCTTCAAGACTTGAAAAATCCGTGTCTTTCAGATAAAGCAACCCGCGTTGAATGGCCTCCGGATATCGATTTAACTCTTTCTCAATCCGTTTGATCGTACTATAAATCATCCCTTACTCCTTATTCAATCGGGTATCGACAACAAGATTCACCAAACGTTTCTCAATTCCCTCGATTTCGATCTCAACCCGGTCACCGTCTTTCATGGCGCGTACACCGCTAGGCGTCCCCGTACTAATCACATCACCTGGATACAAGGTCATTCCCTGAGACAAGAAGGCTACAATTTCAGAAGGTGAAAAAACCATCTCCTGCGTATTCCCTTCCTGCACCTTTTCTCCATTCAAATAAGTGCGAACAATCGTGCAATCTGGATCAATCTCTGTATCAATCACCGGACCAAAAGGCGTAAAGGTGTCAAATGCCTTGCTATAGGTCACTAATGAAGGCGTAAAGCTCAACGCTCGCTCTGTCACATCATTGAGCGGCGTAACGCCCAAAATATGTTTCTTCGCTTCCTCTGGTGTTACATATTTGATTTCATCCTTGATGACGATGGCCAGTTCCCCTTCGTAATCCACCTGCTCCACATGTTTTGGAATTTCAATTGCTTCTTCCGTGCTGGCGATGGAACTATTGGGCTTTAAAAAGTTTGCCGGTTTTACCGGTGTATCATACCCCAATTCTTCGATATGATCCGGGAAGTTCAAACCGACGCAAAAGATCTTGCCCGGCTCGCAAGGCGCCAATAGTTTCACCTCATCGATAGAAACCACTTCACCCGTCTTCTCATATGTATCATAGATGGACCCGACAATCGCTTCAATCTGATTTCCTTCAAGGATCCCGTAACTGACGAGCCCCGCTTCTGTTTCAAATCGTACAAATTTCATGATTTTCCTCCTTAATTTCTACGCTCATTTTATACCAACTTTTGATTTTTAAAATTCTTTACAATCGGCCATACAATCGTGCCGACTGCTGCGAGTAAAAAAAATAAGCTGATTGGACTTGTCAAAAAGATCGATGGACTACCGTCCGAAATCACCAATGCCTTACGCAAATTTTCCTCGGCCATAGGTCCCAGAATCATGGCGAGCACAATTGGAGAACCACTCATATCAACCTTTTGCATAAAGTAGCCGACAATACCGAATCCCATCATAACCAGAACATCAAAAAAGCTATTATTGATTGCATAGGAACCAACAATACATAAAATAAAGACAATCGGCATCAAATAGTATTTCGGTATGGACACAATTTTCGTAAATATTCGAATTCCTAAAATTCCAAGAATAAACATAAATACATTCGCAACCATAACACCTGCAAAAATTGTATATACAAGATCGATATGATCCCGGAACAAAATCGGACCTGGCTGCAAGCCCTGCAAGGTCAAGGCACCCAAAAGAATGGCTGCAACCGCATCACCTGGAACACCCAGGGTCAATAGGGGAATCAAAGCGCCTCCCGTAACTCCGTTATTTGCCGCTTCAGGTGCCGCAACGCCTTCCACAATTCCTGTACCGAATTTTTCGGGATACTTCGACCATCGTTTCGCTTCATTGTACGCCGTGAAGGCAGCGATATCTGCTCCCGCCCCTGGAATAGATCCAATGAAAGTTCCTAAAAATCCTGAACGAATCGCCGTTGGCAGCATTAGCTTCATATCCGCCTTAGTTGGCAAAATATTTGTCACCTTCTGCTTGATATGGCTCTGTGAATCCCCTTCCAAAACACTTGTGTAAATCTGCGGCATGGCAAATAGTCCAATCATCACTGGTATAAGCGAGAATCCGCTAAACAAATAGTAACTTCCAAAAGTAAATCGGCTATATCCTGTCATGGGATCCAATCCAATTGTAGAAATCAATAAGCCCACCATGCCGACTGCCAATCCTTTTGCCAAAGATTTCGCCGAAATGCTGGCAATAATCGTCAAGCCAAAAAAGGCCAAGGCAAAATACTCAGCGGAACTGAATTTCAACGCAAATTCCGCCAAATACGGAGAAACAAAGATCAGCAGCAAGGCACTAATCAATCCTCCGATTGCCGAAGATGTCGTTGAGATCCCAATGGCGCGTCCCCCTTCGCCACGTTTCGCAAACTCATTTCCGTCAAACACAGTAGCCGCCGCCGCTGGCGTGCCTGGTGTACGCAGCAAAATCGCCGCAACCGATCCGCCATACACAGCACCGACATAGATGCCAATCAACATCAAAAAACCTGATGTTGCCTCCATCCCGAAGGTAACTGGCAACAAAAGAGCAACCCCCATGGTCGCTGTCAATCCCGGCAAAGAACCGATCGAAATCCCCCCGGCAACCCCCGCCAAGATTAACAGCAGGTATTTAATTTGCAGAACATTGCCAAATCCAATTAGTAGATTTTCCATTTTCCTTTCCCCTCTTTAGATCAGCCCTTCTAAAAGCCCCAGTGGTAATGGCACATTCAAAAAAGTATGAAAGATCCCATATATAATAAAAGTTGTTATAATCGAAATGATAATTGTTTTCTTCCAAGTCTCCGCTCCCATCAGTTTCATTAAAATGGAAAGCAAA
>JABXKS010000050.1:12342-16866 GCA_013619125.1 Clostridiales bacterium
GTTGAAAACGATCGCATATACTCCCACAAACGCAAAAACAATCAGTAGATTCCGGTTGAGAAAAACAACCTCTTCTGTGTCATTCTTTTTGATTGCTTCGACGCCAAGCATGATAGAGAACGCGATCAGCAACCAACCCAATATTTTTGGAAAAAAGGCCGGTCCAATATCTAAACTGGCAATCTTTTTAAATCCAGCTACTTCAATTGATACATAAATCCCGATTAACAGCATAATCCCTGCTGCGATCAAATCCGCTTGTTTTTTTGTTGCATGACGTTTTGATGACATCACTACTCTCTCCTATTCAACCGAATTGCCAAAGGGGATGAAATAAGCATCCCCTCGGCATTTCATACTATTACTCTGCTGTTTCCAAGTATTTAGCGCAAATTGGATCCAATAAAGTATCTTCACGCTGAATCTTTGCTGTAAAATCTTCTGAACCCATAACTATATGACCCAAACCGGCATTTGCAAGAAAATCTGAAAATTTCGGATCATTTGCCGCTTCAACAAATTTTTCCTCCAAAATGGCAAAAACATCATCCGGCGTATCTTTTGGAACGGCCAAGCCTCTCCAAGTTCCCAATACTAAATCAATGCCTTGCTCCTTGTATGTCGGCACCTCTGGGAATTTATCAAGACGTTCTTCAGAAGCAATGCCCAAGATCTTCAGTTTACCGGCTTCCACATGAGTGCCTACTTCCGCTGGACTAACTGCTACCGCATCAATATGACCGCCTAACAAATCGACAACAACGGGATTTGCGCCGCCACTGTATGGTATATGCTTAAATTCAACGCCTGCTGCTTCTTCAAGACCAATCGCGCCCAAATGCCAAATCGATCCTGAACCCGCATTGCCCACAGTTACTTCTCCTGGATTTTCTTTAGCATAGTCCAAGAATTCCTGCAAAGTATTCCAAGGCGCATCCACGCTCACGGTAATTGCACATGGATCAGCATTCAATAATGCCAAAGGTCTATAATTTTCATAGGTAAAGGTGTCAGGCGCCAAACCCATTTTTGGAAGTGTAACAACTTCGATCGCAATCAAGCCAACTGTATATCCATCAGCCTTTGCGTTCATGCTCGTTGTCATACCGACAACCCCAACACCGCCCGTTTTGTTTTCAACCACAACTGATTGACCAAATAAATCCGTTGCTACATCAGCTAATGCTCGGCCAACAGAATCCGTTCCTCCACCAGCACCCCATGGACAAATCAAGGTAATCGGCTGATCTGGAAACGTTTCAGCTGCTGATGTCGGTTCCGACGCCCCGCATGCCCCCAATAGCCCTGCCATAAGTACCATACACAAAATCAAAGCTGTTTTTTTCATGTTCACTTTCATTTCATTTCCCCCTAAAATTATATTTTTTTACACAATCACAAAACTATCCTCCTTCTTAGCGATTGCAAATAATGATCAACATTAACCATCGATATGAAAACGTTTGCTCTAGTGCGATAAAAAACTTTTTCACTAGATGAACCCTTATTTAATAAAAGCAAGTTTCTATTTGTACTTAATTCTTTCTCCCAAACTCCCTTGTTTTCGAATCAAAGTTTAATTCTTTTAAGATTTCTAAAGCACCTTCAATAACTAAGGCATCCACATCTTCCTTATCACTAATGGATTGTATTGATTGACTCTTTGGCAGTTTTTCACGAATTAGTTCTTCATAAATTTTGCACCGCGATTGTTGACCTATCAAAATAAAATCAGTATCCAACGAATAACCCAAATACCCCTGCGCTTCATTCAAGATTCGAATATCTTCCGCAGCAATCGCTGCACCTGTAAAAAATTCTCTTTCATACCATTCTGTATCCAGCAATACCTGCATAAATCGTGGCATCAGCATCGTTCGCAAAAAACCAGCACTTTGCACGCTGTCATAGGCCGTCTGCAAAATTTCCTTTGAGAAGAATTCCTTTTCTTCCCCCTCAGACTTGATACAACTGCCAATAAAGGTTTCCTTACGGATCGCTTCATAAATCTGTCCACTGATGGTCGTGATGCTACCTTCCACCTGTCCCTTCTCATTAATATGGATTAATTTTGTATGAGAACTTAAAACAATGACATTCATAGGCAATTTCCATTCTTTATTCTTAAGCAGTCCCATCACTTGGGTTTCTTCACCACGCATAAAATCGATCTTTCGAATATCAGAAACACCGATATCGCCATAGTTATTCTTGATTCCACGGATGAATACAACCGGCAGATCCAACGGAAAAATCTCTTCATCATGTACTACTTTTACATTTTTCGATAATTCGGCGATCCCTGCCGGCGCAATCAAATGAGGGACATCGATTAATCCAATTTCCGATGTAATCATTCCGGATGCAACCGCATAATCAATATCCTTCAAAGTCAAATTCGCTTGTTTCACTGCATCTAGAAACGCTTCTTTAATTCCTGCTTTCAAAATCTCTCTCGATCCAGAAATGGATGTGTCCCGAACGCCAACTTTCTTATAGCTCCGGCTCACAACCTCTCCCTTCTCATTTACGATATATACGCGGGTATTGGTTGTCCCGCAATCAATAATGCCTATCATGCCTACTCCTTTGTTATGCCTTAATTTTTCGTAATGCAACGTTGCCTGCCACCTCTTGATTGACAAGATTTTTCGGTTCACGTCCCTGTAGTACTCTCTCCACCTCTTTGGCTGCAAAAAGTTGAATTGCCACTAATGCTTCTTCCGAGTACCATGCAGCATGCGGAGTCAAAATCACATTTTCATAGCTTTGCAAAGGATGCGATAAACGAATTGGTTCCGTTTCCATTACATCTAATGCAGCGCCTTGAACTTTTTCCTGATCCAAAGCTTCAATTAAGGCTTCTTCCTGAATCAAACCGCCTCGGCCCGTGTTAATCACAAATGGACACTTTCCCATTTTGCTGAAAACGTTTGCATTAAGCATGTATTTTGTTTCCGCATTTAGTGGAACATGCAGGCTGATGAAATCCGATTCGGCAACTACCGTTTCAAAATCAACAAATTCAATACCATAGTCATCCGCAATCCCTTGATCTACATAAGGATCATAGACCACGATGCGGAATTGAAATCCACTAAGTTTTTTTGCCACCATCCGACCAATTCGGCCAAAACCGATCAACCCGACAGTTTTCCCTTTTAACCGTTGGACTGGTTTCATCGCTTTATAATCCCAGTCATCTGCTTTAACTGTTCGGTTCAAAGTACAAAGTTTTCTTGCTATTGCCAAGAGCAGCATAACGGTATGTTCAGAAACTTCCTCTGTACAATAATCCGGCACATTGATGACACGAATGCCCAACTCCGTCGCCGCATCCAAATCAATGTTGTCAAATCCAACAGCATAGCGGACAACAACTTTGCAATTCTTCAAGGATTCCAACACCCGACGAGTAATCGGAGCAAATTGAACCATCACTGCATCTGCCTCTTTTGCCGCTGCAATCACGTTCTCTTCCGTTCGGCATTGGAAGTCCAATAACTCAGCATTGAAGTTCGAAAAAATTTTTTTTTCTTGTTTCAGGTTTTCATAATTGTAATCGGTAATAACAATTTGCGTGCGCTTCATTTTCAACTCCTTCCCTTATAGAAGGGTGCAAGGAAATCGGACGACTCGACCGACTTCCTTGCGGTGTGTATGATTAAAGGACACCAAGGTCCAATAGGGCTTGTTTAATATTGGCTTTTTCTTCCTCGGATGCAGGAATAAATGGCGCTCGCGGATAACATTTTACAATACCGCGGATTTCCAGCATCGCATAGATTGCAAGCTGTGTTGATTTGGCCAAGTACATGATATCGCGCATTTGATTGACTTCAAATTGCGTATTCTTGCAGGCTTCATAATCCCCTGCCATGCCTTCTTTGTACATTTTTTGACAGATCTCAGGGAATGCATTGGCAAGTCCTGGGATAAATGCCTCCGTTCCTAAAGAACGAGCAGACAACCACATTGCTTCGGTTCCCAAAGCAAGGTCAAAGTTTTCATCAACAAGAACTCGTTGATAAGTCGCATGTGTCAAGATATCGAATGTTGCATCCTTGACACCGGCAAGGCCAATGGCTTTCAGCTCTTTTAGCAGATCAAGACCGATTTCATAGCCTTGGAATCCTGGGTTGTTATACAGATAAACTGGGATATCAACAGCATCAATCAAATCCTTATAAAAGGCCAAAAGACTTTCTTTATTATGCTTGAAATAATAGGGACCGACCGCGGCAACCGCCGCAGCACCTACAGACTCCGAATGTTTTGCCAACTCAACGCTCTCACGGTTGTTTGTTGTTCCTACCATTGTAATTACTGGGATCTTTCCGGCAACCGCCTTACAAGTCACTTCTGCAACGGTCTTGCGCTCTTCGATCGTCATTAACGCACCACCGCCATATGAACCTGTAATAAAAAGTCCATCGACTTCATCTTTCAAGTATGTGGCTAAGGTTTCCAAAGCAGGAACATCAAGGTTTCCTTCTTTGTCAAAGGGTGTAATCATTGGAGGCA
>JABXKS010000051.1 GCA_013619125.1 Clostridiales bacterium
TCCCAATCCGATTGCGGAGATGACCGTACCAGGGCCTATCATGCCGCCCAGGGACCAACCCAGAATAACGGCCACGACTTCCATGCTGCCTCTGTTGATTCCTATGGGGAATCCTGTTCGCCTTGTTATGGCGACCATCAGGCTATCGCACGGACCCGCACCCAGACCTGCGCTTATATAGAAATATAGCCCGTATGAAATAACGAATAGACCCATGGCCATGAAGACAAACCCATCCTTGAAGCTTTGCTGCTCTTTAAGAAGCGGCAGGATGATATCGATCCACAGACCGATCATTACCATGTTAAGAACGGTGCCTAGGCCTATCTTTTCGCCCGCAAGTATGATGATGACCGAAATTGCCAGGCCATCCAATATGGATGCGACTCCCATAGATATGTTGAAGGTTTCGGCGAGACCCGCGTGGAAAACCTCCCATGGGCCATATCCAATATGTGCCTTGATCGTCATGGCTATGCCCAGGGCGACAAAAAACAATCCGGAGTTCAATTTGAATAAGCGCCTAGTATATTCCTTCATAATAAAACCTCATGCTTTCACTTTGTTGCGCAAAAAAGAGAAGGCGAGTCGCCTTCTCTTCCTTGCGTATAATATACTAAGAGGACGTCTTAGTAAGGGACAACTCCCATATATCGGCGGATCGCTAGTGAATGATTTCGCTTGTCTTCCAAATGTTTGTTCATGCGCTCTTGGCATGCCATGATGACGAAAGGACTCATCAAGCCTCTTAACTCTTCAGCTACACCTGGCAACTCATAATCTTTGGTATCGATCATAAAGGTATTGCTGTTGTACTTCTCTAAGAAAGTCTGTGCGCGGTCCCCAAGTGGTCTCGCTTCATCTTCCCCTTTGTAAAGAAGAACATGAGTCTTGTCTGTCACGATCTCGAAAGAACCGTGGAAGAACTCTCCTGCTGGTACGGACCGTGCATTAATCCATTGCATTTCTTCCAAAATACACATTGCATGAGAATAAGCAGTGAACCAAGTCAAACCTGCGCTGAGTACCATGTAATAGTCTGTTTCTTTGTTATCAACAGCAAATTTATCAGCAATTGGTTCGAATTTTTCTCGTACGCTTACCATATTTTCTGGAAGAGTTTTCATTGCTTCAATAATCGCATCGTAATCGTCGCACTGACCCAAGTTCTTCATCACACGGAAAACTACTTGATACAGCATGATGAGTTTTGAATCGGTTACGCCAACCTCGGCATTATTCGCGAACGCATAATCTGCCGCATCAGCCAAAGGTGTTCCCAATTTGCCCATAAAAGAAATAACTGGTGCGCCGACTTCTTTCGCCATTTTTGCGACAGCTACTGTTTCCTTTGTGCTGCCTGTGTAAGAAGAAACAATCACCAATGATTTTTCATCAAATTTTTTGTGATTCATATTCAAGAATTCACTACTATTGTACGCATATGCAGGGATTGTTGAACGTGTGTCAAGAATATGCTGGCATGGATACATAACCGCCAATGATCCTCCACATCCTACCAAAAAGACTTTGTTGATCCCCTTTTCGCAAATCGCGTCAACCGCTTTGTTCAGTTCCTCGTGTTGGTCCAATCCTTTTTGAAGCGTTTCTTTGAACACTCCGTTTTTTGCATTTAACATACCTGTTTCCTCCTGTTAACCCTTGACACTGCCGGCCGCCAGCGCCTTAATAAAGTTTTTCTGCATTAGCAGATATAAAATAAGCATTGGTATGGAGGAGATTACAATCCCCGCCAGTAATACTGTCCAATCCGTAGAAAGTGCATCTTTAAAGTTCGATAGACCAATTGGTACGGTCATTTTTGACTTATCCTCTATGAAAACCAGAGCAAAGAGGAATTCGTTCCATACAAAGATCGCTGTCATAATCGCCGTCGATGAAAGAATCGGTCGGCTAATTGGCAAAACAATCTTGATAAAGGTTTGGAAGGTGCTATACCCGTCGATATAAGCCGCTTCCTCCAATTCAATTGGGAAGCTCAAGAAGTAAGATCGCATCAAGAATATTGCAAATGGCAATCGAAACGCGATATAAGGAATGATCAATGCCCAACGTGTATTGTACATGTTAAAGGCAGCGAGCAATTTATACAGCGAAATCAACGCTACTTGAGGCGACAGTAAGAGTCCACCCAAGATCATGAAAAATATGATATCTTTATACTTCGATTTGCTGCGTACCAACCCATAGGCGCAAGCCGCACCCAAAAAGACAGTCGCCGCAATCGTAATGCTTGAAATCAAAATACTGTTGAAGAAGTAAGTCGACAGGCCTACATCCCATGCCCGCTTGTAATTCCCCCATAACGCTTTAATGGGAAAAGCCAACGAGTTGTCATAGAGTTCCGCGTTAGACTTTAAGGAGTTCAAGATCAACCAAAACATCGGATAAATGATCATGGCAACAAGAACAAGAAAGAACATGTTGATAAGAATCTTCCAAGCTGTATTTTTTTTCATCTCATCACCCTAACCCTTTCCGCTCTTCGCCATTCGGATCTGAATAATGGATGCCGTGAAGGTAATCGTAAAGATGATAACCGCGATCGCCGAAGCATAGCCCATTTCGTCAAACATAAATGCCGATTGGTAGAGATATGTGCCCAATACCTGTGTCGTGTTATAAGGTCCGCCCATAGTCATGACGTAGATCTCAGTAAAAAGCTTAAACGCGCCAATCACTGTGATTACCGAGGTAACCAAAAGCATCTCTTTAATGTTCGGAATGATCACAAACAAGGATTTTTGAATCCCGTTTGCTCCGTCAATTTCTGCTGCCTCAAAAAGTTCTTGCGGAATCTTCTGAATCGCCACCAAGATCAGTACCATAATATATCCCGTATACTGCCACTGACTCATGGCAATGATTGAATAGATGGCTACATTCGGTTCAGCAAGCCATGCATGGGTTAAATTTTCTAGCCCAATTTTTGTTAATAGTGCATTCAACATCCCTACATTCGGGTTGTAAATAAAATACCAGAGTAGACCAACTGCTGTAACTGAAATCAATGATGGCATAAACAAAACGTTTCGATAGAAATTTCGCAATCGTCCAGTAAGCTTGCTCTCGATTAGTATAGCCAACACTGTTCCAAGTCCGACCTGACAAATGACTGAAATAAGCGCGTATGTTATGTTGTTCTTCAAGGATGTGTAAAATACATCATCCTTGAAGATACGTACATAATGGGACAAGCCCACAAAGATCTTTTCATCCGTATAACTATTCATCTTAAACAAGCTGAAATAGAAGTTTTGGATAATGGGCACATACACGAAAGTTCCAATCAGGAGAATTGCCGGCAGGATATACAGCCAATAATTCTTTTTCCCGAATTTCATCGTTAGAATTCAGATGTTACTTCAGTTGCGACTTCCTGGACGTTATCAATTACTTCTTGCGGTGTTAACAATCCATCGATCAACATCTGTAAATCTGTTAAATACTCGTTTGTAACCTTAGCATGCATGCCAGAGTCCAACCAGTTAACCAATCCGCCTGCATTGTAGATAATTTGTGTGTTTTCATAAAGCGAGTCTGAAATTTCGCCTTTTTTCGCAATACCTTTCGCTCCGTTCAACCAACCGACTGCATTTGCTTCTTTCAGTCCAACTTCTTTACCTGTGATGTACTTGAAGAATGCAATGGCTTCTTCTGGATGCTTGGTTGTATTAGATACAACGAATCCTTCTGGATAACCAGTCAATAATGTTTGATCTCCGTTTCCGCCTACATACTCAGGGAATTCGAAGACACCATAGTTGTCTTGGATTTCTGCAGGACCGTTTCTTGTGATTTCAGGAATCTCAACGATCTCGATATACATCATAGCTGCTTTAGATGCCATCCAGTTTTCTCGTGCTTCTGAATGTTTAATCGCATTGGTGTTTTTGTTAAAGTAAGGTACGATTCTTTCAAATTCTTCCAAGGCTGTTACAAAACCAGGGTCCGAGAAATCGCCAACTGCTGGATCATATGCCGCATGAATCGGCTCTCCAACAATTTTTTGATTCAAAGTGCCAATATAGTGAGAAACTGCCCAAGGTGCTTGGTTGCCGAATGCGATCGGAACGATGCCCGCTGCATCCAACTGCTCACAAACTGATACAAACTCTTCCCAAGTTTCAGGAATTTCAACACCTGCTTGTGCGAACATTTCTTTGTTGTAAACGAAAATCTTGCCGTCCACACGAACTGGCGCGCCGTAGATCTTTCCGTCAACTGTAAATGGTTCCATTTGAGAGGCAACATAGTTATCAATGTAGTTGTCTTTCATCATTACATCGGTTAAATCCATAACCTTGCCGGCACGGATAAATCGATTGGTGAATTCACCTGGCCAAGTAAAGAAAACATCTGGTGCTTCGTCAGTTCCAAGAACCACTTTGATTTTCTCTTTGAATGGATCATTGGCAATGGCCTGCACATCAATGATGATTCCAGGATTGGCTGTTTCATACTCGCGAGCCATATCATTGAAGAATCCATCATATAATTCATCCGGCCACCTATGTAAAAACTTCAAGGTGATAGGATCCTCTGCCGTAGGTTCAGCTACTTCAGCTGGTTCTGTAGAGTCACTTGGTTGAGCCGCTTCTGGTTCCGCACTCCCGCAAGCCGTTAGAAAAAGACTTAATACCATTACTACAACTAACAATAAAATACTGTTCCTTTTCATTCCTTCCTCCTCTTTCCCTTATTCTCCTTGTTGTCCCCTTTAAGCGTCAAAATTTTGCACCATGGCCAAACGCGCCATACACCATACATGTCTTGGCAGAATAATCGGCAGCCAAGTCAAAGGCAGTTTCCACAACTTCCTTCCCTACTCCTTCCCCCCTTCTCCATCCTTTCTCAACGATCGATAAGATAAATTGCGTGAAGAATGAATCTCCCGCTCCCAACGTATCAACCGGTTCCACCAATTTCACTTTTCCCGAGTAAAACGCTTTCCCGTCATAAACGCGCTGTCCCCGTGTTCCCATGGATGCAGTAGCCAGTGCGCATCCTAAGTCAATCGCTTGCTGCAACAGTTCATCGATCTCTTCCATTGTTTCGAGATCCCCTGCCGAGAAAAATGCGACATCAATATTCGGGCAAACTTTTTTCAAATAGTCTAGCTCAATACGATTCGAGAAGTCAAAAGTCAAAATGCCTTTTCGATCGTTCATCTTCTTAATCTCTTCTTCCAAATAGCTATAGCAACTGCTATGTATAATTTCAAACTCATTCAGATACGTTACTAATTCCTCCGAAAGAATCAAAGGTTCATGTTTGGACACGCCGCCTTTGTTTCCACCAAAGAAAACTCGATCGCCGTCAACCAGATTGACTTCCGCATATCCATTTTCTCCGTTGCGGGTTACACAGGAAGTAATATCGATATCCAGTTCATTCATAACCGCTTTAATATGATCGCCCACACCATCATTTCCAAATACGCCGCAATAGGCTGCGTCATACCCAAGTTCTTTCGCATAGACTGCAAAGTTCAAAGCGTTCCCGCCTGGGAACATAGTTTTCAGGTGATGATATTTATCTACGACATTATCGCCCAGTCCAATTACTCTCATGAATCTTGCTCCTCTCTGATGATGAATTTCGCAATAGTTTTAAGTAAAACCATTGGACTATACCAAGATGTTATTTAGTGATATAATGAACATAGTGATTAATTTATCAACGTTTCCTTGGTATATACCAGTGAGTTCATTATAAGTTCGTCTATGGCTTTTGTCAATGTTTTCTGAAAATTAAATTTATTATTTGCAAACGTTTTTCAATATTCCGTACGAAGAAACCGCAGAATTTCAATCATGCAAACGGGTAGCACAATTTTGAAAAACTTTTTCTCAGCATGCGTATTTTTTTCAAGTGTTGACAATAAGTTCAAAATAGGAATAAAGTAAAATTAAACTGGAGGGATTACTTTGACAACCAAAGCCGCTTACCTCGATATAAAAGAACAACTTATCAAGCAAATTAATGATGGAAAGTATCTTGAAAATGAAAGCCTTCCCTCTGAACGCGTCTTAAGTATTGAGTTTAAAGTGAGTAGAATGACTGCGAGAAGAGCAATCGATGAATTGGAAAAAGAAGGCTTTGTAGAACGAATCGAGCGGAAAGGCACATTTGTTAAGAGCAAAAAATTAGTGCGCAGTGGAGTGCTATCAGGTTTTGGTGAAGCTTTACGCGAACAAGGTCTGACTGATATTACATCAATAGTTCTATCGAACAAAACACGCCCAGCAGATACTGATATTGCAGTGAAACTGCAAATTGATATTGATTCGCCCGTTTTCATTTTAACAAGATTGCGTTGCGCATCCGGAAGTCCATATGCGTTGGAAACTTCCTATATACCGCTCGAACGTTTTCCAGGAATCAACAAAATCGATTTTGGAAAAAACTCTCTTTTTAACACAATGGAGGAAGATTATAAAATAAAAGCTACTACCGCGAATCGTCATATCGCTGTAATCTTTTGCGATGAAAAAATTGCAAAACATATGCAGTTAAAGAAACATGATCCCATATTCTTCTTACACAGCATCGCATATGACTCTAAAGGCGCCCCAATGGAATATCTTGTTTCATATAATCCAATTGACAAGACTTCATTCTTTTATAAACTGGAATTAAAAGATACAATTGATTATACTTTCAAGACAACTGATTTATGAGCACAAGAATAATATCCAATATTCTCATTTTAAATTCTTTTGCAAAAAAAAGCCACATCAAAGTTATAAAACACTTTAATGTGGCTTCATTCTTTACTTAGCTTCTTCCAATTCGTGAATTTTTCCAGCAAATTGCGGAAGATATTTTTTGTTTTCAACTAGCATTTCATCTAAAAGAATTTGCGCTGACTCTCCATGCTTTATTAATGGATTACTCATGAATGCCTGTAATGCGCGACCATAGTCACCTGTAATTGCGGCTTCAATCGTCAACTCCTCCATCGCTTTTTGAGCTTGAAGCACACCTCGAATACTCGCATCAAATTTACCCCAATTCAAAGGTTCAGGACCATGAGAAGTAATAATGCTTGAGATCTCAATGATACTATCATACGGCATATCTGCAATTGCACCATTATTTTTTGTACTTACGACCATCTTTGTTCGTTTATCATTTAAAATGGAAGAAATTAACTCACAAGCGGCATCCGAATAATACGTACCTCCACGTTGTGTTAATTGTTCAGGTTTCCCTTTTAAATTTGGATCTTTGTACAACTCAAACAACTCTTTTTCTGTCTGCTTCACTTTCTCAGCACGTGTTTCATGATTCTTGTATTGTTCCAAATATGCAGACAACATCTGGTCCGCCGCATAATAATAACGGTGATACGTACACGGCAATACCTTCAAGTCCTTCAGCTGATCATAAAGAAACGGAATTTCCATCACGTTCGCCATACCAACAAATTCAGTTTCTGAGTCTGGTGAATATACCTTTTCCATGATTTCTGCGGTAACTTCATTTCCTTTTTTATCCCAAACACGATGCCAATGAAAATGATTCAAACCGGCAAATTTCGTAAACAGTTCCTCAGAATCCTCTGCAATCCCCATCGCTTGCTTACATAACTTTTCATATCGAATTGGTACATTGCACAAGCCAACTGTTTTTTCCCATTTTCCATACTTAATTGCAGCTTCTGTCACCATCCCTGACGGATTAGTAAAATTAACTAACCATGCATCCGGACAAAGTTCCCTCATATCACGAATAATGTCCATGATTACAGGAATTGTTCGAAATGCTTTGAAAATACCTCCAGCACCGTTTGTCTCCTGCCCCATCATACCATGTTTCAAAGGAATTCTCTCATCCCGAATTCGAGCATCTAATAACCCAACTCGAAACTGAGTCGTGACAAAATCAGCATCCTTTAAAGCTCGTCTACGATCTAATGTCAATTCGATTTTCCAGTCTAGACCGGCTTCTTTGACCATTCTTCTCGCAAGTGCACCTACAATTCTCTGTTTTTCTTCCCCTTCTTGGCAATCAACTAGCCAAAGCTCTCCAACATTAATTTCATCTCTTCTATTAATAAAACCTTCTATCAACTCGGGAGTATAACTTGAGCCTCCTCCGATTGTAACAATTTTTATTTTCTCCATTTTATCTCCTCTACTAAGTTTTTCTTTACATGACTTTCACGTTTTGTTATACCGACTCAATCGTCCCTACACCTTTAGCTTTAAACCGATCATACGATAAAGCAGAAACATCAATATGAGGTTCTTGCCCTAATGCAATTTCACTAACTACCTTTCCTACAGATGGTGCAATTGCAAAGCCATGCCCACTAAACCCACATGCCAAGACCAATCCAGGAACCTCCGGATTCTCTTGAAGAATAGGTAATCTATCAACACATGAGTCCAGCCATCCAGCCCATTGGCGAACAATTTTCGCCTCTGCAAGTGCTGGAATATATTTCATTGCTAGACGTGCTTTATCTGCCGCTGCTACTGTAGTATTTTGTGGTTTTGCATCATAATTTTTCTCATACCGTTCAAGATTAGTATTTCCACCAATAATAAATGACCCGTGTTTCGTTTGATGCAAATAGAGATTTCCATCTGCAGTAGTGATTCGCTCTGAAAACATTTTGGGCATTGGTTCGGTAATAATGCACTCATCAATTCGTTTCAAGAAAGGCAAATGAAGTCCAACCGTCTCAGCAATTCTTCGAGAATTAAATCCTGCAGCCAAGATGATCTTATCTGCTTCATAGACATTCCCTCTACTAGTAATTACTTGTCTCGCGCGACCTCTAAACTTCTTAATCGAAATTACATCTTCTCCCGTAATATAATGCACACCCATCTTTTTCGCCATTCGATAGTACCCCAATGTTGCCAACATCGGATTTGCAACACCATCGTCCGGACACCAAAGTGCGTTCGTTACAATCTCTGACACATGTGGGCAAATTTTTCTTGCCTCGTCACCGCTAATTATTTCTGCATTGACACCAGCCGCATGAGATTTTTTCAAGGCTTTTTCCAAGCCACTCTTATGCGCATTTGTAAATGCAAGATTTAAACCGCCCCTTCTTTCGTACTCCAAATCAAGCCCAAGTTCTTCCGATAAGGTCGGCCAGTAATTCCTAACTGCGTCCTCAGCCAAGTCACTTTCCGGACTTACTCGACCTGACAAGCGAACACCTGCTCCATTACGACTAGAAGCTCCATCTCCAATATTATCTCTTTCTAATACCATTACCTTCAGCCCTTGTTGCACCAAATGATAGGCAATGGAGTTTCCAATAATTCCAGATCCAATAATGATTACATCTGCATTTTTACTCATTGCTCTCCACCTCATTTCCAAGAACATTAATTTCAACAGGACGAGCCGGGCCTCTAGCCGTACACTCTTCAATCTGAGAAGCAGAAATCTCTAATTCTCTAGCAATTATCCCTTTTATAAGTTTCCCGCATGTATTCCCTTGACATAATCCCATTCCAGCCCTCAAATATCTTTTAACCTCTGTCATCGTCATCATACCTTCATGTACTGCACGCCGAATTTCACCCTTTGTAATTTCCTCACAGCGACAAATAATAATATCATCGTCTTCTCCATGAACGAATTCACCAAGACTCCGATTTCTATCCATATACTTATTCATTTAAAGAGCCTCCTTTGCTGTAAAGAATCGTGCCTTCATTGACATTTCTTTTGGCACTTTAATAGTAAGCAGCGCGGTATGATCCATAGCCGTATTCGTTCGACAATAAAGAACCTCCGCCTCACAAACCCTTTTCCCCTCTCTACTTAAAGCAATTCCTTTCGTACCTGCTTTGGGATATGGCAAAAACTCATATGGCAATGTAACTGTTGCGTAATCATCACTATAGTCATCATCTACTAAAAAGATTGCTTGCCCAGGACATAACGCAACGCACAATCCGCACCCAATACAATTCATATCAGGATCGACTGCAGGGAGCTTAGTAATGATTTCCCCCACCTTGATGCATCCATTTTTACATGCATCTTGGCATGGATTACATGGAATATTTTGAACACATTCAATCACAGGATGAATTCCGACTACCTTCTTCTTTGGCACTCCTGGGAATGAGAGAATTTCATTATCATCAATATATCCTTTTTTCAACAATGATTCAGATGTCTTATAACCTTCATCCGTTTCTTCAATATCTATTCGGCCCTTATTTTCAGGACTGAACATTCCCTTATGCAATTGTGCCAACGAATTTTTCAATTTCGAAATATCATTTCCTGCTACTTCATCATCAATATATCCAAGGTAACGTCCCGCAGATATTCCTGAAATCCTTCCAGTAATCATCGCTGAACTTGCCTCCTCTATCTTAGCAACATCACCAGCGATAAATACGCCTTCAAGACTTGTTTGATTGTTCTCATCCACTCCCGGTATATCTCCGGCAGCTTCCTCCATTTTACAACCCGCCATTTTTAATAGCTTGGACATAGGTGAAAGTCCGACCGCTATGCAAATTGTGTCTACATCCAAATGTTTTTCCGTTCCTTCAATTTTTTGAAACGAACTATTAACCTGAGCAATAACTGCACCGGAAACTGTTTCTGTTCCTTCCGCTTTAACGATTGTGTGGGAAAGATATAATGGTACTCCTGTACGTGTAACTTTTGAAGCATGAACTCCATATCCTCCAACTCGTGGGGCTGCATCAATAATTGCAACCACTTCTACACCCGCCTGTAAAAGCTGATAGGATACAACTAGTCCAACATTTCCTGATCCTACCATCAAAACCTTTGAACCTGGTTTAACTCCATGCAGATTCATCATCGTCTGTGCCGCACCCGCTCCCATAACTCCCGGAAGTGTCCAACCTTCAAATGGAATCATATTTTCTCTTGCACCTGTAGCAATAATAATTGAATCAGCTTTATAATGGTTCGTTTGATCATTTTCATTAACCATAATCTCTTTATTATTGTATAGTCCCATAACAATTGCATTTAAGTGCACCATTACACCCGTTTGCTCAGCTTCCTTCAATAATTCTTGCCCGATTCGAAAACCTCTGACTTTTGCTTTGTGTTCTTTCGAGCCGAAAAATTTATGAATTTGCTTGAATAATTGCCCACCTGGACTTTTATTTTCATCAAAAACCGCAACTTTCACACCATTCTTGGCGGCTTGAATGGCTGCCGACAACCCAGCAGGGCCCGCGCCAATCACTATTAAATCATATCTTTTCATCATGATCACTCCTTCGTTCCAATCCCATATTGCGTTTCAATTTGCATACCTTTTTCCAACGGGGTAACACAAGTGCGTACATTAGGTTTTCCATTGACAACCATAACGCAGTCGGTACATCGACCTATCGCACAAAAAACACCTCGTGGTTCACCAGTCTTTGTCGTATGTCGATGAACTTTTACACCAGAGGCCTGCAAGGCTGCCACAATAGGCTCACCCTCATAGCCAAACATATTTTTCCCGTCAAATGTAAACTCTACTACTTCACCTTTTTCAAACTCTTCTAAAACTGGATGCTTGTCAATTCTCACGTTTTTCCTCCCCGATCAAATATCCTTGATCTTTCACTTTCGTCTATAACGAAACCTACTAATCTGCCTACTTTAAATATGAATACAGTCCCTGAAATAAAATACTCGTTTTTTCAAAATCTACTGCAGAATCCCCCCCTCCTCTTGTATTGGCAATTACAACATGGCCATCTTTCATTTTTCCACCAGTAATGTAAATTGCATTTGAAAATAATTGTAGAGGTGTCTCCATTATCTCGTCCTTAGATAAATCTTGAAATTCTGTGTTGATTCCTTTAAATTTTTCTTTCATTCTCAGTTTCCACGAAATATCCTTTTCATTATGGTATTTGAAAAACAGAGATTCTCCAGCAGCGATACAATCCAAAATAATAATTTCTTTTCCAGACTCTTTTGTACCCAAGATTTTCTTCAACTGCGTATATCCTGTATATGAATTGCAAGTGCGATCAGTCATCACAAATGCAATATCACTTCGACTCTTTAAAGATTCTATAAGATTAAGCTGAATCACGATTGATGCTGTATTGCGAACAAAATTGTACTTACTGGCAAAGCCTACAATAAATTTATAACTTACAAATGCTGTAATAAAACTTACAAAAATACCCATAC
>JABXKS010000052.1 GCA_013619125.1 Clostridiales bacterium
GATCTTGATATACTGAAACCATCGCAAAACAAGGAGGAAAACATATGAACGCAATGACAGCTGATAATCTACGATCTGCATTTGGGGGCGAGAGCCAAGCCCATATGAGATATTTACTTTGGGGACAAGAAGCGGCAAAAGAGGGATTTTCGAAGGTTGCCAATCTATTTTCTGCGATTGCCTATGCAGAGCAGGTTCATGCCCACGGTCATTTTAGGGTTTTGAAAAATGAAACGGGTGATTTTCTGGTTCCGGCCGGCGCAGGGTTTGGAATCTCAAAAACATCGGATCATTTGGAATGGGCGCGTAATGGAGAATTGCATGAAGTGGAGCAAATGTATCCAGCCTTTCTTTCTGTAGCGGAAGCGCAGGAAGAAAAACAAGCGATTCGTTCCATGAAATTTGCCATTGAGGCGGAAAAAACCCATGCCGAGTTGTTTTTAGCAGCGAAAGTAGCTGTTGATCAAGGTGCTGATTTTGAATCGGCAGCGGTTGTGTCGGTTTGTCCCGTCTGCGGACACACCCTAGCGGGAGAAGCAAAAGAGGCTTGTCCGGTCTGTGGCGTAAAGGCTGAAAAATACGAAAAATTTAAAGCGTAATTCGAGCAGAACCCCTCAATTTGAGGGGTTCTTTTTGATTGTTAACAAAAAATTCATTCTGAAATTCGTTGACACACCCTTAGAACGACCGTATACTTATAAAGTCGAATAGTTAGACAGACTAAATAAAAATGCGGAGAGAGAATGATGAAAATAGAAGAGCTTCAAAAATTGCTTCAAACCATTGATTCGCTATCTCTAATTCGAGTGGAAATTGAAACAGACGGATTGCGATTGATCACGGATAAGTCCGAGCGGCCAGCTTTGACGCAAAGCGGTAGCGCGCCAACAGTAGAGAGAATTCAGCAATCCCTAGGAAAAAGAGAAGAAACGGTTGAGCCGTTTGTGGAAGAGACAATAGAAGTAGAAGGCAGCACCTTTACATCACCCATTATTGGAACCTATTACGCAGCACCGGGTCCAGATGCGGACAACTACGTAGAGGTTGGCGCAAAGGTGAAAAAGGATCAAACAATATGTATTGTGGAAGCGATGAAATTGATGAATGAAGTGACAGCGGAAGAGGACTGCGAAATCCTTGAGTGTTTGATCGAAGATGGACAGCCTGTTGAATATGGACAGCCATTATTCCGTGTGAAGAAGGTGTAACCATGAAAAAAGTATTGGTAGCGAATCGCGGAGAAATTGCTGTACGCATTATCCGCGCCTGTCGTCAATTGGGGATCGAGACCGTAGCGGTGTATTCCGATGTGGATCGCGATAGTCTGCATGTGCAACTGGCGGATGAGGCGTTTTGCATTGGGTCAAAGGATCTCAAAGACAGTTATTTGAATATGAATAATATTTTGGTTGCGGTAGGGTTATCCCAGGCGGATGCCGTACATCCTGGATTCGGTTTTTTATCGGAGAATCCCGAGTTTGCACGCCTTTGCGAGCAGGTTGGGGTGAAATTCATTGGCCCGTCTGCCTCGGTGATTGAAAAGATGGGTGACAAATCTGTGGCACGTGAAACCATGATCGCCGCGGGAGTGCCGGTAGTACCGGGTTCCGATGGCTTGATAGAGTCGGCAACTGATGGAAAAGAGGTTGCAAAAAAATTGGGTTATCCCGTTTTGGTCAAGGCGGCAGCTGGTGGCGGCGGTCGAGGCATGCGGGTTATTCAAGCGGAAGAAGAATTTGAGCTTCATTTCCAAGCGGCGAAGCAAGAGGCTGATTTAGCCTTTGGCGACGGGCGCATGTATTTCAGCGGCGGCCGTCAAGGCAGCTTCTGTTGTGAATTATGAGAATGCAGGCACCATTGAATTTGTTGTCAGCAACGATTTTTCCTTTTACTTTATTGAAATGAATACGAGAATCCAGGTCGAGCATCCGGTGACGGAAATGGTGACAGGGATCGATTTGATACAAGCACAATTACTCATTGCACAAGGAGAACCCTTTGACATTGAACAAGAAAAAATTGAAATTCAGGGACATTCCATTGAATGTCGATTGAATGCGGAAGATCCAGCCCATCAATTTCGGCCTTCACCCGGGCTTATTACAAGCCTAAGAGTGCCAGGTGGTTTTGGTGTGCGTATGGATAGCGCTGTTTATGCCGGATATGAAGTGCTGCCTTACTATGATTCCATGGTAGGGAAGCTGATTGTCCATGCAGAGACACGGGAGTTGGCGATTGCAAAGATGTTGCAAGCCCTTTCAGAGCTGGAGATCGGGGGACTTAAAACCAACCGAGCCTTCCATTTGGAGATCCTGAATCATCCGGATTTCTTGGAACAGCGGATTCATACGAAGTGGTTGGAGACGGATTGGAAATAGGGGGAATCGATTATGCTTTTTAAGAAACGGACCTATGCGACCATACAATTGCCGAAATCCAAAGAACCGTACGTGCAGACGGAGGCGGATCCCATTACAAGGGGAGAAGTGATTCCAGAAGGCGATTTTCATAAATGCCCCAATTGCGGAGAGATTTTTTATGCGGAGATCTTAAGGACGACGGAGGGGGTTTGCCAGAAGTGTGGACAGCATTTACGTTTGGGCGCCAGAGAACGAATTGCTCAAATCACCGATGCCTTCGACGAGTTCCATCATCAGATGGAAGAAACGAATCCTTTGGATTTTCCAGGATACGAGAAGAAATTGGCAAGCAATCGAGAGCGAAGCCAAGAGGCGGAAGCTGTGGTTACTGGGCTTGCAACAATAGGGGAACAGCCGTGTGTTTTAGCGGTAATGGACGCCGGATTTATGATGGGCAGTATGGGAAGCGTTGTTGGGGAGAAGATTACCCTGGCTGTTGAACGTGCGAAGGAAGAAGCCTTGCCTTTGATTATTTTTTGTGCTTCCGGGGGTGCCCGCATGCAAGAAGGAATTTATTCTTTGATGCAGATGGCGAAGATCAGTTTGGCTGTTGAGGCATTTTCCAAGGTTGGTGGTCTTTATGTATCGGTATTGACGGATCCGACAACCGGTGGTGTTACCGCAAGTTTTGCGATGCAGGGAGACCTGATTGTCGCGGAACCAGGTACGCTGATCGGATTTGCGGGTCGTCGCGTGATTGAACAGACGATACGACAGACCTTGCCGGAGGGATTCCAACGCGCGGAGTTTTTGCTGGAAAAAGGATTCTTGGATCAAATCATTCCCCGTAATGAGATGAAGGAGACCTTAACAAGGGTCCTAAAGCTTCATGGAGGGAAAAGATGAGAGAAGAAATAAAACGTGTAGAGAGCGAACTGAAGCGTCTTGAAGCACTGCAGGCGGACGGGATCGATGTGTCGGAAGCGATAAACAAGCGAAAGCAAGAAGTAAAGGCCATGAAAGCGGAATTTCCGATGGATGCCTGGGATCGCGTGACAAAAGCACGGGATGCCAAACGGCCGGTTGCTTCACAATATATTGAAGGCCTTGTGGATGATTTTATGGAATTTCATGGAGATCGACGATTTGGTGATGACCCGGCATTAATCGGCGGGGTTGGCTGGATTGGGGATACGGCTTTTACGATTCTGGGACAGGAAAAGGGAGTCGGCACCAAGGAACGCGTCAAGCGAAACTTTGGCATGTTGAACCCCGAGGGCTATCGAAAGGCGCAGCGGCTGATGAAGCAGGCTGAGAAGTTTAATCGTCCGATCCTCTGTCTGGTGGATACGCCAGGTGCATTTTGCGGCCTGGGCGCGGAAGAACGCGGCCAAGGACAGGCAATTGCTGAAAGCCTTACACTAATGGCTGGGCTTCAAGTGCCGGTGATCACTATTGTAATTGGTGAGGGTGGATCCGGAGGCGCTTTGGCGATGGCTGTAGCGGATGAAGTATGGATGATGGAAAACAGCATCTATTCGATTCTGTCGCCAGAAGGATTTGCTACGATTTTATGGAAAGACGCGAGTCGAGCGCAGGAAGCTTCGGAGGTGATGAAGATCACCGCCAATGATTTAGAATCCTTTGGGATGGTGGATCGCGTGGTGAGAGAACCGGATGAATTTTGTGTTGAAACCTTGCCAGCTGTGATTGAGTCTATGCGGGAAATCATTTTGAAAACCGTATCGGATTATCAAAAATTGCCTGTTGAATCGCTTCTGAAGAAGCGGTATGAGAAGTTTAGAGCAATGGGAAGAGTAAGCGAAAAGGAGGGAACGGAATGATCCATGCAGAGATTCTGGGAATTGGCTCCTACGCACCGGAAGCGGTGATGTCGAATGTCGATTTGGAGAAAATTGTAGAAACATCGGATGAATGGATTCAATCGCGAACCGGGATTGTGAATCGTCATATATCTGAAGGGGAAAACACCTCTGACCTGAGCGTGAAAGCAGCCTTGGCGGCATTGAAAGATGCGGGCATGGAAGCGGAAGAACTCGATATGATTTTATTGGCGACAACCTCGCCAGATCATTTGTCCCCAAGCACTGCGGCGCTGGTTCAAAAAAAGATTGGCGCAAAGAATGCCGTGGCGATGGATGTTTCTGCGGGATGTACGGGATTCATTTATTTGCTTGATTTGGCGAGAAATCTGATCGCATCGGGCTCTTATCAAAAGATTCTGGTTATTGGGGCAGAGGTTTTGTCGAAGCATATTGACTGGACCGATCGAAACACCTGTATTCTCTTTGGGGATGGCGCGGGTGCAGCGATTATTTCAAAAAGCGAAAGAAATGGCATTCAAGACACCAATATTTATACCGATGGCGATATGAACGATCTAATTGTTATTCCGACAAAGTCGGTGAAAAATCCCTTGGGAGCGATTGAAGCCGAGTATCACGCCCTCGCTATGAAGGGGCAAGATGTTTTCAAGTTTGCCACCAAGGTGGTTACAAAAAGCCTGAAGGAAATCATGAAGGCACACGAACTGACCAATGATGACATCCGATGGGTTGTTCCCCATCAGGCAAATAAAAGAATTATCGATTTTGCCGCTTCGAAATTGAAGATGGATCCAGAAAAATTCTATATGAACCTGGATGAATATGGAAACACCTCCGCAGCGAGTATTCCCCTTGCTTTATCAGAGATGAAGCAAAAAGGATTGCTGGTTAAGGGAGATAAAATTTTGCTCGTTGGCTTCGGCGCGGGTTTAACGTGGGGCACAGCCCTGATTGAATGGTAATTATTAACGG
Source organism: Clostridiales bacterium (assembly GCA_013619125.1). Taxonomy (GTDB): domain Bacteria; phylum Bacillota; class Clostridia; order Tissierellales; family GPF-1; genus GPF-1. The sequence goes on from JABXKS010000052.1 coordinate 5,180, forward strand.
ATAATTCTAAGGAGGAAAAAAACAATGATTGAAAAATTAAAAGAAATTTTGGTGGAAGAACTTGATGTGGAAATGGAAGCGGTAACTCTTGAGGCGAAATTTAAAGAGGACCTGGAAGCGGATTCACTGGATATGATGCAATTGGTAATGGAAATTGAAGAAGAGTTTGAAATTGAAGTGGAAACGGAAGAGTTAGCAACCATCCTTACGGTTGGTGATTTGGTCGCTTACATCGAGAAGAAACAAGCATAGGGAAACAGGAAGAATCTAACGCGGCGAGGTTTGCATAACGTTAGATTCTTTTGCTAAAGGAGGAACGCCCGTGATACAAGAAATTTTAAACATTCAGTACCCGGTCATTCAAGGGGGAATGGCGTGGATTTCCGATGCAAGTCTTGCGGCAGCTGTTTCTAATGCAGGCGGACTCGGCGTGATTGCCTGTGGGAATGCGCCGGGAAGCTATGTGCGAGAGCAGATAAAAAAAATTCGTGAATTAACAGACAAGCCCTATGGCCTGAACGTTATGCTTCTCAGTCCCTATGTCGAAGAGGTGGCTTTGATTGCGACGGAGGAAAAAGTGCCTGTTGTGATTACAGGAGCCGGAGACCCCAGTCGTTTTATCAAGGCGTGGCAGAGTAATGGCACGAAGGTGATCCCTGTGGTTGCCAGCGTTGCCTTGGCGAAGCGTATGGTACGTTTAGGCGTCGATGCGATTATCGCGGAGGGGGGAGAAGCCGGTGGTCATGTGGGTGAATTAAATACCATGACGCTAGTTCCTGCTGTTGTTGATGCGATTGATCTGCCTGTGATTGCCGCAGGAGGGATTTTTGACGCCCGTGGCGTTTTGGCTTCTTTTGCTTTGGGAGCTTCCGGGGTGCAAGTCGGTACGCGATTTATCTTGGCGGAAGAATGCACGGTTCATGAGAACTATAAGAAAAAGGTCATAAAAGCCAAGGATATCGATTCCTTTGTAACAGGACGAAACACGGGTCATCCCGTTCGGGTTTTAAGAAACCCCTTGTCCAAGGAATTGAAAAAGATGGACCATGCCGGAAAGACTGCTGAAGAGATTGAGGCATTTTCTGCCGGTTCTCTGTATCGGGCTGCAATTGAAGGCGATCTGAAGACGGGTTCTTTTATGGCGGGACAATGCGCATGCATGGTGGATGAAATTGAACCAGCGGCAAAAATATTGGAATCCTTACTGGCCTTGTCAGAGCCATTTGCTCGATTGAAACAACAAGTGGAGGCATTGTAATGGGAAAAACAGTATTTTTATTCCCGGGTCAAGGCGCTCAAAAACTTGGTATGGGAAAGGAATTCTACGATGAATATACAGAGGCGCGACTGGTCTTTGAGGAGGCATCTGAAGCCTTGTCCATGGATATGAAAAGCCTTTGTTTTGATGATCCTGAGGATAAGCTGAACTTGACGGAATTTACACAGCCAGCAATCCTGACGACTTCCATCGCAATTTTACGGGTTTTGGAAGCGCAGGGAGTCAAAGCGGATTGTACGGCCGGATTGAGTTTAGGAGAATATGCCGCCCTGGTGTATGCCAAGGCTTTTGATTTTCGAACAGCGGTTCAATTGGTTCGTGTTCGAGGCCGCTTGATGCAGGATGCTGTTCCGGCTGGAATTGGCGGCTTGGCCGCGGTTGTGGGTCTTCCTATTGAGACGATCGAAACCCTAGTGAGTGAAACAAAAGATGGGTTTTTGGAAATCGCAAACTACAATACGCCGATGCAGACGGTTGTGGGGGGGGAGATTCAAGCCTTGGAAAAATTTGCATTGCGTGCAAAGGAATCCGGCGCAAAGATCGCTTCTCTGTTGCCGGTGAGTGCGCCTTTTCATACGGAGATGCTGAAGCCTGCGCAAGTTGGCTTGGCGGGAGAATTGGCGTCTATCACAGTCAATAGGTTGGAAGTGCCGGTATATGCCAATGTATTGGGCGATTTGTATCCGGGGGCAGATGAAGTGAAACGTCTTTTGGCGGAACAGGTTGCAAGTCCAGTACGTTGGGTTTCCATTATGAACGCCTTGCTGGCGAATGATGTGGACACCTTTATAGAAATCGGTCCTGGCAAAACCTTGACAGGATTTGTTAAGCGATTCGACAAGAGCAAGAACGCCTTTGCGATCGAGAACCTCAAGGGGCTTTCGAAGTTGATGAAAGCGATATAAGGAGGAAACCCATGGAAAATAAAGTAGCGATTGTAACGGGCGGGAGCCGCGGGATTGGCCGAGCCATTGCCGAAAAGCTTTCAGAATCTGGTTATGATCTGATATTGAACTACCGAAGCCGGGAAGAAGAAGCCTTGGCGGTCAAGGAAATGCTGGAAGCCAAGGGCGGAGTCGTTGAAATTGTGCAGGCGGATGTCAGTCAATTTGACGATGCAAAGAAGTTGATTCAATTCGCCAAGAAGCGCTTTGGCAGACTTGATGTATTGGTGAACAATGCTGGGATTACCAAAGATGCCCTCTTGCCGCTGATGAAGGAAGATGCCTTTGATCAGGTGATTGAGGTCAATCTGAAGGGGACGTTCAATTGTATGAAGCATGCGATGCGTGTCATGATGAAGCAGAAATCTGGCGTGATGATCAACATCTCATCGGTGGTTGGCTTGATGGGCAATATCGGTCAGACAAATTACGCGGCTTCAAAAGCTGGCGTGATCGGAATGATGAAATCTGTGGCTAAGGAAGGCGGTTCTTTCGGGATTCGCGCCAATGCCATAGCGCCGGGATTTATTAAAACGGCCATGACGGAGAATTTGCCAGAGAATGTTCGCGAGGAGATGTTGAAGGCAATTCCACTGAAGGATTTTGGAACCGCAGAAGATGTTGCCAATCTAGTGAAATTTTTGGCGTCGGACGATGCAAAATACATTACAGGTCAAGTCATCAATGTTGATGGCGGCATGGTGATGTAAGGAGGAGCGCATGAAAAGAGTAGTGGTAACAGGAGTTGGAGCGATTACGCCCTTGGGGCTGAACGTTGAAGATACATGGGAGAAAATAAAAGCGGGAGAATGCGGGATCAGCCCCATCTCTGTCTTTGATACGGAAAATTTCGAAGTAAAGGTAGCGGCTGAAGTTAAAGGCTTTGATGTTACGGCTTATATGAAAAAGAAGGAAGCAAAGAAGATGGATCGTTTTATTCAATTTGCTGTAGCTGCCGGAAAGGAAGCAATGGCGGATTCGGGATTGGATCTTGCTGCGATCAACCCGGAGGAATTCGGTGTGATCTTGGGCAGTGGAATCGGCGGATTGACAGCGATTCGCGACGAGAGTCTAGTGCTTCAGGAAAAAGGCGACAAGCGAGTATCTCCCTTCTTTATTCCGAAATCGATTATCAATATTGCTCCAGGCAAGCTCGCCATCGAGTATGGTGCCAAGGGTCAATGTTATGGTGTTGTAACGGCTTGTGCCTCGGGTACAGACGCCGTAGGGCAAGCCTTTAAGGCCATTCGTTATGGAGAGCAGACCCTTGTTCTAACGGGGGGGACGGAAGCATCCATCAATAAGTTGGCTGTGGCTGGTTTCAATCAAATGACGGCGCTTTCTCGCACAGTGGACCCAATGCGTGCGTCGATTCCTTTTGACGCAAATCGAAACGGGTTTGTTATGGGGGAAGGAGCGGGTCTCCTTCTTTTGGAGGAATTGGAGCACGCGCAAAAACGAGGTGCGAAAATCTATGGCGAAGTGGTCGGCTATGGCCAGACCTGCGATGCATTCCATATTACGGCACCGGCTGACGGCGGCGAAGGCGCGGCTCGCGCCATGAAATTGGCGATAAAACAGGCGGAGATTCGTGTGGAAGATGTCGGATACATCAATGCCCATGGAACGAGTACGCCGGCTAACGACAAGAACGAATCTATGGCGATAGTTTCGGTGTTTGGTGAAGATTCCCAGGTTGCTGTCAGTTCAACAAAATCAATGACGGGTCACTTGCTGGGCGCGGCGGGCGCCGTTGAATCGATTTTTTGTTTGCGCGCTCTGCAGGAGCAGATCTTACCGCCTACCATTGGTCTTGAAACGCCGGATGAGGCTTGTACCTTGGACTATGTACCGGGGAAAGCGCGGGAAGCCAAGATTCAATACGCCATGAGCAATTCGCTTGGATTTGGCGGACACAATGGATGTTTGGTCTTTAAACGATGGGAGGAAAACTAATGCTGTCTTATGATGAAATTCAAAACATTATTCCACATCGTGCACCTTTTTTGTTGATTGATCGTGTGGATGAATTGGAGCCGGGGGTTTTTGCCAAGGGCGTGAAGATGGTCAGCGGAAACGAGTTCTATTTTCAGGGCCATTTTCCAGCTGAAAAAGTGATGCCAGGGGTATTGATCATTGAAGCCTTGGCGCAGATGGGTGCCGTTGCCATTCTTTCTTTGGAAGAAAACAAGGGGAAAATTGCATACTTTGGTGGAATCAATCAGGCTAAGTTTAAGAAGAAAGTAGTGCCAGGCGATGTTTTGGAATTGGAAACGAGAATTGTGAAATCGAAGGGAAGCGTTGGTATCGGTGAAGCGATTGCACGAGTCAACGGGAAGATTGCTGTTAAAGCGGAATTGGTTTTTGCTATTGGTCAATAGATTTCCTTGCATCGACAAGAAATTCTGGATAATATAGGAAGAAGAAAGCAAAGTGGGTGAGGCTATGTCGAAAGACAGCACAAAAACCCTGATCAATCAGATCTTGGTGGAGTTGTTTCGTGATATCTTGGAAATTGAAGAGCAATCGATTACAACTCGAACCAAGCCGTCGATTACGGTAAACGAGATGCATATTATTGAAACTATTGGTTTAAATCAAGCCAGGTCCATGGGAGAAGTAGCGCGAGATTTAGGGATTACCATGCCGTCTTTGACGTCTGGAATCAATCGTCTGGTGAAGAAGGGCTATGTAGAGAGAAAGAGAACGGAAGAGGATCGTCGCGTGGTGAAGGTGGAATTGACCAAACCGGGCCGACAAATCTTTCGCGCGCATGAATTGTTCCATGAGCAAATGGTGGAAGCACTGATCCATGATTTGGAGATTGAAGAGTTGCCGCTGTTAATGAATTCCTTGGCGCAGCTACGTGATTTTTTCCGAGAACGGTATTTCCAAAAATAAAAGCTACAGCTTGTGAAAACAGGCTGTAGCTTTTTCTTTAGGACTGAACGTTGCCAATTCTTGAGAGGGGCCAGAATCGGAAGGTGACGTGCCCCTTGACGGAAGTCTGATCGATAAATCCGACATCCTCGCTTCGGCTATCCTTTGAAACGGGCCGATTGTCGCCGAGGACGAAGAGGGTGCCGTCTGGAACGACGCCAAAGTCACGGTACATTTCTGTGGCTTGATGAGAAATATAGGTTTCTTCCAGTCTGTTTCCATTGATGAATACCCGTCCCTCGATCATTTCTACGCGCTCTCCTGGAAGAGCAATGACGCGTTTCACCAGATTCATATTTTCGCCAACGGTTAACCGTTGAAACCAATTGAGTTGGCTCAGGTGATACTCATCAATTTTCATATTGGATTGAAATTGAATAATATCTCCGCGTTCTACGTTATGCGATCGTCTCAGCATCAGAATATCACCGTCGATCAGGGTCTCGTTCATGGACGAGCCGATGGTGGTGAGGGGAGCAAAAAAACCGAAAAACAATACCATCACAAGGATGAATACCCCATACTCTTTTGCAAAGGATTTAAGCCATTGTTTCATGTGTACCTCCTTAAGATGAAATCCTGTTCTTATTGTAATTCATCGAAAGGCCAAATTCAAATCCCTTGCGCATAATTAATAAATATGTTACACTACCATTAATTGAAAATAAGCTTGAGAAGATGAGAAGCTACACGAAAGCCCTTTTGGGGTATTTCTGTGTGGCTTTTTTTGTTGAAGCGAATAGGAGGAGTTAATATGTTAGATGTATGTATCATCGGTGGTGGCGTGATTGGGACAGCGATTTCACGCGAATTGTCTCGTTACCAATTGCAGGTGCGTCTGGTTGAAAAGAACGAAGACGTTGGTACTGAAACAACAAAAGCGAATAGTGGCATTGTTCATGGTGGGTATGACGCGAAACATGGAAGTCTAAAAGGATTTTTCAGCGCGAAGGGGAATGCCATGTATCCGCAACTGGAAGAGGAATTGCACTTTGGGTACCGTCAAACCGGATCTTTTGTTGTTGCATTTAACGAGACTCAGGAAATAGAATTGGATCGTCTTTTGGAAAATGGTACCAAAAATGGTGCAAGAGGTCTTTCGATTATTTCTGGCGATGAGGCAAGAGAGATGGAGCCGCATTTAAGCAAGAGTATTACAAAGGCGCTTTTGTGCGCCACGGCCGGCGTTACCTCTCCGTATGAATTGGCGGTAGCCTTGGCGGAAAACGCGGTGAAAAATGGTGTTGAGTTTTCTTTCCATACTGAAGTGAACGGGGTTGAAAAGACGGATGATCATTTCGTCTTGCATACCAATCAAGGTCCTATTGAAGCAAAGATTGTTATCAATGCAGCGGGATTGTACGCGGATCGTGTTTCTGCCATGATCGGCGAAGACAATTTTACGATCACACCGCGTCAGGGACAATATGTGCTTTTAGATAAGGATCAATCCTTTATGACCGATACGGTGATTTTTCAGGCGCCGGAGAATGGATCCAAAGGCGTGTTGGTTACACCGACGGTGCATCACAATATTTTGGTGGGACCAAACTCCGATTATATCGATGAAAAAGGCGATGTTGCCACGACCAGCGAGGTGATTTCGCGCATTATGGAAGCGGGCAGAAAGAGCATTGATGCCATCAATACAAGAAAAGTCATCCGATCTTTTGCAGGGAACCGTGCGACCAGCTCCAAACATGACTTTAGTATCGGTGAGACAGCTGTAAAAGGGTTTGTCAATGTGGCGGGAATCGAATCTCCAGGTCTGACATCGGCACCAGCAATCGCGGTTCATGTGGCGGATATTTTGAAGGAGATGGGCGTGGAAATGGTCGCGGATCCAAACTTCGATCCGACTCGAAAGGCTTATCAGCGCATTGCGGGAATGTCTGGATCGGAGTTGAAGAACTTGATCGCGGAAGACCCGGCTTATGGCCGAGTGATCTGTCGTTGTGAAACCATCTCGGAAGGCGAGATTGTGGATGCGATTCATCGCGGATTGCCGATTACCTCCGTTGATGCAGTGAAGAGAAGAACGCGTGCCGGCATGGGACGCTGCCAAGGTGGCTTCTGCGCACCGCGCGTGATGGAAATCATTTCGCGGGAAACGGGACTATCCATGGAAGAGATTGAAAAGCAGGGCAAGGGTTCTTACCTGCTGACGAAACGAACGAAAGATGCTTTGGAAAGAGGTGGTCAAGATGCTTAAATATGAATTAGTAGTTGTTGGCGGAGGTCCTGCCGGGCTGTCTGCAGCCGTTGAGGCATACGAGCAAGGTGTTCGTAAGATATTGATTTTGGAACGCGATAAGGAATTGGGTGGCATTTTGAATCAGTGTATCCATAATGGCTTTGGCCTTCATCGATTCAAAGAGGAATTGACTGGACCGGAATACAGCCGTCGCTATATCGATATGTTGGATGAGACAACGATTGAAATCTTGAAAGAGACCATGGTATTGGAGATTTCAGAGACAAAAGTTGTTCGCGCCATCAGCGCGGAGCGTGGATATATGGAGATTGAAGCGGAAGCCATTGTCTTCTCCATGGGTTGCCGGGAAAGAACGAGAGGCGCCATTCAATTGCAGGGCGACCGTCCATCGGGTGTATTTACGGCGGGAACAGCGCAACGCTTTATCAATATGGAAGGCTATATGCCAGGAAAGCGTGTTGTGATTCTGGGTTCCGGCGATATCGGATTGATTATGGCGCGCCGCATGACATTGGAAGGCGCCAAGGTGGAAGCGGTCTGTGAATTGATGCCATATTCCAACGGCTTGACAAGAAATATTGTACAGTGCTTGGAAGATTACGATATTCCGCTGATGCTTTCCCATACCGTTGTCAAGGTGCATGGAAAGTCTCGTGTGGAGGGGGTCACCATCGCGAAGGTGGATGAAAACCTACGCCCGATTCCAGAGACATTCCAGCGAATTGATTGCGATACGGTCTTGTTGAGCGTCGGTTTGATTCCAGAAAATGAGATTACACAAAACGCGGGAATTATGGTTGATACTAGAACCAACGGACCAAAGGTCGGCGAGCTTCGTCAAACGGAAATGCCGGGCGTATTCGCTTGTGGAAATGTGGTTCACGTTCATGACCTAGTGGATTTCGTAAGCGAAGAGGGCGCGCTTTCAGGCCTGGGCGTTGCGAAATACCTGAAGGGCGAGTTGGAAACGGCAAGCAACTTTACAACAGCCAATGGCGACGGAATCGGATATGTGGTGCCGCAGACGGTAACCATGTCCAATGTGGATGATCAGGTGACCTTCTATATGCGTGTCCGCAGTGTATATGATCGCCATATTGTTCGCGCTTACCAGGGAGACACCCTGGTTGCCGAGAAAAAGGAGCGCAAGTTCCTGCCAGCTGAGATGGTGAACTTCAAGATCAAAAAAGATGTGCTGGCGAATTTGGGAGATGGCGAAATTCGATTCGTTGTCGAGGAGGTATAGAGAAATGACAAAAGAAATGACATGTATCGTATGCCCGATCGGATGTCAATTGACATTGGAACCGCAAGGCGACACATTCGCGGTTTCCGGCAATAAATGTCCGAGGGGACAAAAATACGCCATCGAAGAAATGACGGCGCCAAAGCGAGTCGTTACTTCAACGGTTGCCGTTGATCAGGGGATGTACCCGGTGATTTCCGTCAAGACGGAAGCGCCAGTGCCGAAAGAGTTGATCTTCGAGGTAATGAAGGATATTTCCAAGGTGATGATGCCTGCGCCAGTTGTGATCGGCGATGTGGTAATCGAGAATGTGCAAGGCACCGGCATCAATGTTGTTGCCACACGAAACGCATAAGATGGTTTTTCAAAAAGACTTCTAGTATAATAATGCTAGAAGTCTTTTTTTGGAGGGTAAAATGCGGACAGAATGGTTGAAAATGTCGGATGGTACAGATATTTACATACGAATTTGGGAGGCGGAAAATCCCAAGGCAGCGGTGCAATTGGTTCATGGCATGGCAGAGCACGCCGGTCGATATGAACGCTTTGCCAAGAAGTTAAACCGTTGTGGATATACAGTGATCGCCAATGATCATCGGGGACACGGTGAAACCGGGAAGCACGGGAAAACCCTGGGTGATTTTCCTTCTTCGGGGGGATGGAATCGCGTGGTGGAAGATTTAGCAGAGGTGCGCAATTTCCTGGAGGGACAGTTCGACCCCAAGGGGGTCTATTTGGTTGGACACAGCATGGGTTCCTTCTTATCAAGAAGCTTGATTGCGGAGGCAGGAGAGCAATACAGGGGTGTGATTCTCTCTGGTACAGCTGGAGACCCTGGCGTCCTGGGACGCCTTGGACAAGGGCTGGCGGCCGTACAGATGCCATTTTTAGCGGCGCAACCCAATGGCTTGATGGATCGATTGAGCTTCGGCTCTTATAATCGTGCCTTTGAACCCAATCGAACAAATTTTGACTGGCTGAGCCGTGATGTGGAAGAGGTGGATAAATATATTGACGATCCCTTATGTGGATTCATTTGCACCACTAGATTCTATCGAGATTTGTTAGGCGGGTTGCTGGCAGTCAATTCGAAAGCCAATATCGCTCGGATCCCGAAAGACCTGCCGATTTGTTTGATGTCTGGGGAACAGGATCCTGTGGGTGAGTTTGGACAGGGTATTTTGGCCATTACATCCAAGTACCGGGAGGAAAATTTGCCGGTTTCTACGCGACTCTTTCCGGGAGCGCGCCATGAAATACTGAATGAAATCAATCGCGATGAAGTGATGAACGCGATGATAGATTGGATGAATCAACATGATGAAAAATAAGAAGTGGGAGCTCTTCTTCGTTGCGCTGGTGCTGACCGCCCTGTTGGTTCAGGGATGGACGAGCCGTACGGCGGAAACGATAGAAACGGATTCGGAACTGGAAGTGCAGCGCTTGGAATTGCAAATTGCAGGTCTGCAGGAGCAATTGGATCAATTGAATCAAGAGATTGCGGAGATCGATCAAGACATAGAGACGGAAAAAACCAGAATCTCCAGGATTGATTCTGAACGGGAAGGCTTGTTAAATCAGATTGAAGCGGAGGAGAAAGTGGCAGGGCTTCGCGAAATTGAGGGAGAAGGCTTGATCATTCGAATTACCGAGCCGGAACGACCCTATGTACAGGGGGAAAAGACAGCGTTTTTGGTGTATAACCCGGAATATATTTTGAGTCTGATCAGTGAGATCAATCAAGCGAATGTGGAAGGGATTGCGATAAACGATATTCGTTTCACCAATTATTCTTCCCTGAGACGCAATCAGGATTGTCTGATTTTGGATCAAAATTTATTGTGCGACTTGGATGGCAGTGCCTTGACGACGGTTACGCTGACCATGGTGGGTTCGGCGGAAGAAATTATGGATCGGATCGATTTTCAGGGATCCACCCTGGGATATTTGAGGGATTCCATAGGACTGAGCATTGTCTTGGAGAGTGGACAGGTTCACTTGCAAAAGGTTGATCGTTTGCCGGAACCGGAATATGTGGAAGCATTGGAGTAAAAAAATGAAGCGAATTGGAATGATGTACCTTATCGGATTATTGATTATCCCTGGGTTTATCGGTTTTGCTCAAGAAACGAAGGAAGCAGATATGCTTCCTTTTTCAGCGATTGTCCTGTCACAAAATGAGAATGAATTGAATCAATTGATGGCGTGGCAGGAGCAGGCAGAATTCTTGTTTACCGGGGATATGATGTTTCATATGCCCCAGATCGAAGGCGCAGAGAGCAGCGAAACGGAGGACTATGATTTTTCATATTCATTTTCTGCCATTGAACCCCTGGTAGCGGATGTGGATGTGGCCGTTGCAAATCTGGAAACCACCCTTGCTGGGGAGCGGCTGCCTTATCGGGGATATCCGCAATTCAATACCCCGGATCAAGCGGCACTGGCTATCAAGGCCGCTGGGTTCGATGTCTTGATGACAGCAAATAACCATAGCGTGGACAGCGGAAGAAAGGGATTGCTTCGCACTTTGTCTGTATTGGATGACCTCGGATTTCAACACACCGGTACAAAATCGGAAGAGGATGATTCCGTCTTGATTGTCGAGGTGAATGGAATCAGGGTTGCGATGATTAACGGCACCTATGGATTGAACGGATTGGAATCTTATCTGACCGCCGAAGAGAGGGTCAGTTTGATCCGTATGATCGGGGATGGATCACGAATCGAATCCGAGATTGAAGCGATCAAGGAAGAGGTTGATTTTGTGATTGTTCTGCCCCATTGGGGGCAGGAATATCAGCGTCAGCCAAGCAATAAGCAAAAGGGGTTGGCAGAAAACTGGTTTGTTGCCGGAGCCGATGCCATTATTGGGTCGCATCCCCATGTGATTCAACCCATGGAGTGGCGCGAGGATGGTCAGTTTATCGCCTATTCCTTGGGGAATGCCATATCCAATCAGCGAGAGCGACCAGGCAAGCCAGCCTATTGGCGGTTTACAGAGGATGGGGTTTTGCTGTTTATGACCCTTGTCAGAAATCCATGGACGGGAAAAACGGAGATTGCGGATCTGCGCGCACAGCCCACCCACGTGGAGCGAATTTGGACCGGTGAGAAATGGAGTCATCGAATTGTTCCTGCTTCCCCTGAGGATTTGATCACGAGTCCATCCTGGGAGAGGACAAAGGAACAGGTACCGGGCTCTCAAGATTCACAGAAATTGTCAGAAATCGTAATGAACGTGTAATTCAAAAGACCTTGTAATATGATACAATATAGACAGAAAAACAAGGTGGGATGACAATGGATTATATACAGATTTTTATGAATATTAGCTTGACCGATGTGATTGACATCGCAATCGTTGCGTTCATTATTTATAAAGCTTTGATGTTGTTGGAAGGAACGAGGGCTTTGCAATTATTCAAGGGGATTGCTGTGATATTGGCATTGGTTCCTCTTTCTAGTCTTGCGCGGCTTTATATGTTAAATTGGCTGTTAGAACGGGCGATGACGGTATTCTTTGTTTTTATTATCGTTGTTTTTCAACCGGAATTGCGCCGAGCTTTGGAGTATATCGGTAGAAACAACCTGTTTTCAAAGCGCCTATTCACAGTGGATCGCGGCGGTATGCAGTCCTTGGATTCTCTGGTGGCCTCTATTGCAGAAGCGACGGTTTCCTTGGCGCGGCAACGAATTGGTGGATTGATTGTAATCAAGGGAAGAACCGGTCTCAACGAGGTGGTTGACACGGGAACGAGGCTTGACTCCATAGTGACGAGTGAACTGTTGATTAATATCTTCATTCCGAACACGCCATTGCATGATGGCGCGGTTGTGATCGAAGAAGGGCGAATTACCGCGGCGGCTTGTATTTTGCCGCTTTCATCCAATACCGCGATTTCAAAAGAGCTGGGGACGCGTCATCGGTCAGCCTTGGGCATATCAGAGAATTCCGATGCCATGACGATTGTTATTTCTGAAGAAACCGGTGCGATCTCGATGACGAAAGAAGGGCGCATGACTCGGTATATGGATCTGGATCAATTAAAAACCAGAATGACTGCATTTCTGAAGGAAGAAGGCATTTATGGTTCCAGCGAGGGTGATGATCTCTTTTCGAAAGTGAATCAATGGAGGAAACAGCATGAACGACGGAGTGAATAATCAAAAACGAACGGTCTATTTGATCGTTTCCATATTTTTGGCGATTGTGATTTGGTTTTATATGATGATTATCGTCAATCCCATTGTTCGAACTACCATTGTCAATGTGCCGGTCTCATTTCTGAATGAAGAGCTCTTGGCCAATGAACAGGTGATGTTGATGGAACCCTCCTCGGCAATGATTGATGTGGAGGTTTCCGGACGCCAGAGTGATGTGTATGGATTAAAGGCTGAAGATCTGATGGCGTCAGTGGATCTGAAGGGCTATGGATCTGGCGGGTATCAGATTCCTGTTGAGGTAGCAAAGGGGAGCACCTTTGCCATTCAAAATTATTCTCCGAAGACGATCTATTTTGTTTTGGATTCGGTGATCGAAAAGCAGGTACCTGTTACGGTTGAATTCCAAGGGACGCCGATTGCCCAGTATCGTGTCTTGCAGCCAGTGATTGAGCCAGAAATGGTTACCATCGAAGGTCCATCCAAAATTGTCGCAACCGTTAGGCGCGCCGTCGCGCGGGTGGATGTAGACGGGAAACAAAAGGACTTTCAATCCGTGGTCACCTACTCAGTTGTGGATGAGGCGGGAATTGAAATCCTAGGCGTAAGCCATGCGCCATCAACCGTACGCGTAAGCGCAGGGGTTGAATTGACAAAAGAAGTTCAAATTGAGGCCATATTGTCTGGAACATTATTGGAAGGCTATGCCTTGTCTGGGGTTCAATTGATACCTGATACGATTTTGATTCAAGGAGATGCCGCCAAGGTGAGCTTGATGGAGCGGGTTGAAACGATGCCGATCGATATTGATCTCTTGTCACAAACAACGGAGCGGGAAGTGAAATTGAGTCTGCCGGATGGGATTCATCCAGCCAATGGCGACCGTGTTGTTGCGCGAGTTGAAATCGAACCATTGGAGGAATCAGTGATCGAGGTTCCAAGTGAACGCGTTGAGTTTTATCAAGTGGATGAGGGCATGCGTGCTTTTACGAATCCCCACACCATTGCCGTAACGATTCAAGCGCCACAGTCCGTGATTCAGGATTTGGATCAGCGGGACCTTCGTCTTTATGTGAATCTACAGGGATTTGCTCCCGGGGTTTACAAGGTGCCCATTGAAGGCGTTTTATTGGTTGATGGAGAGATCATCAGTCTTTTGCCCAATGAAATGGAGGTTGTTGTAATTGATGAGGCACAAGAGGTTCCAGTGGAAGATGAAAATCAAGAATAATTAATTAATCATGCGAAGTTTTTTACAAAAACTTCGCATTTTCTTTTTTTTACGGACAAAATTCGGTTTATAATAAGAATAGGTATTCAAAGTGTTATTTTTTTTGAGCAGAAACAACAAGAAAAGGTTTTCAATGGAATATGGAGGGCGAAAAATGAAAGATTTTAAAGCATTGGTAAAACTTGCGCAAAAGAGGGGTCCAAAACGAATTTCAGTTGCAATCGCCCATGACGAAGATGTATTGCTAGCCATCAAAGAGGCCCATGATCTGGGGATCATTGAGGGTATCTTGGTGGGGGATGAGCAGATGATTCGCGAATTGTCCAGACGAATCGGCTTGTCTTTAAAGCGTTTTACCATTATAAACGAGCATGATTTGATTCGAGGCAGTGAAATTGCAGTCGATGAAATTGTAAAAGGAAATGCGGATATTTTGATGAAGGGATTGGTTGATACTTCGATCCTTCTCAAGGCAATGCTGAAGCGATCGGAATTGCGGGGGGATACCTTGTTATCTCATGTCGCCGTATTTGAGATTCCGACTTATCACAAGCTCTTGATTATGAGCGATGCCGCGATGGTGATTGCGCCAACCTTGGAACAAAAAGTAGCGATCATTAATAATTCAGTTGCGGTTGCACGGTCTTTGTCCATCGAAATGCCAAAGGTTGCGATTCTTTCCGCTAAGGAAAAGGTGTATGAAAAGATGCCATCGACGGTGGATGCCGGCAAGTTGGTCGAAATGGGAGAGCGTGGGGAGATACAAAATTGTATCCTGGGCGGTCCTTTCGCATTGGACAATGCGATTTCGAAAAAAGCAGCTGCGCACAAAGGAATTTCCCATCCCGTTGCGGGAGACGCCGATATCTTGATTGTCCCACAGATTGAATCCGGCAATATTCTATACAAAGCATTGAATTTCTTGGCCAATGCCACCAGCGCCGGTTTGATTGTTGGTGCCAAGGTGCCGATTGTATTAACCAGCCGCGCGGATCAGCCGATTTCGAAGCTGAATTCTATCGTTTTGGCGGCTTTGTCTGTAAAGGGAAAGGGGACGAAAGTATGAATCAGAAGCAATTGCTAGTGATCAACCCGGGATCGACATCCACGAAAATTGCGATTTATCAAGAAGAGAAGGTTTTGTATGAAGAGACCTTACGACATACGGCAGAGGAGCTTGCCGCTTTTGCAACGATCTTCGAGCAATTCGATTTTCGCCGAAAGATGATTGAAGCAGCTATCGAAAAAGCGGGCTTGCGTTTGGAAGACTTGGATGCTGTTGTGGGTCGAGGCGGATTATTAAAACCCATCACCAGCGGAACTTATCGCGTAAATGACGCCATGCTGAAAGATTTGAAGGTTGGCGTTTTGGGACAGCATGCCTCAAATCTGGGCGGCGTTCTTGCCTATGAAATCGCCGAGCCCATGGGGAAACCTTCTTTTATTGTAGATCCTGTCGTTGTAGACGAGATGGAACCCTTGGCACGATATACGGGACTTCCTGGCGTAGAGCGTCGATCAATTTTTCATGCTCTTAATCAGAAGGCGATTGCACGGCTGGCTGCCAAGCAATTGAATCATCCCTATGAAGCGGTTAATCTTGTTGTGGTTCATTTGGGAGGCGGCATTACAATTGGCGCCCATACTGAAGGCCGTGTGGTGGATGTAACCAATGGCTTGGATGGAGAGGGACCCATGACTCCTGAACGTTCCGGTGCCTTGCCAGCTCGTGAGGTGATGAAGTTGGCGCTTACGACTGACACGGAAGAATTGAAGAAACAAATTTCCGGTCGAGGAGGACTTGTGGCGCATCTGGACACAAACGATGTCAGAGAGGTGATTAAGCGAATTGATGAAGGCGATCAGAAAGCGGAAGAAACCCTGCAGGCCATGGCTTATCAGGTTGCAAAATCCGTTGGTGCCATGGCGACCGTTCTGGAGGGAAAGGTTGATGGGATCGTGATTACCGGAGGCATTGCATACAACGATCGATTTGTTTCCTGGATCGAGAATAGAACGAAATTTATCGCGCCAATCTTTGTCTTCCCTGGGGAAGATGAGTGTAAAGCCCTGGCAGATGGGGCGTTGCGTGTGCTACATCATATGGAAGAAGCGAAGAGTTATGAGTGATCGCAGAATCCGGGTCATTACCGGGCATTATGGGAGCGGCAAGTCTGAGTTTGCCGTGAATTATGCGGTTGCTTTGGCGAAGCAAGGCAAACAGGTATGTCTTGTGGATTTGGATGTGGTCAATCCCTATTTTCGACCAAGGGAAAAGGTAGAAGAGTTGAAGGAATTGGGGGTTGAGGTAATCTCCAGCTCCATTGGCGGTGCGGCGATTGATGTGCCGGCCGTGTCGGCATCAATCCTTAAACCGTTGCATCAAAAGGAACTTGACGCGGTGATCGATTTGGGCGGAGACCCAATAGGAGCGCGGGTCTTGAGTCGTTTTTACAAGGATCTTCAAGATGAAGAGATTGATGTTTTCTTTGTGGTGAACGCCTATCGGCCGGAAACGGCGGATTTGTCGGGAGCCTTGTCCTATCTTCGGCGAATCGAAGAGACTGCTAGGCAAACCGTGACGGGACTGATCAACAACACACACCTTATGAAAAGTACCAAGGTGGAAGATGTTTTGCTCGGACAGGAATTGACGCAAGCGTTATCAAAGGAGACACAAATCCCGATACGATTTGTATCTTGCTTGGAGACTATTGCAGGCGAATTGCCAAACGACATCGAAGGGGAAATTTTTCCGCTTCAATTATATTTACGAGAACAATGGATGCTATAAAGGAGGAAAGAGCATGGGTAAAGCAAAAGGTACGGTCATTTTTGATTCTGATGCGTGCAAGGGTTGTGGACTCTGTATTTCGGTATGTCCGGTCAATATTTTAGCCCTTGATACGTCTAGTGTCAACAACAAGGGATATCATCCCGCGACGGCGATTGAACCGGAGAAATGCATCGGTTGTGCAAATTGTGCAACGATTTGTCCGGATACCGTAATTACAGTTTACCGAACCATGGAAGAGTAGGAGGAGAGCGAATGGCTAAGGTTTTGATGAAGGGAAACGAAGCGATCGGCGCAGCAGCAATTAAAGCGGGCTGCAAATACTTCTTCGGTTATCCCATTACCCCACAAAATGAAATCCCTGAATATATGTCTCGGGAATTACCAAAGGTCGGCGGTGTATTTTTGCAGGCCGAGAGTGAGATCGCAGCAATCAATATGGTTTATGGTGCAGCCGGATGCGGCGTTCGCGTGATGACATCCTCGTCTTCACCGGGGATTGCCTTGAAGCAGGAAGGAATCTCTTACATTGCAGGAGCGGAACTTCCCTGCGTGATTGTTAATATCTCTCGAGGCGGTCCGG
Organism: Clostridiales bacterium; assembly: GCA_013619125.1. GTDB lineage: Bacteria > Bacillota > Clostridia > Tissierellales > GPF-1 > GPF-1. Next base: position 22,573 of record JABXKS010000052.1, read on the forward strand.
GACTTGGCAGTATTCAACCGGCGCAATCGGATTATTATCAATCCACCAGGGGTGGCGGAAACGGTGACTATTTCCATCCAGTCTATGCCCCAGCCAGCATTCAGGAAACAGTTGATTTGATGCAGGAAGCCTTTGACGTGGCGGATAAATATCGAACACCGGTGATGGTGTTGGGCGATGGTATGATCGGTCAGATGATGGAACCGGTTGAGTTCTTTGAACGGGAGCCGTTGAAGGTTGAAAAACCGTGGGCAACCAATGGTACAAAGGGAAAACGAAAGCCGAATATCATCAACTCTTTATTTATTGATCCGCAAGCATTGGAAGATCATAACCATCGACTTGAAGAAAAATTTGAATTGATGAAGAAAAATGAAACGCGTGTTGAAACCTTTAACATGGAAGCGGCTGAAGTGGTTTGCGTTGCATATGGAACAACGGCTCGCATTGTAAAGAATGCCATTGAAAATTGTAAAAAGGAAGGCATTGAAGTTGGTCTGATTCGTCCGATTACCTTGTGGCCATTCCCAGAGGCTGCTTTTGATGAGATATCTGATACAACCAAGGTATTTTTAAGTGTGGAAATGAGCATGGGTCAAATGATCGATGATGTGAAAATTGCAGTAGCGGGAAGACGACCGGTAGAATTCTACGGAAGATCTGGCGGCATGATCCCAACACCAGAAGGTGTTGTACAAAAAATCAAATCAATTTTGGGGAGGGAATAAGATGGCTGTCGTATTTCAAAAAACAAAGGGATTGACGGATAAACCTTTTTCCTATTGTCCAGGTTGTACCCATGGAATCATCCATCGTCTGGTTGCTGAATCATTGGAAGAATTGGGCTTGTTGGACGAAGTCATTGGCGTTGCACCGGTTGGATGCTCCGTCTTTGCCTACGAATTCTTCAATTGTGATATGCATGAAGCTGCCCATGGACGCGCGCCGGCGGTAGCAACAGGTATCAAACGGGTTCATCCGGATCATCCGGTATTTACCTATCAGGGCGATGGTGACTTGGCATCGATTGGAACTGCAGAAATCGTACATGTTGCTCATCGTGGAGAGAAGATCACAACGATTTTCGTAAATAACGCAATTTATGGGATGACCGGTGGACAGATGGCGCCGACTACCCTTGTGGGACAAAAAGCAACCACAGCGCCATATGGCCGTGATGCGGCCCTTTGCGGGAATCCAATTCGGATCTCCGAAATGCTGGCGACCATTGATGGAGCAGTTTTTGTTGAACGCGTTGCCGTCAATACACCGGCAAATATTCGGAAAGCAAAAAAAGCGATCAAAAGAGCCTTTGAGGTGCAATTGCAGGGCTTGGGATTTGGCATTGTCGAAGTCTTGTCAACCTGCCCAACGAACTGGGGACTGACACCGGTTGAATCCCTTGAGTGGCTGGAAAAGAATATGATTCCATACTATCCATTGGGGAACTTTAAATCACCAAAGGAGGAAAAATAATGCAAGAGAGAGCGATATTTGCTGGATTTGGCGGACAAGGCGTTATGTCCATGGGGAAATTATTGACCTATGCCGGCATGATTGAAGGGAAAGAAGTCTCTTGGCTTCCTTCTTACGGACCAGAGATGCGTGGTGGAACGGCGAATTGCCATGTGACTGTTTCCGATGCGGCCATCGGCTCGCCGGTTATTACCAATGATGCAACCTGCCTAATTGCCATGAACCTTCCTTCATTAGTGAAGTTTGAAGGTGATGTGGTAGCGGGAGGCGTGATCTTCATCAACAGTACATTGATTGATATAAAGACTGATCGTGATGACGTGCATGCCTATTATGTACCTGCCAATGATATTGCCAATGATTTGGGCAATTTGAAGGTGGCGAACATGGTGATGCTGGGCGCATACTTGAAAGTGATGCATCCTGTAAAAGAGGAATCGGTTGTTGAGACCTTTCATAAATTGTTCACGGGCGCAAAAGAAAAATTAATTCCCATGAATGAGGAAGCATTAAAGCGCGGTGCGGATAGCATTGTAATTGCATAAAAGAGTTTCACTTTGTTGATAAACCCTGCTGATGGACGGAAACGTTGATTGGCGGGGTTTTTTGATGCTGGAATCCAGAACAAATGTTTGGTAGACTAAGAATGGAGGATAAGATGGAGCGACTAATTTTTCATGTAGATATGGATGCGTTTTTCGCATCTGTCGAACAATTGGATCACCCGGAATACCGCGGGTTGCCTGTGATTATCGGCGGGGTAAGTGAGAGAGGCGTTGTTTCGACCTGTTCCTATGAAGCCCGTGTTTTTGGCGTGCATTCCGCCATGTCATCGGTCATGGCAAGGAAGTTATGCCCGGAAGGCATTTTTTTGCGAGGGAATATGCATCGCTATAGCGAATGCTCGCAGCAGGTATTTGAGGTGCTTCGCCAGTTTACCGACCAAGTTGAACCGGTTTCCATTGACGAGGCTTATTTGGATTTTACAGGGACGGCGCTGGATCCTGTGCGCCTTGCCTGGCAGATCAAGGATCGGATCAAAGAAGAGACGGGTCTGACGATTTCCGTTGGAATCAGCAGCAACAAGTTTCTTGCGAAGTTGGCATCCGACTGGCTGAAGCCCGATGGATTGAAGTGGATTCGAGAGGAAGAAGCCGAAGAATTATTGGCGCCTTTGCCTGTATCCCGGATCCATGGAATCGGCAAAAAAACTGTTGAGAAGCTAAATCGAATCGGGCTCCATACGGTGGCGGATTTGAGACGGCTCAAGCGAGATGAGATGGCCTTGTTTTTTGGAAAATCCGGTACCATGTTTTATGATCGTATTCGGGGAATTGATCATCGTGAACTGAGTTTTGACCATCAGCGAAAATCAATCGGTCATGAACGAACCTTTGAAACCTCCATTAAGACAAAGGCAGAAGCCTTGAGTTATTTAAAGTATTTCTCCTATCGATTGGAACAGGATTTGAAGGCCAAAGGTCTGTCGGCGAAGACCGTAACCGTTAAAATTAAATACGATGACTTTCAGGTGACGACAAAGCGAATGACCTTCGAGCATCCGGTGCAGCGGGAAGAAAAGTTTTATGAAGCATGCATATATTTAGTAGAGAAAATTTCTTTTCGCAATACGATTCGACTGATCGGATTGAGCGCGGAAAACTTGGCGTCTTTTGCAGGAGAACAGTTGACGCTCTTGTAGAATTTTGAAAACAATGACATTTATGATAAACTTAAGAAGACGATCAAGTCAAATTCATGCCAAGGAGGCAATTCATGAAAATGGAAACCCCTTCTGGTTGGATGACTCGGATCGAACAGATACCGAATGTATCTACCTTGCGACGTGACGATCGAGAGAAACTAGCGTGTGTTATTCAAAAATATCCTATGCGTGTCACGGATTATTATTCTTCGTTGATCGATTGGGAAGATCCTAAAGATCCCATTCGAAAGTTGTCCCTGCCGTCTCTATTTGAGACAGATGAGGCAGGAGAATTGGATACAAGTGGTGAAGCCTCCAATACGAAATTTGAAGGACTTCAACACAAATACAAAACGACTGCACTCGTACTCTCGACAAATGTTTGCTACATGTATTGTCGCCATTGTTTTCGAAAACGGATGGTTGGCACCTCGCAGGAAGAGATTAATCGGAGACTGGACGAAACGGTTCATTACATCCAGATACACAAGGAAATCAACAATGTACTCATTACAGGAGGCGATGCATTCGCCCTCTCGAACCAACAGATCAGGCGATATCTAGCGGCGTTAACCGAGGTCGAAACCCTCGATTATATTCGCTTTGGGACTCGGACGCCAGTGGTGTTCCCGTCTCGAATTACTGATGATTTGGAGCTTTTAGGGATTTTACGCACCTATCGGAAAAAGAAGGCGATTTGGGTTGTGACCCAATTCAATCACCCTCGAGAATTGACTCCTGAGGCGATTGGAGCCATTGAGGCACTGCTCGCTTGTGGCGTACAGATCAACAATCAAGCCGTGTTGCTCAAGGGCGTCAATAACGATCCGACAATTTTGGCGGAACTGATGAAGCGTTTGATACACCATGGCGTCAATCCGTACTACGTTTTTCAATGTCGCCCGGTAAAAGCTGTTAAAAATCAATTTCAAGTGTCTTTGGCGGAAACCAGCCAAATTGTGGAAGCGGCAAAATTGCAATTGGATGGATTCTCAAAACGTTTTAAGCTGATTATGTCTCATCCAAGAGGCAAAATTGAAATTTTGGGTGAATTGGAAGAGCGTATGCTGTTTCGATTTCATCAAGCGAAGCGCGAAGAAGATCAGGGACGTTTTTTTTCTACGGAGATAAGCAAGACTGCACGCTGGCTAAATGAAGAGTTGGAACCGATCGAATAACCGGATAATTTCCGGTTTTTTCTTTTGTTCGGAAAACAGACGGGATATAATAATAAGCAAGGGGGAATTTCAGATGAAAATATTAGAAGGAAAGTTGGTCAGATTGCGAGCGATTCGCAACGAAGATCTCGATGAGATGCTTGAGATGTTTTCCGATTTTGAAAGTGTGCGGCAATTTGTTTTTCCGGGACCGCCGTTTCCACCCACGAAAAAGGATGAACAAAACTTTATTGATGGAAATTCCATGATGAAAGAGACCTATAATTTTGCCATAGAAACGCTGGATGGCGAGTATATCGGCGGTTGCGGGCTTCCAAAGATCGGCTGGGTCAGTCGCGTGTCTATGGTGGGCATCTGGATTGGACGGGAAGAATTTCAAGGGAAGGGATATGGCACCGATGCCATGCGAATTCTTTGCCAATTTGTCTATGAGCAGCTCAATATGCGAAAAATTGCCTTAACGGTGTATGGGTTTAACGAAAGAGCGATTCGGTCGTACGAGAAGGTTGGATTTCAAGTTGAGGGTCGATTGAGGGAAGGCATGTACCGCAACGGCGCGTATCATGATGTGGTTTGGATGGGGATGTTTCACGATGAGTTTATTGGGAGTACAGGTGAAAAAGAATGAAGCGTGAATTGAGGCAAGAGATGATTCGACTTCGCTCGGCGCTTTCAAAAACAGAAGTGAAGCAAAAAACAGAGAAAATTCATCAGAATCTCATGCAGCATGAGGCTATGAAGCAGGCGCAAACCATTTTGGTATATTTGAATTTTGGCGATGAAATCGATACCCGTTCCTTGATCGATACATGGTTGAGGGACAATCGGAAGGTTTATGTGCCGGTGATGAAGCCAAAAACCAGAATCCTTGTCCCGGTGCGTATCGATGGCGGATTTCGAGAGCTGCCGACCAACAGTTACGGGATTCAGGAGCCGTCCTTAAAAGGGGCGGAGACCGCATTGTACGAAGAGTTGGATCTGGTACTTGTACCGGGACTTGCCTTCGATCGACGAGGGAATCGCTTGGGGTATGGCGGCGGGTACTACGATCGTTTGCTGCCTCAACTGCGAAGTGATGCGCAGACCATAGCGATGGCATATGCGTTTCAAGTGATTGAACAGGTGCCGATTGAACCCTTTGACTGTCCGATTCATACCCTGATTACAGAATGTTTGGAGGAACAACCATGACCTTATTGGCACCCTTATCGCCCTTGTTTTTTACTAGTTCATACGCCTTATATGCCGTCATTAACTTTATCTTTTTGGCGATTGTAATCTTTTCAGAACGGAAAAATCCAACCTCAGCATTGGCTTGGATTATGGTCAGCATGCTTCTGCCCGGTGTCGGATTTATTTTTTACTTTTTTTTCGGACGGAATTTATCCCGTCGCAAGATCTTTAATCTACCGGACAATGAGCAAAAAGCCTTGCAGGCTTTTTATCAAGGGCAGGCAGAGGCCATAAAAATGGGAGAATGGACCATTGCGGAAGACAATGCAAAGGCCTATGCCGATCAGATCCTTTTGCACTTGAGCAATAGCAATTCCCTATACTTTGAACAAAACGAGGTGGAGCTTTTTACGGATGGAGTAGAGAAGTTTCAAGCGCTCTTCGCGGATTTGAAGGCGGCAACCAAGCACATTCATTTGGACTATTATATTTTGAACAACGATCAATTGGGAAATGAATTAATCACAATTTTGGAAGAAAAAGCAAAAGAAGGGGTTGAAGTTCGTTTGCTTTTTGATGACTTGGGGGGAAGAACCCTTAGAAAGAAAAAGTTTAAAGTGTTGTTGGAAAATGGCGGGCAATATGCACGTTTCTTTTCCAGCTCATTCCGATTGATCAATCCACGCATCAACTACCGCAATCACAGAAAGATTGCGGTAATCGATGGGAAGATTGGTTATATAGGAGGCTTCAATATTGGAGACGAGTATATTGGGAAGAGCAAGAAATTTGGATACTGGCGCGACTCGGCACTTAGGATCCAAGGGGAGAGCGTCTACGAGCTTCAAACACGGTTTATGCTCGACTGGCGCGCCGCTTCCAAGGAAGATCTGTTGCCGGATGGCAGCACATTTCCTTACCTTTCCTCACAAAAGGTTTGCGGCATGCAGATCGTAAGCAGCGGCCCTGATGAAGAGTGGGAGCAGGTAAAATCAGGATATATCAAGATGATTCAATCGGCGAAGGAATCGGTTTATATTCACACCCCATACTTTATTCCCGATGAGGCGGTGCTGGAAGCCTTGAGAATCGCGTCTTTTTCTGGCGTGGATGTTCGTTTGATGATCCCCAACAAGCCGGATCATCCCTTTGTCTATTGGGCGACGACCGCATGGGCCAGCGAACTTTTAAAGGCTGGCGGTCGTGTCTACACATATGAGAATGGATTTCTGCATTCAAAAACTATGGTGGTGGATTCTAGAATATCGTCCTGTGGAACGGCAAATTTCGACTATCGATCCTTTAAATTGAATTTTGAAGTGGTGGCATTTCTTTATAATCAAGAGATTGCCCTGAAAATGGAGGATGCTTTTTTTCAGGATTTAAAAAAATGCAAGGAAATCACAACGGAAGTCTATGCACAGCGCGGATGGAATATTCGATTTAAAGAGCAGGTGTCGAGGCTTTTGTCTCCATTGCTCTAGGAGGAAAAGATGGCGGGGAACAAAACAAGTGTAAAAATAGGGATCTCAACCCGCAGAACGGCGAGTGGGAAGCGATGGGATTTTAACCTTCATAGCGAGGAAACCTTTCAGGCGGCGATCAGTGAGTTGGCTGATGGCTTACAGGTTGAACCCCGACAGATTATTTGTGGAAAGCAACCCCACGGCACCAAAGTTTGCAGGATTGAGAAAACGGGAAAAACATTTCAGTTGTTGGAAGGATATGACGCCTTGATGACCGATCGAACCGATCTCATTTTGGCAACCTTTCATGCTGATTGCGTGCCGATCTATCTATATGATCCCGAACATCATGCGATTGCCATGGTGCACGCAGGATGGCGGGGAACTGCAAATGGAATTGCTGGTATATCGGTCGAGGCCATGGGTCTCGCATACGGAACAAAACCAGAAGATCTTTGTGTTTGGATCGGTCCATGTATCTCTCAAGAGGGGTATGAAGTAAACGGTCCTGTGATTAAAGCGTGCGAGGCAATCACGGGCAGAGTTGGAATTCAGCCGTCGAAGTCAGGGCACGCTAAGCTGGACTTGGCTGCAATCAACCGAGAGATTCTTATGATAAATGGAGTGAGAATCGATAAAATTCAGGAGGATTCGAGGAAAACGGATCAAAATCCGAATTTGTTTTATTCTCATCGAAGAGAAGGGAAAATGGCGGGACGCATGCTCGCTTGGATTTATCTGGCTCCCAGAGAGATGAAAGAACCAGTCGTAGAATTAATTGATTGAAAATTTCTAAGAAAACGCGAAAAAACTTCGTGAAAGTTTCTACAATCTATGGTACGATGATCCTGTGAAAAAATAGACAATTGGAGATGTCTATTTAGATAGAGTTTGAAAGGATGGTGTTTATGTCAGCAGCTAAGCAAGAGAGAACGACAAGCGCAACGAACTTACCACAAGAAAAGTATGATGAGTTGGGTGCGTATATTCAGTCTCTGGAAACAAAAGAAGGTGCTTTGATCCATGTCCTGCATCGAGCGCAAACAGTTTTTACGTATCTGCCATTAGAGGTGCAATTGTTTATTGCACGGCAAATGGACCTGCCAGCAGCGGAAGTGTTTGGCGTGGTTAGCTTCTACTCCTATTTCACAACCAAACCAGTTGGAAAGCATACCGTTTCCGTTTGTATGGGTACCGCTTGTTTTGTTCGTGGATCTGAAGAAGTGTACAAGGCATTCAAGGAAGAGTTGGGGATTCAACCTGGCGAAATTTCGCCGGATGGATTGTTCTCCATCAAGGATGTTCGATGTATTGGCGCTTGTGGTCTTGCTCCGGTTGTAACCGTGGGTGAGAAAGTGTATGGCCACGTGAAGCCGGAAGATGTTAAGACGATTCTTGACGAATACCGCGCGGATCATGTGCTGGAAAACTTGAATTAGGGGAAGGAGAAAACGATGGCAATCAAATCATTAGATGAATTGAAAAAAATTCGAGAAGCGTCTTTGAAGAAAGTCAGTCTTCGAGAAACTGGTGAGGCCGTAGGTGAAATCCCTGAAATTCTTGTGGGGATGGCGACTTGTGGAATCGCGGCGGGTGCTCGCGAAACCTTTGCAGCACTTTTGGAAGCAATTGAAGCGGAAGGTTTGGAAGTCCGTTTGATTCAGGTTGGATGTCTGGGACTTTGTCATAGCGAACCAACGGTTCAAGTGAATGTTCCTGGAAGCGAGCCTGTACTTTATGGCAAGGTAGATGCAGCAATGGCCAAGGAAATTGTGAAGAAACATTTGAAAGATGGCGAAATGCTGCAGGATAATGTGTTGATTAACACATTCGCGAAGGCGTAAGGAGGGGAAACGTATGAGTAAAGTAAGAAGTCATATCCTCGTCTGCGGCGGTACGGGTTGTGTTGCATCGCAGAGTGAAGATATTATTAAAAACTTAGAAAAGGAAATCGCGAAAATTGGATACCAAGACGAAGTGAAGGTTGTAAAAACCGGATGTTTTGGATTCTGTGGACAAGGTCCAATTGTCAAGATTCAACCGGATAATGTCATTTATGTCATGGTAAAGCCGGAAGACGCTGAGGAAATTGTTTCAGAACATATTGTCAAAGGTCGCAAGCTTGATCGATTGTTGTATGATGAGCCTTTGCTTCAACAAAAAATAGAAATGCATCACGATATGCCATTTTACAAGAAGCAATATCGAATTGCCCTTAGAAACTGCGGAATGATCAATCCAGAAGACATCAATGAATACATTGCATTTGAAGGATATCAGGCATTGGGTATGGCATTGACAGAAATGACGCCTCAAGAGGCGATACAGATTGTCAAAGATTCTGGTCTTCGTGGCCGTGGCGGTGGTGGATTCCCAACCGGTTTAAAATGGGAATTAGCTGCAAAATCTGTATCTGATAAGAAGTATGTGGTTTGTAATGCTGACGAGGGGGATCCTGGCGCATTTATGGATCGTTCGATCCTTGAAGGCGATCCGCACAGTGTGATTGAAGCCATGGCAATTTGCGGGTACTGCATGGGCGCAGATGAAGGCCTTGTATACATACGTGCGGAATATCCATTGGCAATTCACCGTTTGGAAGTTGCGCTTGCGCAGGCTCGAGAGACGGGTTTGTTGGGTGAAAACATCTTCGGCACGGATTTCTCTTTTGATATTACTTTGAAATTGGGAGCAGGTGCTTTTGTATGTGGCGAGGAAACCGCTCTGATTCATTCCATGGAAGGGATGCGTGGTGAGCCGACGAAAAAGCCGCCATATCCTGCAGTGGAAGGATTCAATAAAAAACCGACTAATGTAAACAACGTGGAAACCTATGCGAATATCGCACCGATCTTCTTAAAGGGAGCGGAGTGGTTCTCTTCAATCGGAACGGAAAATTCCAAGGGAACCAAGGTATTTGCCTTGGCCGGCAAGGTAAACAATGTTGGCTTGGTAGAAGTGCCTATGGGCACTACCCTTCGGGAGATCATCTTTGACATCGGCGGTGGAATCCGTGATGGCAAAGCATTCAAAGCCGTTCAAACCGGAGGTCCGTCTGGAGGCGTCATTACAGTAGCCGATTTGGATACGCCAATTGATTACGACAGCCTGAAAGCCATTGGTTCTATGATGGGATCCGGCGGTATGATCGTTATGGATGAAGACAATTGCATGGTGAATATTGCAAAATTCTATTTGGACTTTACCAAAGACGAGTCTTGCGGAAAATGCACCCCATGTCGTGTTGGAACGAAGCGGATGCTAGAAATGCTGGAACGAATCACGGACGGCGAAGGCCAATCTGGTGATATTGAAAAGCTTCAGCAATTGGGAGCAGCCATTAAAGATACTGCCCTCTGTGGGCTGGGTCAGACCGCGCCAAATCCTGTTTTGAGCACCATTCATTTCTTCCGTGAGGAGTACGAAGAGCATATTAATGACAAGTACTGCCGTACTGGAGAATGTAAAGCCTTAACGAAGTATGAAATCATCACCGACAAATGTGTGGGTTGTACAGCTTGTGCCCGTGTTTGTCCGGTTAACGCGATTTCTGGTAAGGTGAAAGAGGCTCATGTGATCGATCAAGCGGCTTGTATTTCTTGTGGCGCTTGCTACGAGAAGTGTCGTTTTGAAGCGATTCGTCGACCATAGGGAGGGATTAAGATGAGTGAAATGGTGAAAGCGACCATTAATGGAAAATCGATCGAGGTTCCTCAAGGAACAACGATCTTAGATGCAGCAAAAACGATGAGTATTGACATTCCAACACTATGCCATTTGAATCTTCATGATTTTGGCATCGTAAACAAAGTGGCTTCTTGCCGTGTTTGTGTGGTAGAAGTGGAGAATCGTCCGGCTTTGATGCCATCATGCGCCACTGAAATTACGGAAGGCATGAATGTCAAGACGCATACGGCACGCGCCGTACAAGGAAGAAGAACCGCTTTAGAGCTATTGCTTTCTGATCATCCGCAAGATTGTCTGTCTTGTGCGAAGAACCAGAATTGCGATTTACAGTCTCTTGCGGGAGAGATGGGCATTTTGGATATCCGATATGAAGGCGAAAGTCTAGAGTATGAAAAAGATATTTCAAGTGCCTCTTTGGTACGTGATCCCAATAAATGCATCATGTGCCGACGTTGTGAAACCATGTGCAACGAGGTTCAAACATGTGGGATTCTTTCCGGTGTAAACCGTGGATTCGATTCCTTTGTGGGAACAGCGTTCAATCTGCCTTTAAATGAAACGTCATGTACTTATTGCGGTCAGTGTTTGGCGGTATGTCCGACAGCGGCCATCTCGGAGAAGAACAATATTTCCGAGGTATGGAATTCATTGTTGGATCCAACAAAACATGTTGTGGTACAGGTGGCGCCAGCGATTCGTGTTGCAATTGGAGAAGAATTTGGTATGGAGCCAGGCACATTGGTTACTGGACAATTGGCGGCAGGTCTTCGCACCATGGGATTTGACGGCGTGTTCGATACAGACTTTGCGGCTGACTTGACGATTATGGAAGAGGCAAGTGAATTGGTTCACCGCATTCAGTCCGGCGGACCGCTTCCGATGTTGACTTCTTGTTGCCCGGCATGGGTGCGATTTATCGAGGCGAATTATCCGGATCTTCTTGATATTCCTTCGACTTGTCGATCACCGCAAATTATGTTTGGTGCCATTGCGAAAACCTATTATGCAAAGAAAAAGAATATCAAGCCTGAAAATATGACGGTGATTTCTGTGATGCCTTGTGTGGCGAAGAAAACAGAAGCCGAGCGACCAGAATTGGTAAGTGCAGGCGAGTCAGATGTCGATTTCGTGTTGACTACTCGCGAATTGGCGCAGATGTTCAAGATTGCAGGAATTAACTTTACTGAGCTTCCTGAAGAGGACTTCGATGATGTTTTGGGCGCGTCAACAGGTGCGGCGGTTATCTTTGGTGCGACAGGTGGTGTAATCGAGGCGGCAACCCGTACTGCATACGAATGGATTACCGGCGAAGAACTTGAAAAAGTTGATTTCCAACAGCTTCGCGGCATGGAGGGAATTCGATCTGCTTCTGTCGATATCGGAGATTTAACCTTAAATATTGGAATCGCTCATGGTCTTGGAAATGCGAGAAAATTGCTCGACGATATTCGAGCAGGCAAGTCGAATTTCCATGCGATTGAGATTATGGCATGCCCCGGCGGATGTATTGGCGGCGGTGGACAACCATATCATCATGGTGATTCTGAGATTATCAAAAAGCGTGCGGAAGCGATTTATCGCGAAGATGCGGGCAAGAAAATTCGATCATCTCATAAGAACCCGCAGATCGTTGCTTTGTACGATGAGTACCTTGGAAAACCATACGGTGAGAAGGCGCACAAGCTTCTTCATACGACATACAAAAAACGAGATAAGATTTAGGCCAGGGTATTGTCGAAGACAATGCCAAGCCCCGGGTATGCCGAAGGCATGCCAAGAAGAGCCCGGGCTTGCGTTAGCAAGCCAAGCTGCCAGGGTTAAGGTTTGCTAGGGTATTCCGCAAGTGAAAAAAAGAGTCTCACGATTATGTGACAGATTATTAAAAAAGTCCCGCAAATTAGCGGGACTTTTTTCATGTCTTCCATTGACAGATATGATACCATGGTATCAGGGATTTTTCGCCCAGGGTTTGCCGAAGGCATGCCAAGAGCAAGCCAAGCCCCGGGCATTCTGTAAGGAATGCCAAGCCAGGGTATTGTCGAAGACAATGCCAAGACAGGCCAGGGTATTCTGCAAGGAATGCCAAGCAAAGAAAGGAAGAACAAAATGAAAGCAAAAAACGAGACGCGAATCGTCATCGGAATGTCCGGCGGAGTAGACTCCTCGGTCGCCGCTTATCTCTTGCAAAAAGAGGGGTATGACGTGATCGGCGTATTTATGAAAAACTGGGAAGAAAAAGATGAAGATGGGCATTGTACAGCCCTGGAGGATTTTGAAGACGTGGTGGAGGTTTCTGAGAAACTGGAGATGCCTTACGAGCTTGTAAATTTTGAAAAAGAGTATTGGGACCGGGTATTCACCTATTTTCTGGATGAATACAAGCGGGGACGAACTCCGAATCCTGATGTGATGTGCAACAAGGAAATTAAATTCAAGGCATTCTTGGAGCATGCAGAAAGCATGGGAGCTGATTTTATTGCCATGGGGCATTACGCTGCTACGGATATAAAAGATGACAAGCATCGATTGTTGCGCGCCAAGGATCTCAACAAGGATCAGAGTTATTTTCTCTGTGGGCTGAATCAATCGCAGGTTTCCAAGGCGATTTTCCCTTTGGCGGAAATTACGAAACCTGAGGTGCGGGTAATTGCGGAAGAATTGGAGTTGTCTACGGCGAAGAAAAAGGATTCGACGGGAATCTGTTTTATTGGCGAACGAGACTTCAATGCCTTTTTGGATCGATTCTTGCCGGCGCAACCGGGAAAAATAGTGACATTAACTGGAGAAGTGATGGGGGATCATGAGGGTCTCTTGTATTACACAATCGGTCAGCGAAAGGGTTTGGGGATCGGCGGAAAAGGGTCGGGCGAGCCATGGTTTGTCATCGACAAGAATCTAGAGAATAATGAATTGATCGTGGTGCAAGGCAAGAATAATCCCTTGCGGTTTAAATCAGCTTTGGAGGCGGAACAGGTCTCTTGGATCGCCGATGAGCCGCCAGCGGAATTCTTCACATGTACAGCGAAGTTCCGATATCGACAGCCCGATCAAGGGGTGGATGTACGCCGGATTGAAAATGATCGATGGTTGGTGACCTTCCATGAGAAACAAGCGGGTATCGCGCCGGGGCAGATTGTCGCTTTTTATGATGAGCGTGTCTGTCTGGGCGGAGGCATCATTGACTTTGCGATCGAATAGGAGATGACGAGATGAATTGGAGCGAATGGAAAGAGCAGAATCAATTTTTACGGATTTTCGAAGAGTTTTCAAAGATTCCTCACTGTTCCCACAATGAAACGGCAGTCAGTAACTGGCTGGCTGAGTTGGCAAGGGGATGGGGTCTTGAAGTGATGCAGGATCAAAAGATGAATCTGTATATTCGAAAGCCGGCATCACCAGGCTACGAGTCTCGTCCCCCTATTATCCTACAGGGACATATGGACATGGTTTGCGAAAAAAACACGACAACCTGTCATGATTTCATTCAAGAAGGAATCGAAATGATCGTGGACGGGGATTGGCTTCACGCCAAAGAAACAACCCTGGGCGCGGATAATGGAATAGCCGTTGCGTATATGCTGGCTATTTTGCAGGACAAAGATGCCAAGCATCCGACATTGGAATGCATGATCACGACGGAAGAAGAGACGGGGATGGGTGGTGCGAGCGCCATCGATGGTACTTGGTTTACTGCCAAGGCCATGATTAACCTTGATTCCGAAGAAGAAGGATACGCCTTGGTTAGCTGTGCCGGCGGCATGCGAAGCCAGTTCGAAATCCCTTTTAAGCGAGAGCCAGCAGGGTTGAAGAGCAAAGGATTCCGCTTGGAAGTGAAGGGATTGAAAGGTGGACATTCCGGTGCCGAAATTCATCATGGCCGTGGAAATGCGAATCAGATCCTAGGGCGAGTATTGGGTGCTTTGACAGAAAAATTCACCTTTGGTGTTAGCGCTGTTTCCGGCGGCAATAAAATGAATGCTATCCCGCGGGAGGCACAAGCCATTTTGATGGTGGAACCTGATGCGCTGGAAAGTATATCAAGTCACTTGCATTTTTTGGAAGCTGTGATTAATCAAGAAATGCGTGGCAAAGATCAGCTGGAATTGCAGCTTCATTCTATGGAGGAAATGGTTTCGGTTTGGGATAGAGAATCGACAGAACGAATCATCTCTGCTTTGGTTTTGTGCCCGAATGGGGTGCAGACCATGAGTGTAAATATTGCTGGACTCGTGGAAAGCTCGACGAATCTCGGGGTTGTTTCCACAAACGAGGATACGGTTCTATTTGAAAGTGCCATCCGTAGTTCAATGGGCAGTCTCAAGCGGGAAATTGCAGATCGCGTGGCGCGTTTGGCGGTTTCTTTGGGTGGAGAACATCGAATCGGCAGTGAATATCCAGCCTGGGAGTATCGGGAGGATTCACCGCTGCGTGACCTTTTGGTGGAGAGCTATCGGGAGCAAACGCAAAAGGAATTGCAAGTGACCGCGATTCATGCAGGTTTGGAATGTGGCCTTTTGGGACGCACTATGTCAGATCTTGATATGATTTCAATTGGTCCAGATATGAAAGACGTTCATACGCCTGAGGAAGCATTGAATCTTCCTTCTGCGGTTAGAACCTATAAATTTTTACTAAATGTCTTAAAAAATTATAATGATTAAAGGAGAATATCAATGACTGAAGAAAAAAAAGGCTGTTGCTGTGGAGAAGAGAAAGAAGAAGTAGGATCATGCTGTGGGGGAAACCACGAAAAGGGAAGCTGCTGTGGGGAACATGGAGATCACGATCATGGTCATGATCACGAGCATGATGAAGAGGTTCCAGTTCTTCATTTGGAATTGGAAGATGGAACAGAGATGCCTTGCTACGTCCTAGAGATCTTGGATATTGAAGATGCGTCTTATATTGCTTTGCTGCCAGAGGACGAAGAAACATTTATGATCTACAAATATGATGAAGAAGGCGAAGACGTCAAGCTGTCCAATATTGAGAGCGACGACGAGTATTTGCGCATTGCAACAATCTTTGAAGCACATTTCGACGCGGAAGAAGAGGAAGAAGCGAAAGAAGAGGAATAATCATGAGCGGAAAGGAACTACTTCAATGGATTGATGCAAGTCCAACAGCATTTCATGCCGCAAAAGTTCTAACGAAACATTTAGTGGAAGCTGGATTTGAGGCGCTTCAAATGGAGCAGGCTTGGAAGTTGAAATCGGGCGGGTCTTATTTTGTCACCAAGAATGATTCTGCGGTTATCGCTTTTCGCGTCGGAACGGAATCCGTCGCGGAGGCGGGCTTCCGTTTGATCGGTTCCCATACGGACGCGCCAGGATTTCGAATTAAGCCCAGTGCAGAAACGGTTTCGGGGAAACGATATTTGCGATTGAACACCGAGGTGTACGGTGGTCCCATTCACCATACATGGATGGATCGTCCCTTGACGATCGCAGGGCGCGTTATGGTTGCAACAGAGGATGTGATGAAGCCGTCTTCGCGATTGGTTCGCTTTAAACGGCCAATGGCGATTATTCCAAACCTTGCCATTCATATGAATCGGGAAGTCAATCAGGGAGCGACGTTCAATCCGCAAACACAATTGTTGCCGTTGGTTGCACTGACTGAAAATGGAGAGGCGACGGATGGCTGGCTTCTCAATCTTTTGGCTGGGGAGTTGAAAATTGAAAAAGAGCAGATCTTGGATTGGGATCTTTTCTTGGCAGATGCGCAACCCGGTTGTTTGATTGGGGAAGCGGAGAATTTGATCTCGGTCGGACGCCAAGACAATTTATCGATGGTACATGCCTCCTATAAGGCACTGATTGACTCAAAAGCGACTTCAGTGACGCAGGTGCTAGTCGCCTATGACAATGAGGAGATTGGAAGCCGTACGATGCAAGGGGCGGACTCTCCTTGGTTGTCTCAGGTTCTGGAACGGATTGCCGGCAATGAACGCGAAATCTACTTTCGTGCCTTGGCACAGTCCTTTTTGGTATCGGCGGATATGGCCCATGCTTTGCATCCAAATTATCCGGAGAAGCATGACCCGACCAATCAACCAGTCCTTGGAAAGGGACCTGTCATCAAGATCAACGCCAGTTACGCCTATACTTCCAATGCGGCATCGATTGCCGTTTTCGAGAGAATCTGCAAAGCTCAGGGAATTCCTGTGCAGCGCTATGTGAATCGATCCGATGCGCGGGGTGGATCAACCATTGGTCCGATCACCATGCGACATCTGCCGATTTCAGCTATTGACATTGGTTCTCCAATTATTGGGATGCATGCAATCCGAGAATTGGGAGAGATCAAGGACCATGAGTGGATGATCCAAGCAATGACTGCATTTTTTATGGCGTAAGCACGTTTACAGGGAATGCGAGATATGATAGTATAGATAAGATTATAAGCTGAAAGGAAGAGTAAACATATGGAAGAAACAAAGGTATTAGCCGTCGTAGGCGGTTCGGAGATTACAGAGAATGATGTTATGAATTTAATGAATGGCTTGCAGCCTCAACAACAAGCGCAATTTGCGACAGAGGAAGGCAAAGTTCGTTTATTGGATGAATTGATCAATCAAGAAATGTTCTACTTGGATGCAATGGAATCTGACATGGAAAATGATGATCTGTTCAAGCAAGAAATGGAAATTGCACGAAAAACGATCTTAAAACAAATGGCTATGAAACAACTATTGGATTCTGTAAAAGTGGAAGACGAAGATGTGAAGGCATATTTTGAGAAACATGCTGATCGTTATGTTGAGCAAGGAACGGTTCATGCAAAGCATATTTTAGTGAAAACCAAAGAAGAAGCGGATGCGATTTTGACTGAGATTCAAGGCGGAGTTGCCTTTGAAGAGGCGGCAAAAGAACATTCTACTTGTCCTTCAAAAGAGCAAGGCGGAGATTTGGGCACATTTGCACGTGGTCAAATGGTTCCAGCTTTTGAAGATGCAGCTTTTGCGTTGGAAATTGGTGTAATTTCAGAGCCTGTTGAAACATCATTTGGCTTCCATTTGATTCGCGTTGAGGAGAAGATGGAAGAGCAAGCACAAAGCTATGAAGCGGTAAAAGAGCAGATTAGTGGTCAACTTGTGGCGATGGGTCAGAATGAAGCCTATGTGAAAAAAACAGAAGAATTGCGAAGCAAATTCCAATTTGAGAAAAAGTAGGAGAGATGGGATGCGCAGCATCCCATCTTTTTTGAGGTGAAGCATGAATCCAGAAAATCAATTTTATCGTGTGTATTCCGATGCGCTAAGGGAACGATTCGGCGAAAAAGTATATAAGCTGCCGGTGAATCTCCCCTTGACCTGCCCGAACCGGGATGGAACAAAGGGCCGGGGCGGATGTATTTTTTGCGGAGAAGACGGTGCTGGCCATGAAACCAGAGTGCCAGGTGCTAGTGTTCGAAAGCAATTAACCGAGACGATGGTTTATATTCGCAAGCGATACGGAGCAAAGAAATTTATCGCCTATTTTCAGAACTACACCAACACCTATGTGTCCATGGATTTTTTCAAGGAAATGGTGGAGGCAACGGTGATGGAAGATGTGGTTGCGATCTCTTTGTCCACAAGGCCGGACTGCGTTTCTGAGGAACAATTGACGTATCTCGATGAATTTCAGTGTCGTACGGGTATGGTAGTTTATATAGAGATGGGGTTGCAGAGCGCCAACGATGAAACCCTGATCGCGATTCATCGCGGTCATACCGTTGCAGATTTCATCGATGCCGCCGAGCGGATCAAAGCCAAAGGTTTTATCCTTTGCACCCATATGATCTTGGACCTTCCATGGGACCGGGACGCGGATATTCTCGCCGGAGCGGTTCTTATGAATCGACTGGGCGTGGATGAAGTGAAACTTCATTCTCTCTATGTTGTCAAGGGAACAGAATTGGAACGCATGGTGGATGCAGGCGAGGTGACTCTTTTGGATATGGAGACCTATATCGAGCGAGTGATCTTGTTTTTAAGAGCATTGGATACGGAGATTGTGATTCAAAGGATTATTGGACGCGCACCCAAAGAAAATGTACGGAGTTGCAATTGGAACACTAGCTGGTGGAAGATTAAGGATGAGATCATCAAACGAATGGCGGAGAGAAATGTCTGCCAAGGTGATCGGAAGGGAATTGAATCATGAGTGATAATAATTATTTAACAGATTTTTTTGCACATCGAACAAAAAAGATTGAATCTTTGTCGAAAGGCGAGATTACCAAGAAGACCTATATTTCGGATAATTGCAAGTTTTTGCAGAAGTTGCGAGACCCCTTTTCTCCGGTTACGTCGGTTGAAGAAGCCATGTACAATTATCAGTACTACAACATGTTAGCGAAAGGGTATTTGATGGACGCAGACGACTGTGACGCGGAGGAGCGATTCGCCCGTCATAAACAGTCCTTTTTGGATAGTGCGCATCAATGCTATCAGGATAAGGACAATGCGACACGTCGGCTATTGGAACTCCATGGTCCAAAAAACGTCAGTGCGTATTATGTTAAAACCGATTCAGAGAAGCTATCGGGAAAATTATTTGAAATTGTGATCGAAGATTTGGAAGATGCGATTTACCATTCAAAGAATATTCGCATTCAACGTTGGCTGAATGATGCCGGTGTTTTCTTAAAAGGGATTCATCCTTCGGTATTAGAAACCTATATTAATGAACGATATTAACGCGCGGATTCCGCGCGTTTTTTTCTTTGGGAGGGGGGTAGGAAAGGAATAGGAAGAAATTGGAGGTCAGACAATGAAAAAGTGGATCGGATTGGGAATTGCAGGTTTGGTGATTATTTTCTTTTTGTTTGCCAATCAGTCGGGGAATGTACCGTTGAAAGCTGTTGAAATTGAAGAATACGAGGGAGAGAAGCTGGGGTCGATCGAAGATTTTAGAGAGAACTCCATTAAAGGTCCACAGTATATCGATATTGAAACCTATCAATTGGAGATTACCGGTCTTGTGGATACGCCTTTGAGCCTTAGCTATGAGGAGGTTTTAAAGAAACCGATTTACGAGAAGGTGGTTCAGCTGAATTGCGTGGAAGGATGGTCGGTGCGCCTGCTTTGGGAAGGGGTATTGATGGAAGATCTGATTCAAGACGCGGCACCAATGGAAGACGCGACCCATGTGATTTTCTATGCCGTGGACGGGTACGCCACATCCATTCCTCTGGAAACAATTTTGGAGCGGAAGATGCTTTTGGCCTATAAGATGAATGATACCGTATTGCGGCCGGATCGGGGCTTCCCTTTTCAATTGGTTGCGGAAGACAAGCTGGGTTATAAGTGGATCAAATGGGTGGAGAAGATTGTACTTTCGGATCAATCGGATTTTCGCGGATATTGGGAGAAACGAGGGTACGACAATACAGCGGATATCGGGACGCCTGAGGGGCCGTGGGAAGATCCGGGAAAAGTAAAAGACTAGCCGCGGGTGCGACTAGTCTCTGTGTGCAATTATTTTTACGATCTCTTCAAGCGCCATGCCCTCGTTGAGGGTGTAGGTGCCGGAAAGAAGATAGCGGTCCAGTTTCATATTGATTGCGGACCGGATAAAGTCTTGTTTGTTTTCAATTAGTCCCTGATCCTGAAGGATGGAAGCGATGGTATCACCGCTGGATCCTGAAGGAATTGTAATTTTAACCGGGGTGCCTGTTCCTAGGGATTCCTTGGCGATGCTGGCTGCGTTCTTGCTCATGGCATCGATGATTTCATCAATATCCATGGTCGGTGCCAACTCATAGGTCCCATAGTTGAGGCGATCGGTAATATTCAGTTCAATCAGTCGATCTATAAAGATGCTGGTATCTTCGATAATTCCATGTTCGAGCAGTTGATCAGCAATGTCATACGAGGTAACACCCATGGGAATATCCAAGGTTACCAAACCCATTGCATCGATGATTTCAGGTTCATTGAGCTGGTCGGTAGGTTGGACGGGCTCTTCTTCAATCTTGCCGGAATCTCTTGCTTCTTCCAATTGCGCGGAAACATCGATGTTTGCCAACAATTGCTTCTCCATATTGATTTCAAAGAGGCTCGAAAACCGGAGATTTAGGACAAGGAACATGGTTCCTATAACCAAGATCATCAATACGCCATCAAAGTGATTATAAAATATGTCTTTTAGTTTTTCCATTGCATACGCCCCTTGTTGTTTTTTCATTTTAAGCATACCATAACGCGGAATTGGAAACAATGATTCATCTTTTCCAAATCAGCATGTTACAGTACAATAAGAATGAGGTGAGAAGATGTCATATACAATTAGACTTAACTATCATGAAAATGTTTCACAAATCACAATAGAAAGATCCATGACCATCGATCAGATTTTGGAAATGTGGGATTCAGTTAAGAGCAAGGCGATTGTGGGCGCAATTCTCGATAATAAGGTTGTGCATCTGAATACACGCCTGGATCAGGACGCAAGTCTGGAACTCCTGGATGTTCGTACGCGAAATGGACAATTAATTTATGAACGCACTCTTAGTTTTATTTTTACAACGGCTTGTTATCATTTGTTTCCGAAGCATCCAGTTCGAATCGAACATTCACTCAACAATGGATTATATGCGGAATTCGATCAAGCACTGGCCATAGATCAGGGGCGTGCTGAGCTGATCAAGGCAGAAATGGATCGCCTGATTCAAGCGGATTTGCCGATTCGCAGATTGCGCATCGCCATGAATCAAATGAAAGAAATCTATGAGAAGCAATATCGGGAATTCCAATTGGACCTAAATCGAGATCTGGATTTGCAAGAGGTTACCATTTCTGAGTTGGATGGGTATTATGATAAATTTTATGGATACTTGGCCACGCACACGGGCGCGGTTGGAAAATTTGATTTGATTTTTCATCGTCCTGGCATGATTTTACTCTATCCGCGTGCTGAGTATAACTATGAATTGCCGCCCGGTGTTCGGCATGAAAAAATCGCTGCAATTTTTCAGGAATCGGAACATTGGGCAAAGATTTTGGAGATCTCTGACGTCTTCAGTTTGAATCGACAAGTGGAGGGAAATCGAATTGATGAAATCATTCGTATTTCGGAAGCCTTTCACGAGAAGAAGATAGCCCGAATCGCCGATGAGATTTGCAGCCATCCAAAAAGAAGAGTAATTCTGATAGCGGGTCCATCAGCTTCTGGGAAGACGACTTTTTCCAAGCGATTATTTATTCAATTGCGGGTCAATGAGCGCCGTCCGATGACGATTTCTTTGGACAATTATTTTGTAGATCGGGAAAAGACGCCGAAGGATAGTGATGGGAAATACAATTTTGAAGCTCTGGAAGCGATCGATGTTGAATACTTCAATGAGGATCTTAAGCGATTGTTGGCTGGAGAAGCCGTCACATTGCCGATCTTCGATTTTGTTGAAGGAAGGCGTCATCCGGCGAAAGAGCCAACAATCTTGGAGGAAGGTCAACCCATCATCATTGAAGGCATTCACGGCCTTAATGATGCGCTGACTCCTGCGATCCCAACAGAGTGTAAATATAAGATTTATGTCAGTGCATTGACGCAATTGAATATCGATTCTCACAATCGGATTAAAACGACGGACAATCGATTGATGCGGAGAATGGTGCGGGATGTTCAGTTTCGTGGCGCATCTGTGGAAAAAACATTGGATATGTGGCCTTCGGTTCGGCATGGGGAGCAAGTTTTTATTTTCCCCTTCCAAGAAGAGGCGGATGCGGTGTTTAACTCCGCGCTAGTTTATGAATTTCTTTTTCTGAAGACACTTTTGGATCCGCAGTTGGAAAAGATCGGACCCGACTCGGTTCATTATGCAGAGGCGAAACGCCTACGAAAGATCCTCTATTATTTTCAGACATACACCCGTGAATCCGCAATCCCCAATACCTCGATTCTCAAAGAATTCTTGGGAGGAAGCTGCTTTGAATGCTGAATGGTTACCTTCAAGAATTCTGGAATTGATGAAACGATTTGATCAGGCTGGTTATGAATTGGTTGTGGTCGGGGGTGCGGTTCGAAGTTTTTATGTCGGTGAGGAGCCGACGGATTGGGATCTGTCCACCAGCGCCACGCCGGACGAGATGGTGGGCTTAAGCCGTGAGTGGGGAATTCGAACGATCCCGACGGGGATTCAACATGGAACCATGACATGGGTTGTGGACGGACTTCATTTGGAGATTACGACCTATCGCATTGAAGGGACCTATGAGGGCTATCGGAGACCCTTGGAAATGACATTTACAAAGGACTTGAATCTGGATTTGGCTCGGCGGGATTTTACAATGAATGCCATGGCGTATTCGTATAAGACGGGAATGATTGATCTCTTTGGCGGTCGAGAAGACTTTCGAGATAAGATCTTGCGGGCGGTGGGCGATCCGAAAATTCGATTGGCGGAAGACGCTCTTCGAAGCTTCCGTGCCGTGCGATTCGCAACCCGGTACGGACTTGCCATAGACGAAAAATTGAGCTTGGCTTTGTCGTCCGAGGGCGAGAAAGTTCGTCACTTAAGCGGCGAACGAGTCAAGCAGGAACTGGATCTGATTTTGGAGCTGGAAGAGTGGAAGTCCGGTGTTGCCGGGCTGATCAAATATCGTCTATTGAGGGATTGGATTCCGGTTTGGTCGCATCTTTATGAGGAAAAACTGATCCATCGACCCTTGGTGGTTCCTGGCCGTTTGGCGCGGTTTGCGGCGTTGATGCTCTTGAGTGACGCTGAGATGGAGGAGAGTGATTGGACCTTGGTGCGCCTTCGGGCAAGCCGAGAAGAACAAAAAATCATGCAAAGCCTGTTGGCTCACGATCCACGGGTGAAACGGCCGATAGAAACGGCTTATGAAGCGCGACGCTTTGCTCTCGGCTTGGGGAACCAAGTCTTGGGTATATGGCTTGACCTATATCGGGTCTGGCAGGGAGAGACGACGGAGGCGCGCTTGGTTATGGAAGTGGCAGGAGATGGTTCTGTGCTTGAACTGAAAGATCTAGCCATCGGCGGGCACGATTTGATCGAGATGGGCGTTCGTCCTGGTCCCTTGGTGGGGGAATTGTTGGCAATCTGTTTGGATCTTGTTTTGCAGTCGCCAGAGAATAATAGAAGAGATGTGTTGCTTGCAACCATAAAAAAAAGGATCGGCTGATGAGCCGATCCTTTTGAAATCTAGAACAAGAGGGTGTTTTTTCGAAGTCCGACACTTAAGACAAGCCCCATACAAGCGAAACAAGTGAGCAAAAATGTGCCGCCGTAGCTGATAAATGGGAGGGGGATCCCAGTGACGGGCATAAGCCCCATGGTCATCCCGATGTTTTCTAATACATGGAAAAATAGCATGGATGTGATCCCAATGACCACCATGGAGCCATAGATGTCGCGTGCTCCTTTAGCGATCAAAACAAGTCGAAAGAAGAAAAGGGAAAATAGGGCCAAAAGAATGGCGCCGCCCACAAATCCAAAGGCTTCTCCAACAACGGAAAAAATAAAATCGGTATGGTTGAATGGGAGATAGCCGCCTTGAATAAACTTGGCATCACTTACACCTCGCCCGGAAAATTGACCGGAACCAATCGCAATCTTGGATTGATACACCTGATATCCGGCTCCGCTAATATCGAGGGATGGATTCATAAAGACCAGGATTCGATTTTTTTGATATTGATCGAGTCGGGACCAGAGAATGGGCATGGATAATACGGCGAGGCCGATAAAACCGAAGATATATTTTTTATCCAGTTTTGCTACAAACAACATGGAAGCCGCAATAATAAAGAAGACAGAGGCGGTTCCCAAATCTCCTTGCTTGTAAACCATCAAAATGGGAATGATGGCCAAAGCCAAAAGTCGCAAAAGCACTAAGGGCTCATTGAGGGTTTCCTGGGCGCGTTCAATAAATTGGGCATAAGCAAGGATAAAGATGATTTTGACGATCTCGGCGGGTTGAAAGGTAATGCCCAATATCGTCAACCAGCTTTTTGAGCCGTTGCGGGTATCACCAAAAACCAGAACGAGCATCAATAAGCCTAAGGCTCCGACGTAGAGAAACTTCGCAAACCTGCCGAAGTTCCGATAATCAAAAAGGGTCAAAAATACCAAGGTAATAACACCCAGTCCAGCTGCGATGACCTGTGTTTTCAGGTAAATCAAGCTTCTGGTAGAAAAGAGATTGACGGTGCGCTGTCCCAAAGCAATCTGTACGGTTTCTCCCGTTTCTGTAGTGATGGTTGCCGCATTGATGGCAACAAGCCCAAAGAGGGTCAGAGCAAGCACGGAAATGAGTAAAAACCAATCTATATTCTTTAAATTTTTCTTTTGTATTTGAAACACGTGAGGTCCTTCCTTGTCTAAGTGGATTAATAAAGATATATTAATAATAGCATACCAGCCAGGGTGTGACCACCAAAGACGCACCGCATCAGCCAAAGATGCGCTAGCGTGTCTTTGGCTGATGTGGTTGTGTCTTGAGCGGGCGCATGAAGTGCGAACGCCCTGAGGGTGGTCACAGAGTGAACACATGCAAACCAAACGCACGGGGTGTGGACGTGAGGACACACAGAGTGTGTGATGAACAAAGAGGGATGCACGGGGCATGTGAGTGAGAACGAGCAGCAACGATAAAAAATTGATTTAAATAGCGTAGAACATTCAAGCTAGGAGAGCGTAATGCATATAAAAAATGATCATAAAAAGAAACAATCGAAGATAGGAGTATTTTTTATTTTAGTGGGCTTTTTCTTGATCTTTTTCCAGTACTTCTTTGTCTATACGATCAATGAAAATGATATCAATCAGTATATGAGTCAACGAATTAGCAATGTGATCGAGGACGTAGATATCAAGATAGATGTCATTGATCAACTTCGAACGGAATATGGTTTGGTTGTTCTTTTTCAAACAAATGTAGAGGAAAAGCCGATTGGATACGCGGTCTTTGAGAAAGATGCGATTTTTAACCGATACGTAAACGAGGACTTTGCGCTGTATAACAATAGAATCACTCACAATTTGGATACGGATGTACTTGTTGACTTGAATTGCGGGTATGTGTTTCAATTTGTTGATGATAAGATTGTAGTCGTCAATACGCAACCGATGAATAAACCGTTGATCAAATACTATATTTTGATAGTGATAGCAATCCTTGCGATTGCCTATGGGTTTGTCATTCGACGGAGGAAACGGGGAATAATTAGCAAGCATGATGAGAAAGGCTAAAAAACGATGTCTTACATATCGTATAGGAGGAGAATTCAAATGAAAATAGGATGTCATTTATCAATAGCAAAGGGATACGAAGCAATGTTGGTTGTTGCAGAATCCATAGGAGCCAATACCTTTCAGTTTTTCACAAGGAATCCAAGGGGTGGGAAAGCAAAGGCCATCGATCCTAAGGATCTGGAAACATTCAAGGAACAATTGGAAAGCGGAGAATGGGGAACCTTGGTGGCGCATGCGCCTTATACCTTGAATCTCTGCTCCAAAACGGTAGAAACCCGGGAATTTGGGCGCACCATGTTTTTAGATGACATGAACCGCTTGATGAATTTTCCGCCGCTTTATTATAATTTTCATCCCGGCAGCCATACGGGGCAAGGGGTGGAGACGGGAATTAAGCAGATTGTGGAGGCGTTGAATGATATGCCTTTAGCGAATTTCCCAGGCTGGGTCCTGTTGGAAGCCATGTCGGGAAAGGGCTCCGAGGTGGGTAGCCGCTTTGAGGAATTGGCCGCTATCATTGACGGGGTTGAACACAATGAGCGACTGGGAGTTTTAATGGATACCTGTCATGTATATAGCGCAGGATATGACATCATGAACGACTTAAATGGGGTATTGGATGAGTTTGATCGAACAGTCGGACTCGATCGTCTGAAGGCCATTCATCTAAATGATAGTCTAACTCCATTTGACAGTCATAAGGATCGACATGCCAAGCTAGGGGAAGGAAGCATGAACGCGGAAGGATTATTACGCTTTGTTTCTCACCCGGTGATTTCATCTCTTCCGATGATCTTGGAGACACCCAATGAGTTGCCGGGATACAAGGAGGAAATTGCGTGGGTGCGACAGAAGGGGGAATAGAGACATGTTTTTTATTGG
The DNA here is from genome assembly GCA_013619125.1 of Clostridiales bacterium. Lineage (GTDB taxonomy): Bacteria > Bacillota > Clostridia > Tissierellales > GPF-1 > GPF-1. The sequence continues at coordinate 49,344 of JABXKS010000052.1, forward strand.
GGTGTTTGGGATTCAAGATCGCGAAAAAAACATGGGAAATGTATCTGGTACTTGTGGATCCTGCGCAAGTGAATCTGGTGTTGTGGTTCGCCGGGAACGGATTTTTCATTTCTTTTTTCTTCCCCTCTTTCATTGGAACAGGAAGTACCGCCTGATCTGTCAAGGCTGTCGACAAGTGGTAGTGATTACGGAAGAGCGGGCAGAACGCTTGTTGGCGGGAGAGCCTATGGGACCATGGGATCTGCCGAAACAAAATGCCAGCCGGGAACGACATTGCTCGAATTGCGGAAGTCCTGCAAAGGAGCAAGATCGGTACTGCGCGCAATGCGGTCAGAAATTGGAGGGTCGGTAGATGAGCTGGAAGCGATTGACGGAAACAACCCACGACCTTTCCCTTGAGATCCTGGGCGCCATGCCGGCAAAGACTTTGGAGGAAACTAGAAAATTTCTTTCTATCCGAAAGGAAGCGGGCCAAGAGGTGGAGTTTGAGGAAGCCGATTTAAATCGCCGCGTGGATCCGCGCGAAGTCTATGGTTCTTTAGGGACGATCTTGGTGATCGGACTGCCATTGAAAAAGCCATCTCGAAAAAACGCAGGGGATCCCCTGCGGGGAAGCGTATCCATTTTTGCCGTGGGTGAGGATTATCATACGGCAATGAAGCGGGAGCTTGTGGTATTAATGGAACGGCTTGAGGGCATTGGCTTGAAGGGAAAGATACAAGTCGATACGGGTCCCTTATTGGAGCGAGCCTTTGCGAAAGAAGCAGGCGCTGGTTTTCAGGGGAAAAACACAACGATGATTCATCCAAAATGGGGATCCTTCTTCTTTTTGGGTTTGATCCTGCTGGAGGAAGAACTAGAAGTGAAACGGGACGAAATGGAAGATGGATGCGGAACCTGCACGCGCTGTCAAAGCGCCTGCCCGACTGGAGCGCTGAATCATCCCTATCAAATGGACGTGAAGCGATGCTTGTCTTATTGGACCCAAGCGAAAGGAATCGTTCCCTTTTGGATCCGAGAGCGATGGGGGAATCGAATTTATGGCTGCGATGTCTGTCAGAAGGCATGTCCGTGGAATCGAGAGCGGATGACCGATGTGGCGGATCGAGTATGGGAGGATGCGAATCCAGATCTATTTTCGATCCTTGAGATGGATAAGAGTGATTTTCGTCAGCGATTTGCGGATACGGCTGCCGGATGGCGAGGGAGAAACATTCTGAGGCGCAACGCGCTATTAGCCTTAGCACGGCCCGAATGTCTGATGGGTTTTGATCGGGTGAGCCCTGTTCTTAAAGATCCCTCCGCTATGGTTCGAGCATATGCGGCGTGGACATTGATGTGCATGGATGAATTTCGGGGGAGAACTTTGATTTTGGATTGTTTAGAGACTGAAAAAGATGTTTTTGTGCGTGAAGAATGGACGGCTGTGCTGGCCTGGAAATCATCGGAAAAGATGACAGATTGTTAATGCTTTTCTAGCAATTTAGCGAAAGGTTTTCCTTTGAAATATGCTATCATGAAAGAGAAGAAAACACGGAGGTGACGAGATGAGCAAGATTCACGAATTGGGATATTTAGCTGAAAAAGTGGAAGAGTTGAAGAATACGGGGGTTTATCGAAAGCTACCGATATTGGAATCACCATGTGATGCAGAGATCATATTAAATGGGAAAAAGGTGATCAACTTATCATCGAACAACTATTTAGGATTTGCTAATCATCCGCGAATCAAAGAAGTGGCCAAACAAGCGATTGATACGTATGGGGTTGGTTCAGGTGCGGTGCGAACCATCGTGGGAAACACGGCCTTGCATGAGGAACTGGATCGAACGATTGCTACCTTCAAGCGTGAAGATGCGGCGATTGCATTTCAATCAGGATTTAATTGTAACGCGGGCGCCATTCAGGCAATTACTGAAAAAGGGGATTTGATTATTTCGGATTCCTTGAATCATGCCAGTATTATTGACGGATGCCGATTGTCCCGCGCAGACAAAACAGTATTTCAACACAGCGATATGGAAGATTTAGAACGTGTCTTAAAAGAGCGACGAGAAAACTATCGCAACGTATTAATTATCACGGATGGGGTTTTCAGCATGGACGGCGATATTGCAAAATTGCCGGAGATCGTTGCCTTGGCGGAAAAGTATGAGTGTATGACCTATGTGGATGATGCTCATGGTTCCGGTGTGTTGGGAGAAAGCGGTCGAGGAACGGTTGATCATTTTGGTCTTCATGGACGCGTTGATTTTAGCATGGGTACCCTATCAAAGGCGATTGGATCCATTGGTGGATATGTCGCCTGTAACAAAACGGCCTATGAATGGCTGAATCATCGTGGTCGACCCATTCTATTTTCTACATCCATCCCGCCTGCATCGGTTGCGGCAGCCATCGAAGCCATCAAAATGTTGATGGAATCAACGGAATATACAGATCGATTATGGAACAATGCGCGATATTTCAAAGAAAAATTGACAGCATTGGGATTTGATACGGGGAATAGTGAAACACCGATTACACCAGTAATGGTAGGGGATGAAGCGAAGACTATGGCGTTCTCTCGCAAGCTTTTGGAGAATGGGGTATATGTATCCGGAATCGTATTTCCAACAGTTCCAAGGGGAGCCGGAAGACTTCGCTGCATGGTAACGGCCGGACACACCAAGGAACAACTGGATCAAGCGATTACGATCTTTGAAAACACGGCACAAGAAATTGGCATTCTATAAAATTGAGAAGCGGCGCGCAAGCGCCGCTTTTTTTCTTTTCATTTGCATGCGACAAGGATAAAATAAGAATGGAGGGGAAAATGAGAAAACGACTGACGAAAAAAGAGAAAGGATCCGTATTGGAGATCCTGTCGAACCTATATCCCAATCCCAAAACAGAATTGAATTGGAACAGCGAGTATGAACTGCTAGTGGCTGTGATGTTAAGCGCGCAAACAACGGATGTCGCGGTCAATAAAGTAACCGCCGCTCTTTTTCCATTGGCAAATACACCGGAAGCCATGATTCAACTGACCCAAGCAGAAGTCGAGTCACATGTCAGGCGGATTGGTCTGTTTCGAAATAAGACAAAAAATCTGCTCGCCATGAGTCATCTTTTAATAGAAAGGCATGAGGGGTGTGTTCCCAACACGCGAGAAGAGTTGGAAGCCCTTCCGGGGGTTGGCCGCAAAACCGCCAATGTTGTCTTGAGCAATGCTTTTGAGATCCCAGCCATCGCCGTAGATACCCATGTTTTCCGTGTTTCCAATCGCATCGGACTTGCCCAGGCGACGAATGTTCGAAAAACGGAAGAGGATTTAATGAAAGTGATTCCTAAAAGCGATTGGAAAGACGCCCACCATTGGATTATTTATCACGGTCGGCGTGTCTGTATGGCAAGGAAGCCGGATTGTGCGAATTGTCCCCTTTCCGGGGAAAAGCTTTGCCTGGCTCATCTCAATAAATTTCAATAATTTTTCATTGCTTCCCGCCATTAGTCTCCTATATAATGATTCCTGAAGGCTTAAAGGAGGTTGCGATGAAAAAACTATTGGCCGTCGATTTGGACGGAACATTATTGAATTCAGAGCATGAAATTTCAGAAGCTAATTTGAATGCGATTCGTGATTTTCAACATCGCGGAGGTGCGGTTGTTGTAGCGACGGGACGAAATTTTCAAGCTGCTGCCATTTATGCAGAAAAGATATCTCCAAATCTTCCGATGATTTGTTTCAATGGCGCATATGTTTATGACCCGGAAATCAAAGATTTTTGCCATCGGCGAATCTTGTCCCATGGGCAGATTGAAACGGTGATCTCGATTGCAGAGGCGAACGATGCTTTGTATCGCTACTATGACAGAGACACCATCTATGCGACTGAGGGCATGCGAGAGGCTTTATCGAAGTATGAAGGCGGAGCTGGTGTGAAACTGTGTTTCCTTTCTGATGAAGCATTGAGAAGCTATTATCGCGAGAAAAAGTTGGAAGTGCCGAAATTGGTATTCCATTCGCAAGATCCAAAGCAGTTAAAAGCGGTGCGTGTTGCGTTGGAAGAGGCTGGTGGATTTGCTTTGGCACAGTCTTGGGAAGGCGTACTGGAAGTAATGGCTGATCAGGTCGATAAAGGCACGGCGCTACGCGTTGTATGCCAGCGTTTGGGGATACCAATGGAAGAGACCGTTGCAGTCGGCGATCAAGAGAATGATATGACGATGATTCAATTTGCAGGATTGGGCATTGCCATGGGAAATGGAGCACAAGCGCTGAAGGCGTGCGCGGATGCTGTGACCGTATCCAATCATGAGTCGGCGATTGAAAAAGTGATTTATACTTATTGTATGGAGGACTAATATGGCATTACATGTTGTTTTGATTGAACCGGAAATTCCACATAATACGGGAGCTATTGCACGGACATGCGCGGCAACCGGATCGGTTTTGCATTTGGTCAAGCCGTTGGGGTTTTCGATTTCAGATAAATATTTAAAACGAGCCGGATTAGATTATTGGGATCTGGTGGAAGTGGTGGTTCATGAAAGCTTTGATGAGTTGTTGGATACGGTCGAGCATGATCGGTTTTTCTATGCGACAACCACAGGGGGACATCGCCATTCTGATTTTTCGTACTTTGATGAATGCTATTTGGTATTCGGAAAAGAAACCAAGGGCATTGACAAGGATTTGCTGAAACGTTTTGAAGACCAAAACGTTCGAATTCCCATGCGGAATATCGAACGAGCACGGTCATTGAATTTGGCAAATTCGGTTAATATTGTCCTGTACGAAGCGCTTCGTCAGCTGGATTTTCCAGGCTTGCGATAAATACCGTTGCAAACACGGAGTCGTGTTTGAAAAAAATTAAGGTGGGTTAACAATTATGTTTAGCATTCTTGCAGGGGTCTTGGGTGGCTTGGGTCTGTTTTTGTTCGGGATGAATATGATGGGCAACGGTTTGCAGAAGGCAGCGGGCAATCGCCTGAAGCAAATGATTGGCGCATTGACAACCAATAAATATATTGGTGTGGTTGTAGGTGCGGTTGTAACCATGCTAATTCAGAGTTCTTCTGCGACCACAGTTATGGTGGTCGGTTTTGTAAACGCTGGATTAATGAGTCTCTACCAAGCAATTGGGGTAATTATGGGTGCCAATATCGGCACAACCGTTACCGCACAATTGGTAGCTTTTAAACTTACGGATATCGCGCCATTTGTGATTGCGACAGGGGTTGCTTTGCAATTGGCGTCGAAGAAACGACAGCATCAGGAAATAGCAGAGGTTTTAATTGGATTTGGTATTTTGTTCTTGGGAATGAAGATGATGTCCAGTGTTTTGAAACCATTGTCCGCTACACCTGCTTTTGAGCAGATGATTACGGGATTATCGAATCCGTTTATGGGGATTCTGGTTGGTTTTGTGATTACAGCCATTGTACAAAGCTCCAGTGCGACAACGGGTATTTTGCTTGCTGTTGCTTCGACGGGCGTTTTGGGACTTGGGGCGGCATTTCCAATTTTGTTTGGCCAGAATATCGGTACCTGTGTAACCGCGATGATTTCATCGGTTGGCGCAAGCCGAACGGCACGACGGGCTGCATTGATGCATTTATTGTTTAACATCACTGGAACACTACTTTTTATGATTTTACTGTATACATTGCCAATTACGGAGTGGATTACTAGTCTATCGGTGGACGACATTCCACGTCAGATTGCAAATGCCCATTCTTTATTCAATATCGCCAACACGCTATTGTTGCTGCCGTTTTCTATTTTATTTGTGAAGGCAGTGGAGCGTATTATTCCGGTTCGGGATGATGAATATCAATTTAAAACGGTCAAATACTTGGATCGTCGGATTATCGAAGAGACACCAGAAATCGCCCTTGGATTGGCTGGAAAAGAAGTTTTGCGAATGGGAAAAATTGTACGAGACAATCTGAGCTTGTCTATGGAGGCTGTTCAAGAAGTTAACGCAGAGAAGATTCGTCTGGTTATAGAGAATGAAAAAATCATCAACAATTTGAATCACGATATTACCACCTATCTGATCGATCTATCGCAACAATCGGTATCCGATCAATCACAGGTCCGAATTCAAGCCTTGATGAATGCGATTACCGATATTGAGCGGGTTGGTGATCACGCGGAGAATATCTCAGAGTTGGCGCAATACCGTATCGATTACGACGTCGCATTCTCGGAATCGGCGCAAAAGGAATTGAAGCATATTTATGATATGGTATTTATGACCTACCGTACCTCCCTTGACGCCATCAAGACTGTCGATCGATCGTTGATGGAACAGGTCGAGGTTGTGGAGGCGCAAGTTGACCAATTGGAGAAAGAGTACCGCAAGGCGCATATCAGCCGCTTGCACAAGGGCACTTGCGAACCGCGTGCCGGCATTATTTTCTTGGAATTGATCAGCAACTTGGAGCGTGTTTCGGATCATGCCATGAATATCGCGTCTTTGGTGGATGAGTCAGAACACACAGTTGCATAAAGAAAGAGTAAAGAAAAGGCATAAAGTAAATTTATGTCTTTTTTCATAAGAGAGGAGATTGCGAGATGTATGATGTAATCATTATTGGTGCTGGACCTGCGGGATTGACGGCGGGACTCTATGCGGCAAGAGCGAACATGAAAACCTTGATTCTGGAGAAGGAAGGCGTTGGAGGTTTGATTTCTCAAACAGCAGACGTTGCCAATATGCCGGGTTCAATTCCAGATGCAACGGGTCCTGCTTTGGTTGCGCGAATGGAAGAACAAGCCAAGAGTTTTGGCGCTGAAATTCAAATTGAAGCGGTAAAAGGATTACGTGTTGAAGACGGTGTTAGAATTGTTGAGGGGGAGAAACAAACCTATCGGGCCAAAACTGTGATTTTGGCGGTTGGCGCGCAGCCTCGAAAGCTCAACGTTCCTGGGGAAGCTGAATTTACTGGAAAAGGCGTTGGCTATTGCGCGACATGCGACGGTCCATTCTTTTCGGGATTGGATATCTATACCGTTGGCGGGGGAGATACAGCTTGTGAGGAATCAATTTTCTTAACGAAATTTGCCAAAAAAGTGACGATGATCGTGCGCCGTGGGGAATTGCGCGCTGCGAAGTCGATTCAAGAGAAGGTTTTTGCGAATAAGAAAATCGAAATTATGTGGAATTCAACCATTTCTAAATTTGAGGGTCAAGGTCTTTTGAGCGCAATTGAAGTAACTGATACGCAAAATGGGCAAGTCACTAGAGTGACTCCGGACGAAGGAGATATGACCTTTGGCGTCTTTATTTTCGCGGGGTATATTCCCGATACGAAGTCTTTTGAAGGCGCTGTGGAGATGGAACGAGGATATATTCCAACGGATGTATTGATGAAAACCAATGTGCCAGGGGTTTATGCAGCGGGCGACTGTCGTGTCAAAACTCTGCGACAAGTTGTAACGGCGACCAATGACGGAGCCATTGCAGCGGTGGAAGCGGAAAAATTTATCGAAGAAAATTATTAAAATTGACAAACACAAGATCAAATTCTTGTGTTTGTTTTTTTTTGTTTT
>JABXKS010000053.1 GCA_013619125.1 Clostridiales bacterium
ATTTTTCGGCAACCATCATGCCAAAAACATCCTTGTCTGCCGGGGAAGTCTATCAGGTTACGTATTCCTCTGAGGAAGGCACCCAGTCTTGGGCCTTTCAAACACAAGATGAGTTTCGCATTAAGCGAAGCATTCCGCGCAACCAGGCGAAAGAAGTGCCGGTGGATGCCGCCGTCGAGTGGGTGTTTACCCGCAGCGATCTGGTAAATATCAACCGTTTTGTCACCATTGAACCGGAATTGGCCGGGGAATGGCGCTTTAGCGATAAAACTTGGACCTTTTTGCCGGAGAAATTAGAGCCTACCACGGTGTATACCTTCACCCTTTCCGGTGATTATGCCACGGAAGGCGGGGAAGCCCTAGGCGAGCCAGTGGTGATGGAATTTTTCACAGCGCAAGAAGAAACCGGCCGGCCGGATACATGGATTACTTTCGATGAATTCTACCATCAAGATCCCAATGAAGAATGGGTCCTGGGCATTTACGGCCAAGGCTTTGATCCAGGAGAGACCTTCCCTGTACGGATTGAACGTTATCCGGAACTGAATGATTTTCTTGCCGATGTGGAAAGTCAATATCAGTGGGCACCATGGGGATACACGGCGAAAACAAAGTGGAGTTCTGACGAGAACCTGGTTCTTACAGAAGAAACTATGGGAACGATTGTGGGTTCATCCGCGAGAGGTTCATCCTTCTATCTGACAATTCCCGATGGATTACCGGAGGGCAATTACCGGGTTTCGACAGAGATTCAAGGGGTAGAATATAAAACCCTTGTGCAGGCGCATCCTTTGAAGGCCATGGTGGAAGCGACTTATCAAGAGGTGGTTTTCTGGGCGGTTGATCCGGAAACCGGGGAAGGCCTTGAAGATCTCTATGTGCAAACCGGAGAGGAAATTCGCCGCACGGATGCCATGGGAACAGCCATATTCCGAATGGATGTAGAAAACGAGTCTTTTACGGTATTGGCAAAGGAGGAAGGGAAGCAGCCTTTGGTTCTCGCGCTGCCTCAGGCGTGGGTGCATAGCGATTATTCCATGTGGAGCGGTCGCTACCGCAATCCGGATTACTACACGACGATTTTTACGGACCGCGGCCTCTATCAGCCATCGGATAAAATCGAGGGTTGGGGCGTTGTTCAACCAAAGGAAACGGAAAGTCTGAATCACGTAGTCGTTTCCCTTGAGACATGGAGCGACGAACCCAGCATATTGGCCACTCAAGAGGTCGAACTGGATGAAACGGGCAGCTTTGTCTTTGATTTTGAAATACAAGATCTATTGCCGCAGTCCTATCGGATCCGTGTCTACGATGGCGAGACCATTCTGATGGCACAGCCTATTGATGTGGGGCTTTATGTGAAGCCAGAGCTTGTGGTCGAAGTAGAGACGGATAAGATGTTCTATGAATCGGGTGAAGATGTTAAGTTGTCCATGGCGTGCAACTTCTTTGAAGGAACACCGGCCGTGGGTACGGAACTGGAAGTGACCTATCACGATACAAGCTATCACCGGGAAACCGTCATCGTCGATAAAAACGGAAAGGCGGAATTAACTGTTAATCCGGCCGTTAGTGAACCGACGATATATGCAGACCATATCGATTTCTATGTGCGTACCAAAGACGAGCAGAACAAGGAAGTCACGGATCATGTGAATATTCAGGTCTTTCCGCGGGACATCTGGGTGGAATTGGAGACGGAAGTCATTGAGAACAAAGCCATTGTCGATATTTCGAATTACGCTTTGGATCTCGAATTGGCCAATGGACCAAATCGAACGGGCAAGAACTCGGATTATTGGGGAGACCCTATCGATCTTGATTTGAATATCGATGTTGTGGAAGTGTATTGGGAACAGACCAGTATCATGAAGCAATACGATCCGATTGAAAAACGGATGATCGAGATTCCGCAGTATACAAAAAGGGAAAAACAGGTTAGTCGCTTTGAATTCAAGGGTATTGAAGGCGGGCGGTTCGAGTTTCCTGTTGAAACGGATAAATCTTATCGCATCTCGGTTTTGACGGAAGATCAGCAAGGCCGGGCAGTGAAGGTGGATCAATCGGTCAATACCTATTGGAGACGCCCGGACGATGCGAACTCCATGTACATCGATCTGAAAAAGCCGGAGTGGGAAACGAAATTCAGCATTGGTGAAAAAGTGAAGCTGACCTTGACCCGAGGAGAATCTCCAGTGGGTGAGATTCAAGAGAATGGGCAGTTGCTGGTTGCCGTTTATCAAAATGGCATCCGAGAGATTCAGTCCTACGAGACGCCGAATGTAGAATTTGATTTTAAAGAAGAGGATCTGCCGAATCTTTATGTGCAAGCCTTGTATTTTGATGGGAAGCAATTCTTGCGATCGATGGCAGTGTACGTAGGATTTGACGAAAGTGATCGTGATTTGAAGATTCAGGTAGAAGTGAACAAGGAGCGATACGAGCCTGGCGATACGGCGAGCGTTGATTTTTCCGTAGCCGACAAAGATGGAAATCCGGTCAGTGCCAATCTGTATTTGGCTGTTGTGGATGAAGCCTATTTTGCGGTTCGCGATCAGCTTGCTGATCCATTGGGTGATCTGTATGGGTATACAGGATACCCGAATCTAACCCGATCGACGGCATCAACTGACGGCGGACCATACAATCTTTTTGGCGGTGCTGAAGGGGGCGGTGGTGGCGATTCCATGGTCATTCGCTCTGATTTTAGAGATACTGCCGTGGTGCAGGATCTAAAGACCGATGCCGATGGCAGGGCGCAGTTCTCCTTTGTGGTGCCAGATAATCTCACCACGTGGCGTTTGACAACATTGGGCGTCACACAAAATTTGTATGCGGGGGCAACGACTACACCGATTGAAGTTGGCTTGCCGTTTTTCTTGCAAGTGATTGGATCGGACGAGTACGTTTCAGGCGATATGCCGATGGTAGGGTTTAGAACCTATGGCAGTGCCGAAGGAACGCCGGTTACCCACCACATCAGTATCAAGCAAAATGGAGAAGAACTGTTTGAAGAAGAGATGGACGGTTTGGTTGGCGAGTTGACCTACTTGGCTTTGCCAGAATTGAAGACTGGCATCTATGTGGTTACGATGACCAGTGAGACAGCAGATGCCTCTGACGGCATCGAAAAAACGATAGAAGTGGTGGAGGCGCGCAACGCGGCTTGGGTTGATTTTGCCTATGAACCGGGCGATTTATTCCTCTATCCGTATGGTCAGTTGACCATTGTTCCTGCGGAGCAGGGCTGGCTCTATCGAGAGTGGCGACAATTGAGTCGTAGCGGGTCCAAACGAGTCGATGCGCGAGCTTCTATACGATTGGCGCAGATTCAAATGAATCAATGGATGGATGAGGAAATGGACGTTGTGGAGCCGCCATTCGAATATCAGCAATATGACGGCGGATTTGGTCTGGTTGTCTACGGGGAATCGGATCCGGTGCTGACAGCCAAATTAGTGGCATCTGGATTGCCGGTTACCATGAACGATAAAGCATTGGCTTATCTGGATCGAATTCGAGAGGAGCAGCTCGATGAAGTTGCGATTGCCGCTTCCCTTTGGGGATTGGCTTCTCAAGGCGAACCCGTGTTGAATGATTTAAAGGAAGCGAAGATGAAATTGGTTTCCGATGAAGCAAGGCTATATCTGGCATTGGGTTTTGCAGATCTGGGAGCAGATCGTGAAGCATTGGGAATATACGAGCCGATGATGAGGGCGAGAGCCTATACCTATGGCAGGCAAAGAACCTACTTGGATTCGGACGACTTTAATCAGAAGCGGATTGACACGATGTTGGCAGCTCTCGTTGCCATTCGATTAAATCGACCGGAAGCGATTGAGTTGTACACCTATGCCAAGCGATTGCCGCCGATGAGTGAGTTGAATCGCTTGGAGCGCGCGTTATATTTGCAAGAAATTGAGGTGGATCCTTCCATAGAGGGAAAAGTGGAAGCGGTTACACCGAACAAGACCATTGACACGACGATCGGTGTAACGGAATCAGTGACTTATTTGATGAGTGCGGAAGAATTGGCGAGTACCGATTGGCGCGTAGTCGAGCATGTGGATATGAGCTTGTCCGCACATATTCCGGTGAAAGAATTGTACAATCCGGAAGATGGCGTGCTGGGGTTGGAACGAAGCTATGATCCCGTCGGGAAAACGATGGAAGAAGTCGGTGTCGGCGATGTGGTTCAGGTGCGATTGCGCTTGCAATTGAATGAGGATGCGCCGAAGGGAGGATATGTCATCTCTGATGTCTTGCCGTCTAATCTCCGGTTTATGGACGCGACAAAACGACATGGCGAGGAGTTTTGGGTTTCGGAAAACGGGCAACAAATCACCATCCATACCTGGCCGCTGGGCAAGGCTATAGAGGTTATCGTATTGGCAAGAGTCATTGCACCGGGCACCTATCAAGCGGAGCCTGCCTTTGTTCAGGCGAGAGAATGCTATGGGCAACTAGATACGACCTTGTTTGGTTTTTCCGAGTCGCAAGTAATTGAGGTGAAGTGGGATGAAACGAATTCTTCTGCTGAGTAGCATATGTGCAATTGTTTTAGTGGGGGGCGCATGCGCCCCCGCTTCAACCCAGGCCGAAACAGAGGTTGCTGTTGAGATGCTAGCGCCGACGGATTTGATGGGAAAAGAAACTTCGCCAGGGGAATCGGTTGAACCGGTGCTTGCCGGCATCATCATGCCCCATCATGAACTGGCAAGCGAGCTGATCGAGTCAGCTTGGGAAGAGTCGTTGAAAGTCGAGCCCGACGTGATTGTACTGATCGGCCCTGATCATCCGGGGTTGGCGGCCCATCCCTTGATCTGGACAGAGGAAACGGAAAGTCAAGTCGCATTTGCTTGTTCTGAGATCGCTAAAAGGTGGATCAATGAAGGTGTTGGCGGTGAGGCGATCATCGCCGATCATAGTATTGAAACACCATTGAAGTTTCTACAGGAAACAGGGAATAAGATTCCTGTTCTTGCGATCACGCTACCGCGTGGTATGGAGGCTGAATGCATGGATCGGTTGGTCGAAGCGATTCTAGAGATTTCAGGCAATCGTCTGCTAGTGGGATCGGTGGACTTTTCCCATGGATTGACTAGTGGAGAATCAAAGATCAAAGATGAGGAAAGTTGGAACTGGATTCGAGAACGGAATTTGGATGGTATTGGAAATGCTGGCAACGAATACTTCGATTCGCCGGAAACACTGAAAATTCTACTTCGCTGCATTGGCGGGAAAACAGAACAAATTATTCGGTGCGACAGTTCGGATTTTGGGTGGAGCGAAGTTTTACCAGGGACGTCCTATCAGGGAATCAGATTATATGAGTAAGAAAAAAGCTACAGCGATAAAAAGGAATTTGTTAAGTAAGCTAATTGCTCATTAATAGTTCTACTAAAATAACAAATATTAAAATAGATCAATATAAGAAAAGGGAATCGATTTATATTTAGTTAGAATAAAACTTGATTTTTATGAATAGAATATAATCGTGATCTATGTAATTAAGTACTTTACATGGGAATTATAGCGAATCAAGTTTGTAGTATATGCATCTTCTAGTTGTATTAGAATGCATAGTAAAGATGTTGAAACGGAAGACTTATGTTCTTTTTCAATCAGCATTAAAATTGGAGGTTATTATTATGAAAAAGATGTTATTATTAGGGTGTTTACTGGTATTTTTAGTAGGCTGTGCAAAGGGTGAGCCTACTATAACTGATTATCAATCTGTTGAAGTAGGCACTAAGCAGGAAAAAGTACACAAACGATTTGGTGAACCAGATAGTACGCTTTCAGGATTGTATGGTGATATTTATGTTGTAGAAGACAAGCAAGTGATTATCTATTATGACTTTAACGAAGAAACGGGTTACCCAGTTACAGAAATCAAAACGTTTGACATAGTAGAGTAAAACTATATAAAAAGCAAGAAATATATTGTAGTAAATTTTACATCGACCCTGCTTTTATTTGAAACTAACAATCGATACTCATGATAAAAAAGATGTCATTTAGACAATTTTTTAGTCAAGTCCGATAAAGTGTGTACTTTCCCTCGGGTATTCAATTATGCAACAGCAGTGGTCTGAAATGGAGTCCGATGTTGGTCATATTCTTCCAAGCAGAGATATTTCTTACCGGTGGTCCATTTTTCATCTTGTTCAATGTTTGCTTTATTCGTTTATACACTTACGAAAAAGCATATTGAGAGTGAACTATAGCTATCAACCCTTACCAAAGCATTAAATATCACAAGGACCGCTTTCAGTGGTCCTTTTTCAATGCTATTATAGAGGAAAGAGTTAAATTTAGGTTATAAGGAGGCGAAGATGAACAAACCGATTCGAATTTTAGTCGTTGATGACGAGCGTGAAATTTTACAACTAATAAAAAGATATTTGGAGATAGAAGGATACCAGGTGGATACAGCATCCGATGGGATGGAAGGACTGGGCTTATTTGAAAAAGGAAAGTATGATTTGGTTTTGGCGGATGTGATGATGCCAGGCATGACCGGATTGACTATGGTGGAAAAAATTCGAGCACAGGACAGCCAGGTGCTGGTTTTGTTTCTGACCGCCAAAGACGGGGATACCGACCGGGTTTTGGGATTCAAGCTTGGGGCGGATGATTATGTGACCAAGCCTTTCTATATGAATGAATTGACTGCGAGAATCGCAGCCCATCTTCGTCGTTATCAGCCCATGCAGCAGGAATCCGAAAAAGTGTATACTTTTGGCAAACTCTCCATCAATATTCCGAGGGTTGAAATTATTAAGGACGGAACCTTGATCGAACTTCGAGCAAAGGAGTTTGAGATACTAGCCTTTTTGGCCTCCCATGAAGGGCAGGTTTTCAGCAAGGGGCAGATCTTTGAAAATGTGTGGAAAGATGATTATATGATGGACGATAATACGGTGATGGTTCATATCCGCCGATTGAGAAAAAAGATCGAGGACAATCCGGATGAGCCGAAGTATATCAAAACCATTTGGGGTTTGGGTTATAAATTCCAAGGGAAGGAGTTGTAATTCATGGATTCAGGGATTCTATTATTAGTATCCGTTGCTTTATTCGTTGTGATTGTTTTTTTGTTGAGAAAGCAAAATGCGCAATTGAGCAATCGATTGGGCATTATTCAACAAGTGCTGGCAGGAAAGACAAGGATGCGGATCCTCCGAGACGAAAAGGACAAAGATGCCGTCCTTGATTTTGCAATTAATGACTTGATTGAAGTCTTGCATCAGACGAGGATCGCAGGGGAACAATCGGAGTTGAAGCGTCGACAATTGCTATCGAATATTTCCCATGACATACGAACGCCAATCACTTCCATTATCGGGTATATTGATGCATTGGTTGACGACAAGATTACAGATCCCGAAGAGCGGGCTCAGTATTTGCGTATTGCGGCGGAGAAGTCCAGAGAGCTGAAACGTTTGACAGACGAGGTTTTTGAATTGGCAAAGATCGACGCCGATGAAATTGAAATGCATCCAGAGCGTTTGGAGATCAATGAGCTCCTTCGCAGTACGGTTATTGGATTCTTGCCGCGGCTTCAGGCGGCCGGAATGGAAGTTGTTAATGAGATTCCGGATGAAAAGAATTTTATCTATGCGGATCGAACGGCGATTGTTCGTATTTTCCAGAACTTGATTCAAAATGCGATTCAACATGGCCAATCCGGAAAGGTATTGGGTCTACGGGTGGAAAAACATCGCAATCAATATATCACATCGATTTGGAATTTGGGTGAGCCGATTCCGGAAGAAAAAATCAACCGTGTATTTGAGCGATTATTCAAGGCGGATGATTCAAGAAAAACCAAGATTGGAAACCATGGTTTGGGACTATCCATTGCCAAGCAGCTTACGGAAAAAAATGGTGGGAGCATTCGAGTGGAGAGCGGGCAGAATCGGGAAACTACATTTTCGGTTCGATTCTCTATATTTTTAGGATAAGAAAGAGGGGGGCAAGAGGATGATTGCAATCGAAACAAAAAATCTAACGAAATCCTTTGGGTCCCATCGTGTAGTGGACCGACTGAATCTATCTATTGAGCAGGGTGAAATTTATGGATTTTTGGGAAAAAATGGTGCCGGGAAAAGTACGACCATCAAAATGATGACAGGCTTGATTCCGCCGGACGAGGGCAATATTCGTATTTTTGGAGAGGATATTCGAAAAGCCAGACAACAGATTCTGAAACGGGTCGGGTGTATCATTGAAACTCCGGGCTTTTGTGGGAATTTGACGGGTCAAGAAAATCTTCAAATCTATTCGAGGCTCAGTGGATCTTCAAAACGGAAAATCATCGAAGATACCATGGAGATGGTCGGTTTGGATCCGAAGAACACGTTATTGAGTCGACGGTATTCCTTGGGGATGAAACAGCGACTGGGAATTGCGCGCGCCCTACTCAATCAACCGGAGGTCTTGCTCTTGGATGAGCCGACCAATGGATTGGATCCTTCAGGCATTCGAGAGATGAGAAAACTCTTGCGCCTATTGGCCAAGGAACAGCGCATGACCCTATTTATATCGAGCCATATTCTGACAGAGGTGGAACAATTGGCTGATCGTGTTGGGATTATTCATAATGGGAAGTTAATCGATGAGATTTCGATGGAAGGGTTGAGAAAGCAGGGCTCGGCATATCTGGAAATTCAGGTGGATCGACCAGCGGAAGCCCTAAGATTGCTGGAAACGGAGATGGGGATTTTTGATTTTTCAGTAAAGGCGGAGAATCGCATTGAGATATTTGACGCGGCGGAACAATCGGCGCAAATCAATCAAATGCTGGTTGAACATCAGGTTGAAGTCTATCAGCTAAACCGAAAAGAACAGAGTTTGGAACGTCATTTCATTGAGTTGACCGGGGGTGAGAAACGTCTATGAAGCAATTGCGACTGGAATTTCTCAAGATAAAAAGATCCCCATTGATTTTGCTGAGTTTCTTAGGCATTTCTATCGTTCCGCTTTTAATGGGACTGATTTTTCCTAAAGAAGTAGGCGGGATTGAAGGCGTTACATTTGCGAGCTTTGTTCAAGATGTTCAGATGTTGAATCTGATGGTGATGGGAATTTTGATGTTTGGATTGATCACCTCTTATGTATTTAGCAAGGAGTTTGAAGAGAACACCTTGAAATCCACCCTAGCTATTCCGGTTCGTCGTTCTCGATTATTGTGGGACAAGTTTTTGGTTGTCTTTGTATGGGTACTCAGTTTGCTTGTGGCCAATGTTTTGGAAGTGATCGTGATCTGTTTGATTTGGGGTGTGGAGGGATTAAATCTTTCTTCGATTGCAACGGCATTTGGGTTGGCGATTCGAGATGGACTTATCTTTATGCCGCTACTAACGCCAATTGTTTTTGTGACTCTTTTGGTTCGTCGCTATGTAGCGGGAATTGTTTTCTCCATTGGCGTAGTCGTCATTAATATTGTTGCTCTGGCATCCGAGGTGTATTATGCCTACTATCCCTACACCATTCCCCTGTTTTTAGCGGGCCCTGTTCCCGAGGAAATGAGCATATCCGTTCCGATTTCCATGATGATTCTTTTAGGAACCGGAGTTGTTGGCGCCATTGGCAGCATTATATATTTTCAAAAGATTTCGATATAACCTTGACCTTCGAACCTCTATCCAGTAGGGTAGAGGAAAAAAGGAGGAGAGGAAATGGAGAAACCAATTTTAGCGGTTGATTTGGACGGCACTGTGGGCGATCCTTATGCATGGCTGCCACGAGTCAATCGAATCTTTGAATTGTCATTGACGGAAGATAATTTTCATCATTTAAAGATTCGCAGCAATGAGGGGTGCGAACATGTGCCTTCCGATTTTTACAAAAACAATAAACCTATCTTCCACAAGGACATTGGAATGCGGGAGGGTGCGGTCGAGACCCTTGTACGATTACAAGAGCGATTTGAGCTCATCTTTGTCACCGGACGAACTGAAGATTTGAAAGCAATTACGGAAAAATGGTTTAAAGACTATGGATTATCATCCGATTTTCAGGTTGTGTATTTGGGACCTGAGATGAAAACGATCTGGACGGAGAAATACAAACCCGTTGCCTTTCTTGAGGATAGCGTACCGCAAAGCAAAGCGATCTCTGAGTCGGGAATTCCGGTTATTTTAATGGATACCAGCTACAATCGATCTCTCGAAGGGAAGAATATTATTCGAGCGAAAGACTGGGAAGAGGCTGAAGAAATTTTAATCAAAGGGCTGTACAAAGAAAAAACTGCATGTTAAAGGTAAGATGAAAAATTAATCGAATAGCTAGGGGAGTCGGGATATGGCCGACTGAGAGGAAGCCCGCAAAGCTTTGACCCTTACACCTGATCTGGATGATGCCAGCGTAGGGAAGCTTCGTACTCATACACTTTGAGCACGCGTGCTATCCAGCACGCGTGCTTTTTTGCGTGAGCGGTTTAAAGAGGAGGAGAAGACATGAATATGGGTCAAGAGGAGAGAATGGTATGAAAACACGACGAATAACGATGATGGCAGCCTTAATGGCACTGGGAGTTGTGGTTGGGCAATGGTTCTATATTCCAATTGGTGTTGCGCGAATCTTTCCCATGCAACATTTGATTAATGTGATCGCGGCGGTTTTACTGGGCCCGGCTGGGGCAGTTGCCAATGCTTTTGGGATTTCGGTGCTGCGGAATCTATTGGGAACCGGTTCGCTGCTTGCCTTTCCAGGTTCCATGATCGGCGCGTTTCTGGCGGGCGTTTTGTATCAAAAATTTCAAAAGATGGGCTGGGCGATAGTAGGAGAAACGATCGGCACAGGGGTGATTGGAGCCCTTGTGGCGGTTCCCTTTGCGCAAGTCCTCATGGGGAAAACTTTTGGACCCTTTGCCTTGGTGATTCCATTTTTATCAAGTGCTGTTGTGGGTGCTGTTCTTGGCGGTTTGATTTTATCCACGTCGGCTTTTCAGGCGCGGTTGAGAGACTGGAAAGAAGACTGATCACCCATGTTCTAATCCTTTCCTTTGAGGTATAATGGGATGAAGAACAAAGGGGGAAGAGTATGGGCTGGAGGCGAAGAGGAAATACGCAGATAGCATTTAGTACGAAGCGATCAGCAGGGAAACAAATTGCAACAGGGATTGGACTTGGGGTGATGCTTTGTCTGTTGCTCTATGGTCTTTTTGCTTATGGACCATGGTTGGATCAGTGGACAGTAGACGCCTACTTGGAAACCTTGGAGAATGATTACCTTTATCAGCGCGCCTTTTCTCGAACGGAGTATGAGTCGTTGAAAGCCGAAGTCGATGAGCCATTTTTGGTTACGAAAAAAGAGTTTCGTGATTTTGTCTATAGTGTACGGGATTTAGTTGATGACCCGTTTCTCTACTTTTTCTATGATGATCTGACAACCCGGGATTATACGAGGATCACGGGGAGGGAAACAGGTTTTGTGGGACAGGATTCTGAAGACTCGCCTTTGATCCCAGAAGATACCGGTGTGATCCGATTTGGCACCTTTAAGGAAGGTTTGGCGGAAGATACGGAGAAGCAGCTGGAAACCTTTGTTGCAGAAGGCAAGCGCGTCCTGGTTTTGGATTTGAGAAACAATGGCGGAGGCGATCTGGACGAAGCGGAACGTGTTGCAGATTTGTTTTTACGCACCAACAACGAAATCTATTCGGTGCGTTATCCTCGAGAAGAGGTGACAAAATTTGCATCAAAGACTGTTTATGGATTTGAGCGAATCACTGTATTTGTGAACGAACATAGCGCGTCAGCTTCAGAACTTCTAGCCTTAAGCTTGAAAATGAACTTAGGCAGCCGGGTGGAGCTGATTGGGCCATCCACTTATGGAAAAGGCGTTGGACAAATGGTGTACACCAATCCAGTGAACCACACTCGATTCTATGTCGTGAATTTTCGCTGGACGGTGAAAAACCACGACGTGGATGATCTGCAAGATTTGTTAGAGCCATCAACTGGTGAATTGATCACAGAAGAAGACTATTGGAATGCAAGACGACCGTTGCCTCAAGAGGGCTAACGGTTGTTTTTTTGTTAACTTTTTTGAAATTCTAGGCCCGGCATTCTACCTATCAACCACAATTT
>JABXKS010000054.1:0-52211 GCA_013619125.1 Clostridiales bacterium
GGTTGCGCAAGGAGTCAAGGGTGATCTCTATGTCGAGATCAGTTCGCCAGAATTGACGGCAGGGTCCGTGATTCAGATACCAAGCACATCGGTTGCTAATTTTGAGCGTGTACCGGGAATGATGCCGGGAGCCGGCGGTGGCGCTGGTCGTAATAGCGGCAACTAGCGAAAAGGAGAAGCCATGTTAGAAATACAATCTTTAGTGAAAGACTATGGAGAAGGTGAAATCCTCGTCCGCGCATTGGATCATATCGATTTAAAGATCAATGAAGGAGAGATGGTTGCGATTATCGGACCATCCGGATCTGGCAAATCGACCTTGATGAATGTTTTGGGGTGTTTGGATCAAGCAACGGAAGGAATTTATGAACTTGACGGAGTGACGGTCGGTTCGCTTTCGGAGGACGAACTCTCTGAGGTTCGGAATAAGAAGATCGGATTTATATTTCAATCCTTTAACCTTTTGGCAAAACTAACGGCGCTTCAAAATGTAGAGCTGCCCATGGTTTACGCAGAAGCGGGAAGGAAGGAACGAAAAGAAATGGCCATGAATGCCTTGGAGAAAGTGAGCCTGGGAGATCGTCATCATCATCGGCCCAATCAACTTTCCGGTGGACAAAAGCAGCGGGTTGCAGTGGCTCGCGCTTTGGTGAATACACCAGCGATTCTTTTGGCTGATGAACCGACGGGAAATTTGGATTCTAAATCAACAGAAGACATTTTACGCCTGTTTCAGGCATTGCATCGAGAGGGAAAAACAATCCTGATCGTTACCCATGAAACGGAGGTGGCGAAGCATTGTCAGCGGGTTATTGAAATTCGTGATGGTAAAATCTCCAAGGATTACTATAACAAGGAGGTGACTCAGAAATGATTGAGTCATTTAGAATTGCTATGCAAGCCATTGCATCCAATAAGATGCGTTCCCTCTTAACCATGCTGGGAATTATCATCGGGATTGCATCGGTGGTGGCGATTGTCTCTATCGGCAATGGCACACAAGCCAGTTTGGAAGAGAGTTTTGCAGAACTGGGAACCGATTCAATCTCTTTACAGACCGCGAGGAATACCAAGCTTTCTCCGGGAGAAGAGTTTACAATGACAGATGTCGAAGCCATTGCGGACCGGTTTGAAGATGAAGTGACCTATGTTCTGCCGAATATTTCGGGACAAGCAACGATTCAAGCGGATATTGATGACGCTGGTGTCAGTGTGAACGGAACCATTGCCGAAGGTGATGTCATTAATAACCTGGAAATGGTGTCTGGACGCTTTTTGATGGATCACGAGGTTGATGAGTATCGAAACAGCATTGTCATCGGGGACGATCTGGCAGAAGAATTATTCGGCGAAGCGCAAGCAGTTGGCGAAACCATTCATCTGAAAAGAGGCAATACAACAACCGGATATTTGGTAGTTGGCGTCTATGAAGCCCAGGAAAGCGTGATGGGATTTACGGGTTATACAATTTATGCGCCCTATACAACCATCGAAAAAATCATGCACTTCAATGGCAAGGTTCCCAGCATTACGGTCAAATTGGAGCAGGATGTGGATGTCAATGATTTTGGATCAAGGATGATTGCATTTATGGAAGCGCGTAAAGGGAACGTTGGTGAGGGTAAATATGACACCTTTAGTGCCGAGTCGATCATGGAAATGGCGTCCGAGATGCTTGGGCTTTTGACAACAGTGATTTCGGCCATTGCGGCAATCTCCCTTTTGGTTGGCGGGATCGGCGTTATGAATATCATGCTGGTATCCGTAACGGAACGGATTCGAGAGATTGGCATCCGAAAGGCGTTGGGCGCGAAACGCTCTGCGATTTTGCAGCAGTTCTTGATTGAAGCAGTCGTAATTACGTTAATTGGTGGTATCATCGGCATTGTATTGGGAGCCGTGATGGGGAGTGTCGCCGGTAATTTGTTGGATATGAAGGCCACAATTTCTTTGGATGCGGTATTGATCGCAACGGGATTCTCGATGCTGATTGGGATTTTCTTTGGACTGTACCCCGCAAACCGTGCGGCGAAATTGGATCCAATTGAAGCCTTAAGACATGAATAAAAGAGTTTGCTTGCAAACTCAGACCCGAAAAATGAGAGCGCGTGATAACAAGCGTCGACCCGAGATGGAAAGAGTTTGCTTGCAAGCACCGACCCGAAGAAAAAACAACGGCTAACGAGCTAGAATGCAAGTAACAATCCGAATTGGAAAACGCGAGTTTCGTACACAACAGTGACTTGAATAAGTCTAGAGTAAATAGAGTAGTGCCCGATGGATAGGTTTCTGAAGGATCGGAGTGCTGTGATATAATAGAAGGAGAATTTTGGAAATGGGAAAGGGAGTTAATTGCGTGAAAAAAGTAAAATTGAACCGAAGATTGATTCAAGTATATTTTCTTGCCGTGATTATGCCTTTCCTCGTTTTCTTTGTCATGATGGGGCTATTTTCTCAGTCCACCATGGGGCAATTGGAAAAGGAAGTGACCCAGTTTTATGAGAATGCCGAGGCGACCAGTCAATCCTTTCAAGAAATAATGATTCTTGAGTTGGAAGAGCTAGAGGCAGGGCGTACCAAGGGATTTGAAGAGAGGGCGAAGAGATTGGCCAATCTTCCCTTGAATGAATTGACATTACAGGTAGGAGCCGACAATTATTATTTTCAATTTTCCCGTGTTCCATTTAAAGTGCATAGCTTGGGTTTGACGGGTTCCTTCACATTGACGGATGGAACGCCAGTGGAATATTCCCTCAACTTTGCTTCTGTGATTCAACGCCAAATGATTGATAAAGCGCGCGCGGTCACCTTACGAAATGGAACGACAATCTTATTGGCCTATTTTGCATTGAATTTGTTTTTCTTCTATAAGATTGCCAAGATGATGCGTGGCTCATTTAATGAGATGAAGGGAGCCACTCGGAAGATTCAAGAAGGAAACTTTGATTTCGATTTTCCGGAATCGAGCATTGATGAAGTGACAGAAATGTATGACTCCTTTGATGAAATGCGGTTGCAATTAAAGAAGTCCCAGGAATTGCAACGACAATACGAACAGAACCGCAAAGAGTTGATCGTGAATATTTCCCATGACTTAAAGACGCCGTTGACCTCGATCAATGGTTACGTGCAGGGAATTCTGGATGGGGTTGCCGATACGGAAGAGAAGCAAGAACGTTATTTGCGGGTGATTGCAGGCAATGCGAAAGAAATGGAACATTTGATTGAAGACTTGTTTTTGATTTCAAAATTGGATATCGATCAATTGCCGATGCGGACTGATCCCATTGACATGGTGCCCTACCTGCAGGATTGTGTATTGGACTGGCAATTTATTTTGCAGCGGGAGGAGATGTCGATCTCTTTGGAAACAGAACTGGAGGACGCACATATTGTTGGTGATCGGGAACAATTGAAACGGGTCATTAATAATATTGTGAATAATAGTGTCAAACATCTGAAACCGAATGGAAGCATTGGGATTCAGTTGCGAAAGGAAGACGGCGGTTTTGTTGTTGCCCTTCGAGACACGGGTGTTGGAATTGCACAGGATAAACTGGGGCATATCTTTGATAAGTTTTATCGCACCGATGCGGAACGCAATCGAAGAATCGCGGGAAGCGGATTGGGTTTGGCGATATCGAAAGAGATTGTTCAACGCATGGGCGGTATTATTTGGGCAGACAGCAAACTGGGAGAGGGAACAACCATTTCCTTCTATTTGCCGCAGCGGGAGGAAAAGAAATGAAAAGGATACTCATTATAGAAGACGATAAAAGTATTGCGGAATTGGAGCGGGATTATCTGGAGATCAATGGATTTGCTGTAGAGATCGCTTTCGATGGAACCAAGGGTCTCGACAAGGTAATGCGCAAAGAATATGATTTGGTTCTTTTGGATCTGATGTTGCCCGGCATTGATGGGTATACCTTATGCAAGAGGATTCGAGAGACCAAGGAGATTCCAGTGATTATGGTGACTGCAAAAACTGCAGATATCGACAAAATTCGTGGACTGGGACTCGGCGCGGATGATTATATGACGAAACCGTTCAGCCCACAGGAATTGGTTGCGCGAGTGAAGTCTCATATCGCTCGATATGAACGATTGACCAAGGTGAATCCATTGGAAGATGGTGGCATAAAAATTGGAGAGCTTTTCATCAATGATCTTTCTCGTGAGGTCTTGCTCGGCGAGGAGTCGATTGCTTTGACGGCAAAAGAATTTGACTTGCTCTTTTTCTTGGCATCGAATCCAGGCATCGTATTTTCTAAGGAGCGTCTTTTTGAACGGCTATGGGACGCGGCGGCTTTGGGAGAAATTGCGACGGTTGCAGTCCATGTCGGACGAATCCGCGAAAAAATTGAAAAAGACCCCTCTCAGCCGCAATTTATAGAAACGGTTTGGGGCGTTGGCTATCGATTTCGAAAAAAATAGGTGAATATAAAGGAGTTCATAATTCGTTAAAACTCTCTTATTAACTTCTTTATATTTATCAGATAGAATACAAGAAGAGTGAGCAAGGAATGAACGAGAAACAATAACGAGGAGGAAAACATGAAACGATTGGTATTCTTTTTATCCGCGGTAGTCGTTGTTGCGGGTACGGCAACAGCGCAAGGTGTTGGATATGGATTAGAGATGGAAATCACAATGGATCAGGCGATTATAGCCGCTGCGGAAAAGGATCATCGACCGCAGATTTGGGAAATGCGGATTGAAGATTCATTGGAAGATTATGAGGATGTGTTGGAGGATTCGGAAGATGCAATTGGCCGGAACTATGCCAATGAAGAAAGATGGAGCCAGAAGTCCATGCAGAATAAGAAGGAGATCTACCTGATTCCCTTGATGAATTGGTATGGATTGACTGGTTACGAAACCTCTGCTTTGGTTCAGGAGCAAGAGACAAAAGCTGATGCTGCGGATGCGTGGATGAATCTTTACGTCGCGCAAAAGCAGCAAGAACAGTCTGGTCGGGAATTCGAATTGGCGAAGTTGGAATTGGAAGCCTTGCAAATCCGAGAAAAAGCCGGTGCTGTAATCACGTCTCAAGTCAATGCGCAAGCCTTGGCGGTTCTTCAACAGGAGCTGGTGGTGCAACAGGCAGCGCAAGATGTGGAATTGGCGGCAAAAAAATTGACGTACTGGACTGGACTGGAAGTGGATGCGGAGTCTGAATTGGGTACACCTAAAATGACACGAAGCATTTACGCCATTCCGCAAGTGGAAAAGTATGTGGAAGAGAATTTGCTTGTGTCGGATGCGGTGTGGAATTCTCTATACAGCTATGAAACGACGGTTTTAAATATTCAGGCCATTGAAGATGGATTCCGCGGCCCGGATTTTGAAGAAAATCAACCGGATTCTTATCAGACCTATGTGATTGATCAAATGGAGGGCGCATTTGCCTTGGAAGAAGCCTTGGTAAACGGAGAACAAGCACTTTTGGGCGAGTTGAATAACTTGGAAAACAAATCCCTGAATGCGATCAATCAAAAGACGAATCGCGAGAATCGCGAGAAGGAATGGGCTGCTGCTGAGATTCGATATCAAGCCGGTGCCATCAGCACAGTGGAGTATGAAACCGCTAGACTGAACTTGGAGAAGGCGAAACTTTCGGAAGTGGAAGCGGTCTATGCGTGGAACAAGGCCGTTGCAAGCGACAAACGCCAACAGGCAATCTATGGGAAACGCATGGAAAGCATGGATGAAGCGTGGATGGACGATATGAAAATGCAGGTTGCCTCTTGGGCTTATGATCTGGACTCCGTGCACGCGGATACCGATGAAGCCTACATTGATTGGATCCTAATCAAGAATGGCATTTCCCCATCGATTTTAGATGAAGACGAATAACGTATAGAATCACCGCTTCATCAGTGCTAGATGAAGACGAATAACGTATAGAATCAGCGCTTCATCGATCAAGGATGAGGATTAATTCATAAATTGTTGAAACACACGTTTCAATTTCTTCATAAAGGTGCAGTATCATACGAGTATCATCTGTTGAAGGAGGTTCGCATGGACGAAAAAAAAGAACGAGGAAGAGATGGGAATATTCCGGAAAACGGAGAAACTGATGATCAAGAAGTGAAGTCTTTTGACGTCGAAACAGAGGACGCAGAAGAAGTGGATCATGATGTTCAAGTGACAGATCCGGAGCAATCGGACGAAGCGAGTGATGAAATCGAAAATATCGATGAAGATTCAGTTCATGAAGAAACATTTTCATGGGAGGAATTGGAGCCTGAGCCGAAGAAGCCGAAACGAAAGGGTCTGCGAGGTATCGCACTGTTTCTGGTCTTTGTTTTGATTTTTTCAACCGGCTATGGTCTTGGTTCCGGCATTGCGGGACTTCGCGCATCGCGAACGAGTGCTCCTTATGAGGCACCGAAGAGTGAGGCGGAAACAGTGACTCCGGTAGTCGTGAATCGAGCGCCCAATTTGATCGTCGATATTGTGGACCGTGTCGGTCCGTCAATCGTTGCGATTCAAACTGAGGTTGTAGGTATCGATGCTTTTGGCAATGCTCAGCTAGGCCAGAGCGCCGGCTCGGGTGTTGTATTTGATCGACGAAATGATGAGTTGCTTCTTTTAACCAATCAACATGTGATTGAAGGGGCGCGAGCCATTCAAGTGACCTTTGAAGATGGTGTGACCGTACCGGCAGAGTTGATTGGAGCCGATCCGGAAACGGATCTGGCTGTATTGAAACTGAGTCGAGACGATTTTAAAGATCCGGCGGACTTCGAGCGTGTTAAAACCGTGCCTTTTGGAAATTCCTCCGAGGTGCGATCGGGTGAAATTGCGATTGCGATTGGAAATCCATTGGGGCTTGGCAATTCAGTCACCCAGGGGATTATCAGCTCTGAGCAACGCGAGATATCCACCAACGGCCGATCGTCGGTATCGCTGATTCAAACCGATGCAGCAATCAATCCTGGGAACAGCGGCGGTGCTTTGTTGAACGATCGAGGGGAACTGATTGGCATCAACACCATCAAAATTGCCGATGAGAAGGTGGAGGGAATCGGATTTGCGATTCCAATCAATCATGCGATTCCGATTCTGGAACAATTGGTGGAAAATGGCGAAGTTGCCAGACCCTATATCGGAATCATTGGGGAAGCCTTGGGCGCTGAACGTGCAGAGTCATGGGGCGTTCCAGAAGGTGTATTATTGGTTCGCGTATTGATGGGAACCCCTGCGCGTGAAGCTGGGTTAAAAGCCGGTGACATCATCACGGAATTTGATGGAAAACGGATCACAACCATGGAAGCCTTGCTAGGTCAGCTGTATTTTAAAAAGGTTGGCGAAGTGGTGACGGTGAAAGGATACCGCGATGACACGGAAATTAGTGTCACGTTAAAATTAGCCCAACGAGCAGAGGAATAATCATCTGTTTCATGATAAATCTCCCTTAGAGTAGGACCGCGGCAATCCGCGGTCTTCTCGTTTTTTAAAGGGGAGTATGATATAATAAAACGAATTCAAAAACGGGGTGAAAACATGACTGAAAACGTGACAGAGACCGCGTGTGAAGACGTGGCGGAAATCATAAGAAATGAGCATACCATAACTTTGGAATGGGACGGGAAAGAGATTATTCTGATTGGAACGGCCCATGTCTCCAAGGAAAGTGCCGTGGAAGTCGCGGAAATTATCGCACGGGAGCGACCGGATACGGTATGTATTGAACTGGATGAGGGTCGATACAAGGCCATTCTGAATCCGGAGAAATATCAAAATACAGATGTGATCCAAATTATACGGAATAAGAAAGTTTTATCCATGATGGCAAACTTGGTTTTGGCTTCTTTTCAGAAGAAGATGGCGGATCAATTGGGCATTAAACCCGGAGCTGAAATGATGCAAGGGATCAAGTCGGCCGAAGAGGTTGGCGCAGAGCTTGTTTTGGCAGATCGCGAGATTCAAACAACACTGAATCGCGTTTGGCGAAATGTTGGGTTTTCTGGGAAGATCAAGTTAATGACGCAATTGGTGATGAGCCTTTTTGACGATGAGGAAATCACAGAAGAAGAGTTGTCTGAGTTAAAAGAGTTGGACGCTTTGGATAAGATGATGGATGAATTGGCGGAAATGTTTCCGGCATTGAAACGAACACTGATCGATGAACGGGATATGTATCTGGCTGAAAAGATCCGAACAGCGCCAGGTCAAAAAATAATTGCGGTTTTGGGCGCGGGACATCTTCCGGGTGTGAGCCGTGAGATTGAAAAAGATCATGATTTAAAAGCGCTTGAAGTGATTCCGGAAAAGACAGCGGTATCGAAAATTTTGCCATGGCTGATTCCCGCTGGTATTTTGGGTTTGATCCTTTATGGGTTTACACGCGGCCAGGCGACGGGATGGGAACAGGTCCGCACTTGGATTTTATGGAATGGAACGTTCTCTGCTTTGGGAACCCTGATTGCATTTGGACATCCGCTTGCCGTTTTAACGGCCTTTGTGGTGGCTCCCATCAGCTCCCTCAATCCATTTTTAGCAGCCGGCTGGTTTGCAGGATTGGTGGAAGCCAAAATGAGGCGTCCCAGTGTATCGGATTTTCACCGTTTGGCGGAAGACGCCACATCGGTTCGCGGCTTTTGGCGCAACAAGGTGACTCGAGTCTTGCTGGTCGTGATATTTGCCAACATTGGCAGCACCATTGGAACCCTGGTTGGCGGTATGGATATCTTTCAAAACTTATTTTAGAATGAATAAACCTCCACGGGGTATGAATAATCATACCGAAGGAGGTTTTTTTTATGGAGAAAAAATATGTAATTATCGGAACGGGCGCGGCAGGATATGCGGCGGCTAAGGCGATCCGGGAGACGGATCAAGAAGGTTCCGTTTTATTGATTGGAAAAGAGCCCTATGCGCCGTATCATCGGCCTCGGCTTTCTCATTTTATTGGACAGGATGTTGAGATAGAGAAATTGTTGATCGACCAAGTGGATCAATACGAAGCAAAAGGGATTGAATTGAAACTGGGATGTGCGGTGCGGCAAATCGATCGTGAGAAGCATCAGATCCTTTTGGAAGATGGGGAGGCGGTTATCTACAATCGGTTGTTGATCGCAACGGGTGCGAATCCATTTATTCCACCCTTCGAGGGAGAATGGTCCGAGGGAATGGCATCGATTCGTAGCTTTCAAGATTTGATGGACTTGAATCGAGGACTTGGATCGGATGAAGAGATTGTCGTGATCGGAGGGGGACTTTTAGGGCTTGAGGCAGCATGGTCTCTTAAAAAAACGGGCAATCGGGTTCGTGTCATTGAATTTTTCGATTCCTTGCTGCCCAGGCAACTGGATCCAGAGATGGGCAGGGTATATCAAGAGATTCTGGAAACCAAGGGGTTACAATTTTCTTTGTCGAATTCTTTGGTTAAGGTGGAAAAAGAAAATGGGAAATTGCAGCTGTCCATGAAAGGTGGAGAAGCCCTTGAGGTGGATCGTCTTGTGTTTTCAGTGGGCGTGCGTGCGGATACCGCCCTTGCGAAAGCAACAGAGCTGGAGGTGAACCGAGGGATTATAGTGAATGATCGATTAGAGACCAGCGACTCAGCTATTTTTGCCGCTGGAGACGCGGTAGAGCTGAATGGTCAGGGATTTGGACTATGGACGCAGGCGACAGCCCAAGGAAGAGTCGCAGGCTTGAATATGGCTGGAGGCAAGGAACGCTATCGACCGGAGGCGGCCTTCACCTTGTTGAATATTGCGGGGATTCGTGTCTTCTCTGTGGGCAATGTGCAGGACTATGACAAGACCTTGGACGCTTTCAATGAGGATAAGGAGAGATGGAAGCGCCTGTATATAAAAGGCGAACATGTGGTAGGAGGAAGCCTGATTGGGGATGTTTCACAAATGCAGCGATTGAAAAAGCTTGTTCGAAAGAGTTCCTTTGTGGATACGACGCGGGGATTCGAAGAGCTTTTGGTGTAGGAGTGTTTGATGGATAAAACGTTGATTCGCTTGATTGAAAAGGCGCAAAAAAAATATGAGCAGGGACTGCAGAGAGGGTGGCTTCCCGACGATGTGCATGACTATCGAGTGGCAATCCGAAAGGCGCGCGCAACCCTCAAATTTTGGCATTCTGAGTCTTCTGCTTTGCACAAACGAATAGGAATGAGGTTGCGTATCCTGCAAAGACAAACTGCGCTGGTACGCGAGTGGGATGTGTTTGTTGAACGATTTGGAGAGGTGATCGACGAGAAAGCGGTCGAAAAAGGCCGATTTGGACGATTTCTACTGATTCAGGATTTGAAACAGGTGGGGATATTTTGGGAGGAGTGTCATGCCGACGCCTTGAAAATGAAGGGGGAGCCTTCGAACCAAAGGGAAGGGAAACTTCTTCAACGAATTTTTCGCGAGAGTGAAGCCGAATATGTGGATTGGCATCGACTGCGGATTCAGATCAAGGGATATCGCTACACCCTGGAAGGAAAAGCGAAAGTGGATCAAGAATTGGTTGCGCTTTTAATCGAGTGGCAGGATCGACTCGGGCTGATTCAGGATGGATATACCAATCGAAAATGGTTCGAATGGCTGGAAGAAGGAGAGACAATGGTGCATGATGCCAATGAGGAATTATTGGCATCAAACATGAAGGATGCTGAAAAGAGGCTTCCAAACTTGATTGAAATTTTGCAAAGACAGCACCCGTAGCTTGGGTGCTGTCTTTATGCGGAAATAAGTTTTTGCAGGGAATCCGGGAGGCTGTAATTTGAAAGAAAGGTGAGAAAATGATCTGCCAATACGGGATTGAATGTGCTGCCGGATTCATCCCGTATGATTCGCAGGGCTTCGTCGTGAGTGAGGGCTTTGCGATAGGACCGATCGGTCGTTAGAGCATCATAGACATCGGCCAAAGCAAGGATCTGCGCACCCATGGGAATGGCATTCTTGGAAAGGCGGTCGGGATATCCGCTACCATCCCAATGTTCATGGTGATGGCGAACAAGAGGGACGGCCTCCTTGAAGAATTCGCTGCGGGATAGGATTTCTGCACCCTTGGAAGGGTGATCCTTGATCTTTTCGAATTCATCTTCATTTAATTTCCCCGGTTTATTCAATATATTTGTTGGAATGCCAAGTTTTCCGATATCGTGCAAGCGCGCCGCGACAGCCAAGGCATCTGGATCAAGATAACCGATTGCTTGTCCGAAATTAGAGGCGATTGCCTCCACACGTTGAGAATGACCGTTTGTGTAGGCATCGTTGGTGCTGATGGCCGCATTGAGCAACTGGATCATCTCCAAATGCGATTTCTTGACCTGGGTGTCTTTTTCCTTCAATTGTCGGAAGAGAGATTGAACAGAGCTGTAAAGGAGATTGGCTTCCTCCACTTCGGAATCTGGCAAAATAGGCTGTTGTCCCATCCCAATATCGACCAAGGCGCTTCTGGTATTTTCAAAAAAAGGATTGATGAGAGCCATTTCCTTCTTGAACATTCGATAGATCATAATTGCGCCAATTAGAACACAGAGGATCGGCAGGGGTATGATCTGCAGCAAGTAGCCTTGAATGTCCAATTGGGTGGTAAGATAAAGGATTACGTTAGAACCCGGCAAATCTAAGGGAAAGCTGCGCTGATCCCAAGACAAAGGGTGCCCTTCGCTAAGGGCGAGATTGGTAACGGAGAGAGGAAGAAAGCGATGCAGCTGATCTAGAAATTGTTGATCCAATTTTTTCCCGATTAAAGCATCAGCCTCCGCGGTGGTGACCCTCGAGAAGAGATAGGTTTCTCCGTTAAATTCAAGTACAGAGCCATTCTTGATTTGCGGTTTGATAGCAAGAAAGTCTTCTTGAGATGAGTTGGATTCAAAAATGGTGGTGTCTTGATCGTTTCGCAGATAAAAAAGATCGACTCCAAATAATCTTTCATTCATAATGTTTTTTGCGTAAAGGCCGGTTTGGCGATCGAGAGGGAAATCTGACAAGACTTCTTCATTCTCCAAAAATTGCAAAAGTAACATTTGATTTTTTTCTGTTTCTCGATTTATATAGGCATCAACAGATTGTGCGATTAGGATTTCGGTCTGTTGTTGATACAGTTGTACTTGATACGCAATATTTCCAAGGACGGCCAGACTGAATAAACCGACCAGAATGATGGCGTAGCGTGTGAAGGTTGCTTTAAAGTGCTGGAATAGTGAGGATTCTCCCATGCTCATCTCCTTAAATGGATTTTCATGTTATTTTATCAAAAAATGGCAGGAAAAAACATAGACAGAATCTGAACTTTTTTTAAATTAAGCTAAAATCCCCTGCACAAATGTTTGTGCAGGGGATTTTCCTAAAACGCGCTTAGATTCAATTGCTTGAAATTGCTTAAAAATTCGACCAAGGCTTCTGCGGTTTGACGTACACCGCCGGATTCGTTGGATTCGATATTCACAGGCATCACTGGATCATGGAGTGACAATCGGACCAAGAACCAACCGGTCTTTCCATTCTCCGAAAAGGCAATGCGCACGCCTTCATAGTTGTCGGGAACCAGTGACCAGGTTTTTTTCCCTTTCGCAAAGCCTTCCAAATCTTCAATAATGTCTTGCCCATAGGTTTTGAAGTCTTCGGCATTGATTTTAATACGGAATTCTTTGGATTCTGTTGGCATTTTCAAGGTTTCGATGGCTTCTGCCAAGTCCTTGTTCTCTTTGGCAAGTTGTGCCATTTCAATTAGAAGCTTCACAACCAGGTAGGCGCCGTCATCCAGAAAATAGTTTTCTTTCAAAGCAGCGTGACCGCTTGTTTCAATGGCTAAAGGACATTCTTGTCCAATGGCGTTCAATCGAATGGCTTCGTTGATGACATTTTTATAGCCGCGTTTGAAGCGGTGGTGATGGCCGCCTTTTGCATAGATGAATTCAGCGAGACCATCGGATGTAACAGAGTCTGTGACGATGGTCGCCCCAGGCGTTTCCTTTAGGCAAATGCTGCCGATCAATGCGATCAGTCGATTGCGATTGATGCTCTTTCCATCCTTGGAAACAACCGCGGCACGATCCACATCGGTATCAAAGATAATACCAAGATCGGCATGGTTTTCCATCACACAAGTCTCGATGGCTTTCATTGCAGTCTCATCTTCAGGATTGGGTACGTGGTTCGGGAACATACCGTCGGGATCCAAGAACTGGCTTCCGCTTGTGTCGGCACCCAAAGGAGCCAATACCTTTTCAGCAAAGAAGCCGCCTGCGCCATTACCGGCGTCCAAGACGATGCGTTTTCCAGCGAGGGGTTGTGTCTCGCCCGTGCGCTCTTGAATAATGGAAACCAAGGATGCGGAGTAAAGGTCCATCAAAGGACTGGTTTCTTCGCTTCCTTCTTGTGCTTCTAGATTCATGGCTTCCGCTTTTTCCAAGATCCATTGGATATCAGCTTTCTCCAGTCCGCCTTTCGGGGAGAAGAATTTTAGGCCATTTCGATTATAGGGAAGATGGGAAGCTGTCACCATGATGGCACCATCTGCTTGAATCTGTGGATATACGGTTGACATAAACATGGCTGGCGTGCTTGCCAATCCACAATTTAGCACGTGGGAGCCTTCTGATCGTAGGCCTTGAATGGTTCCTGCAACAAGATCGGGACCCGAAATTCGGCTGTCTCGTCCGATTGCAATGATCAGTTTTTTTTCTTCGTTGGCGTTTTGTTTGAGCCATCGCACGAAAGCGGCGCCGATTCGTTGCGCATGGGCAGGGGTAATCGTGATTGGTTCACCTTCCACTCCAGCGACCGCAACACCTCGAATATCCGTTCCGTTTTGTAAATGCATAAATTCGCTCATATGCACACCTCCTTAACAGGAATATTATATCACTCAAATGTAAATAAGCAATGAATTTGGCAAGAAAGGAAAGGTGTGGGAAATAAAGGGATTCTGATAAAAAAATAACAGACTCATTTCTTTCTGAAAATGTTTTCTTGCTAAAAGTATTTTTTGAGATATTGAAAACAAGAGCAAATAAGAGGTATATGGAGGTATTGAGAGAATGGGTGGTGCAATCTTTACTTGTTTATTAAAAAACAAGAGCAATTGAGGGATAACCCATAGAACAAAAGGATTCATATTTGATTAGAGGGTCGAGAAACTCATATGCTAGTACAGTTGTTAACAAGTGAGGTGAAAGAGATGAATGTTTTTCTTCGGTTAGGTCTTTTATTAGTTATTGGTTTTTTTGGTGGAAAGTTAATGAAGCGGATTAAGTTGCCGACAGTTACAGGGTACATCTTGATTGGGCTTTTATTAGGGAGATCTGGCGTTGATCTCTTAACACCTGGATTTATTGATCAGATGGGCTTTATCAGTTCGGTTGCCCTTGTCTTTATCGCATTCAGCATCGGTAGCGAATTTCGAATTCAGGAGATCCGCGAATTAGGCAAATCGATTGTTGTGATCGCATTTTGTGAGGCGATCGTTACCTTTGTTTTGGTTACAGGATTTATGCGATTGTTTGTGAATTGGCCGACAGCGCTTATCTTAGGCGCCGTATCGTCGGCAACGGCTCCAGCGGCTACCATGATGGTCTTGCGGGAATATCGTGCACGTGGACCGTTGACCTCCACGCTTTTAGGGGTTGTCGCGGTGGATGATGCTATTTGTTTGATGATCTTTGCCGTTGCTTCTTCAGTAGCAAAGGTATTTGTCGCTCATGATGTGCTAACCTTTAGTCGATTGGTCGTGATCCCATTGGTTGAAATTATCAGTTCTGTGGGTCTTGGCGTTGTTTTGGGCTTCGGATTGATTTTGGTGGCTCGCCGAGTGAGCAATGATGCGGAGCTTTTAACGGTTGTTGTGGCTGCCGCGCTTCTGATTACGGGAGCAGCAGAACAGTTGGGTGTATCGGAATTACTTTGCGCCATGGCAGCAGGAGTGACGGTTACGAATGGAATGGCTGTAGTGCCGGCTCGTCGATTATTTACCGTAGCGGAGCAATTTACACCGCCGATTATAACGGCATTTTTTGTGATTGCAGGATCCAGGTTGGATTTAGCCATGATTCCACAGATTGGTTGGATCGGTTTGGTTTATCTTCTTGTGAGAATGATTGGGAAAATTAGCGGAGCCTCTTTGGGTGGTGCCTTGTCAAAATCTCCGATGGTTGTTCGAAAGTATCTGGGATTTGGTCTTTTGTCTCAGGTTGGTGTTGCAGTGGGATTAGCGATTATTGTGAGTGAAATGTTTGCGGGTACAGAGATTGGTTCTTTGGTGTTGACGATTTTATTGGCTACAACGATTGTAACGGAGGTTGTTGGACCATTAATGACAAGATATGCGATTTTTAGCGCAAATGAAGCAAAGAAGGAGACTGTACATGGAAAATCACCAAGAGAAGCACATGCTTCTTCTCATTCTTAGATCTCCAATGGTTTTTGAAGCGGTTGTCGAAATTTTGACGGAGCTTCATGTTGAGTCGATTGTGTTGAAGGGGTCTCAAATAACAGGACCAGAAAAAGAACAAAGATTGGAAGTACCAATGGTCGGAGGATTTTTGCGATTGCTGGAGAAAGACTCGCCAGATAGTAAAGCGATTTTGACGATTATGGAAGACGATGCAATGAATGAGTTCGAAAAGCGTTGTGAGAAGATAGTTGGAAATCTTGCGGAAAGCAAAGAATTAACGGCTTTGGTTCTTCCTGTATTACGGACTTTGGGACAACAATTTAAGATTGCACTTTAATCGTTTGTTTTG
Source organism: Clostridiales bacterium (assembly GCA_013619125.1). Taxonomy (GTDB): domain Bacteria; phylum Bacillota; class Clostridia; order Tissierellales; family GPF-1; genus GPF-1. The sequence continues at coordinate 15,707 of JABXKS010000054.1, forward strand.
TGGCCATCGTTCATAATTTTTTGAGCGATGGATGAAGGTATATACGAGTTTTGTGTGAAAAATGCACAAGGAGGTACGATATGGAAAACTTTAAAGGACAGCATATGCTGCTGTTATTGTTAAAAAAGCCTGCTGTAATGGAAGCGATAACCGAGATTTTGCGGGAAATGGGTATTCAGTCGATCTGTCTACAGGGATCGGAAGGGATCAATGCCAAAGAGGAAAAAGACTTAGAATTGCCTTTTGTTGGTAGCTTTTTGAGATTGATGGAGCAGGATGAACCTGAAGGAAAGGCAGTATTGACTGTTTTGAATGATGAGAAGCTAAAGGTTTTTGAAAAACACTGTGAAGAACGAATTGGTGATTATTCAAAAACCAAAGAACTGACAGCTTTGATTCTGCCTGTTTCGAGAAGTTTGGGGCAACAATTTCAATTTGCTGGATAACCGCCGAAAGGTGGTTTTTTCATTATTTGACTTCTTTTCTGCAAGGTGATAGCATGAATTAAAAGCCATCCCAATCCGTGTGGGTCCATGCGGACAAATCCCAACCCGAGGTGAAGAATGAATCGAACGATATTGGAACGAAAGAGTTTAAAAGACTTAAAAGAGATTGCGAAGTCTATGGAATTAAAGGGCTATTCGCGTTTAGATAAAGCTTCCGTCATCGATTTGATTATGGGTGATGTTGCGGAACAAGAAAAGATAGAATCCAAAGAACGTCATTATTCAGCCTTGCCGGAGCGATTAAAGGAAGAGGTGGGAGATGAGCCTGCCGATTTGATCGAAGGTGTGTTGGAAGTTTTGGCGGAGGGATATGGATTTTTACGGACGCGCAATTATCTGCCGAGTGATGGTGATGTGTATATCGCACCCCCTCAGATTCGCCGTTTTCGATTGAAGACTGGTGATAAGGTGAAAGGGATTGTACGTCCGCCAAAAGCGGGAGAAAAATTCAAAGCTCTTTTGTTTATTCGTGAAGTGAATGGCATGAACCCGGAGCGTGCGATTCGACGCCCTCAGTTTGAGAATTTGATACCGGTATTTCCAGATGAACGCATGCAGTTGGAAGACGATTCGAAAGAAGTGTCCACTCGAGTCATCGATTTGTTTGCCCCAATCGGGAAAGGGCAACGTGGATTGATTGTTGCTTCACCCAAAACGGGGAAAACCGTTTTGCTAAAGAAGATTGCCAATAGCATTGAAAAACATCATCCTGAGTCGGAAATCATCATCCTTTTGATTGATGAACGGCCGGAAGAGGTAACGGATATGAAACGATCCGTTGGCGCAGATGTTGTGTCTTCCACCTTTGACGAAAGACCGAGTCATCATACCAAGGTTGCAGAGATCGTTTTGGAGCGTTGTAAGCGACTGGTGGAGCAAGGAAAAGACGTGGTGGTGCTCTTGGACAGCATTACTCGATTGGCGCGTGCGTACAACCTGACGATCCCGTCATCGGGACGAACCTTGTCCGGAGGATTGGACCCGGCGGCGCTTCATTTGCCAAAACGTTTCTTTGGAGCGGCACGGAATATTGAAGACGGTGGAAGCTTGACCATTCTGGCGACAGCTTTGATTGATACAGGAAGTCGAATGGACGATGTGATCTTTGAAGAGTTCAAAGGTACGGGTAATATGGAAATCCATTTGAACCGCAATTTATCGGAGCGAAGAATTTTCCCTTCCTTTGATATCTATAAATCCGGTACCCGGAGAGAAGATCTTCTGTTGGACAAAGAGGAATTGGCTTGCATGTGGCGGATTCATCGTGCTTTCCAAACTTCGCAAACCATGGAGGTTACGGAGATGATTTTAGAGGGAATGCGTGTTACAAAGAATAATCGTGAGTTTATTGAACTGATGAATCAGAAGTTTTCAAAAAAATGATTGAAAGCGTGATTCTTCTATGATATACTGTAGCAGTTGAAAAGTGAGTTTTTTCTGGACAGCTTTTTTAGAAAGAGGTGAATAATCATGAAAAAAGAATTACATCCAGATTACCATAGAGTAACCGTTCATTGCGCATGCGGGAACGAGTTCGAAACGGGATCTACTAAAGAGAAACTTCGCATTGAAGTTTGTTCTGCTTGCCATCCATTCTATACAGGCACTCAAAAACGTGCGGAAAAAGGTGGACGTGTGGAGAAATTCAAGAAGCGTTACGGCATGGAATCAAAATAGGCGAAAAGCTGAAGGGGTCAGGATGGGCGAAGCGCGTCATGCCCCTTTTTTGTTTGTCAATTTTTGTCAGGTAGGTGAAAGTGATGAAGATCCAAGGCGCTCTCCTTTGGGGAGCAGAAGAATTGCAGCAATCTTTGTCGCCGCGTCTCGATGCGGAGATTTTACTCGCCTTCCTATTAAGAATATCGAGGGTTTATTTGATGACCCATCACGAACGAGAATTGACTCATATTGAGTGGGATAAATTCCAGGAATTAATTGCCAAGCGGAAAACATGTTACCCCATTAGCTATATCACCGGGGTAAAGGAATTTTATGGCCGTGATTTTTCGGTGCAGGAGGAGATTTTGATTCCTCGTCCTGAAACGGAACATTTGATTGAATTGGTTGTTGAATGGGCGAAATCCCATCATGTTGAGAAGATTGTCGATATTGGTGCTGGAAGCGGCGCCATTGGAATCACCCTGGGACTGGAACTGCCAGATGCCTGGGTCTATGCAACGGACATTAGCAAAATGGCTGTCTATATGGCCACGGAAAATGCAAAGAATCATCATTTAACGCGGTATTTGGTTTTGCTGGGGAATCTTGACGAGCCATTAGAAGAGTTGGACTTGAAAAAGAAAGTAGATGTTCTCGTTTCAAATCCACCCTATATACCAAAGCGGGAACTGGATGATTTGATGCCGGATGTACGAGATTTCGAACCTCATCTTGCCTTAGATGGCGGAGAAGATGGGTTGGATTTTTACCGAGAATTGGTCGTAGCCGCAAAAGAGTATTTGAGACCGAGCGGGCTTCTGGCTTTTGAAATCGGAGCAGATCAGGGAGAAGCAGTGGCTGAATTGATGCTGAATGCCGGTTATCACTCGGTTGCGATCCACCCCGATTTGTCTGGGCTTGATCGTGTTGTTTCGGGAGAAAAGGCGCAAGAGACTTAGCGGAGGCTTTTGTCCCCCTATTCACGATGGAATCGAAAGGATTATGATATGATAGAAAAATTAGATTTTCTTGTGCAAAAGCATCAAGACTTAGTGAAGCAAATTGCCGATCCAGCTGTGATCGCGAATAATAAAGAATGGCAAAAATTGATGCGCGAGCATTCAGCATTGGAGCCAATTGTAGAAAAATATCAAGAATATAAATCTTTGAAAGAGTCTTTGGACGAGAACAAGGAAATGCTGACAGACAAAAGTCTGGAAGATGATTTTCGTGATATGGTCAAGGAGGAAATCAAGGAGATTGAAGAGCAACTGCCGAAATTGGAGCAGGATATTCGTACGATGCTGATCCCGAAGGACCCCAATGATGACAAGAATGTTATTGTCGAGATTCGTGCAGGCGCAGGCGGAGACGAAGCAGGACTCTTTGCGGGAGATTTATTCCGCATGTATACCCGTTATGTGGAACGGAATCGATGGAAGATTGAATTGATGAGCGTTTCAGACAATGGCGTGGGCGGTTATAAAGAGATCATTTTCTTGATTAAGGGAAAGGGTGTTTATTCGCGCATGAAGTATGAGTCGGGCACACACCGGGTACAACGAGTACCGGCAACGGAGAGTGCGGGACGAATTCATACCTCGATTGCAACGGTAGCCGTATTGCCTGAAGTGGATGACGTAGAAGTGAATATTCAGGCCAATGATGTGCGATGTGATGTGTATCGTTCCAGCGGGAACGGGGGGCAGTCGGTCAATACAACCGATTCCGCCGTGCGATTGACTCATATTCCAACGGGAATTGTGGTCGCCATGCAGGATGAGAAATCACAATTGAAAAACAAAGCCAAAGCCATGCGGATTTTAAAGGCACGGATCTATGAGAAACAATTGGATGAACAGAACAAAGAGATTGCGGCACAACGGAAGATCCAAGTGGGCACCGGAGACCGAAGCGCGAAAATCAGAACCTACAATTTTCCGCAAGGTCGTGTGAGTGACCATCGCATTACGATGACCATTCATAAGCTTGAGGCTTTCTTGGATGGAGATATCAACGAAATGCTAGATGCGCTGATTACCTCGGACAATGCTGAAAAATTAAAACAAATCAACAAATAATGACAGTTGACCGGTTTGCCGAATCACGACAACTAGCCGATTGCCGATTACAGCCTAGCTGGTAACATTCAGATAAGGAGATGACGGGATTGGAAAAATATCAATTTCTAATGGATTTGGTGATCATTATTTTGGTTGCCAATATTGGCGGGTATATAGCAAATCGCTTAAATCAGCCTTCTGTTTTAGGACAAATTGTAGGTGGTTTGATTGCGGGCCCAACTTTTTTAGGTTTGGTCTATGATTCTGCTTTTATTACGGATATGTCAGAGATCGGGGTTATCCTGTTGATGTTTATCGCAGGCTTGGAAACCGATGTTGATGAATTGAAATCATCCGGGAAGGCATCGACATTGATCGCCTTGGGCGGGGTGATCGTTCCCTTTGTTTTTGGAGCGGCTGCCTTGTATTTCTTGAGACCGGGACTCGATCAATTGGAATATATTTATTACGGGATTATCTTGACGGCGACATCGGTCAGCATCACGGTGCAAACCCTCAGAGATATGCGTTGTTTGAAGTGTCGCTCGGGTGTCAGCATTCTTGGGGCTGCGATTATCGATGATGTGATTGGCATTATTTTGGTAACGGTTGTCACAGGGATGGTCAGCCCCGCTGGCGGTGCCAGTGTGGTTTGGGTGATTATGAAGATCATCGGATTCTTCTTGATTGCCATTGGAATCGCGGTTGTCTTCTACAAGATTTTGAACAAGAGAGCCGAATTTTTCAATCGCCAGCGGCGACTTTTGCAAGCCGCTTTGATCTATTGTTTTCTATCGGCAATTTTTGCGGAAGAAATGGGTGTCGCAGCGATTATTGGCGCCTACTTCACAGGGGTGGTTTTTTCAACCACACATTTTCGCAACCAGGTATCCCACGAGGTGCAGCGGGTAGCCTACGCTTTGTTCACTCCGATCTTCTTTGTACATATTGGGATTGCGGTGAATATGCCGCCCTTTACCTGGAGTCTTGTGATTTTAAGCCTTGGTTTGACGGCAGCAGCCTTGATTGGCAAGGTGATCGGTGCTGGTTTTGGTGCGAAGCTTTCGAAGTTCAGCAATCAAGAGGCCATTCAGATTGGCCTTGGGATGATGCCTCGAGCGGAGGTCGCATTGATTGTCGCTAATCTCGGTCTAGAGATGGGCATTATTGGCCAAGAAATCTTCACGAGTGTGATTGTGATGGTTCTTTTGTCAACCATTGTAACGCCGATTGCGTTGAAAGGGGCTTTCCATATAGGAAAGCTAGAAGAGGTCGCGTAGTTTTGAAAACGAAAATATTTCGGATTGAAGAAAATCAGCAAGAATATATATGGATGGAAGAGGCGGCAATGATGATCAGGAATGGATCGCTTGTCGCCTTTCCCACAGAAACGGTCTATGGATTGGGGGCAAACGCTTTAAATACGGAGGCTATTGCCAAGATCTATCAGGCGAAAGGCCGCCCTTCGGACAATCCCTTGATTGTTCATGTGGCGAATCTTTCCATGGTGGAAGAGTTGGTGACGGAAATTCCGCCCCTGGCAAGAAAGGCGATGAAACGGTTTTGGCCGGGTCCCTTGACTCTGGTCATGCCACGTTCGAAAAAGATACCGGACTGCGTAACAGCCGGGCTTGAGACGGTGGCGATCCGCATGCCGTCTCATCCCGTGGCGATTGCCTTGATTGACGCGGCCGGGTTGCCTATTGCGGCACCGTCCGCCAATCGTTCCGGGCGTCCGAGTCCCACGAAAGGCGAACATGTGGTGGAAGATTTGGATGGTTTGATTGCCGGAATTATCATCGGGGTTGAGTCACAATTTGGCGTGGAGTCGACGGTCTTGGATGTAACGGGGAAGGTGCCTGAAATCTTACGACCGGGCGGTGTCACCCGGGAGATGCTTTTGGAAATCTATCCGGAAGTGCGGGTGGACCCGGCGCTGGAAAGTGTTGATGCAAACCGCAAACCAAAATCTCCAGGACAAAAATATCGTCATTACGCACCGAAAGCCAAAATGGCGGTGTTGCAGGGAAGTCTTTCCTTCAAAAAAGAAGTCGCGCTTGAGCGATTGAAGCATAGTCAGGGCCGGGGCGTGGTATTGGCCTCCGATGAACTGGCGCGGGAATTGCCGGATGTGGATGTGTGGAACTTGGGTTCTTATGCACACCCCGAGATCGCAGCGAATCGATTATTTGATCTGCTTAGGATGTGTGATGCCCGTAAAATCGAATGGATTCTTGCGGAGGGATATAAAGAAGAGGGTTTAGGTGCAGCATTGATGAATCGGATGCGAAAAGCAGCCGGGGGACATGTGATCAAGGAGGAAAAACAATGAAATTGGCAATAGGTAGTGATCATGGTGGATATGAGCTGAAAGAATTTATCAAAGACAAACTTGTGGAAACTGGGCATGAAGTTGTGGACTACGGCACTTTCCATGGTGAATCTGTGGATTACCCAGATGTCGGACGCGAAGTGGCGTTGGCGATCCAAGCGGAGCAGGCGCAGTATGGCATTGTCTTCTGTGGAACGGGGATCGGAATTTCTCTTGCAGCCAACAAGGTGAAGGGCATTCGATGCGCTTTGGTCAGTGAAGAGTTTTCTGCTCGCATGAGCCGTGCCCATAACAATGCGAATATGTTAGCCATGGGTGGTCGAACCGTGGGGCCGGAATTGGCCTGGTCGATCATGCTGGCCTTCTTGGAAACCGAGTTTGAAGGCGGACGCCATGCGCGTCGTGTAGCGAAAATCGAGGGATAGAAAAAAGGAATCACCGATTACTCGGTGATTCTTTTTTTATAAGGACGTTGAATGAACGCACGCTCATCCAGCTGTTTAATTATATCATAAACGTAAGAATTTTTACAGAAATGAAATAAATTAGTCGGACTGGCGAGACAAATGTATTTTCAATGAATAGAGAACCATTCTCCTTGTCTGAGAGATTTGAATCAGGTACAATAAGGACGAACTAATAGGAGGGCATGATGAGAAAAGATTGGGATACATATTTTATGGATATTGCCTTTATGGCGAGGGAAAGAAGCACGTGTCCGCGTCTCCATGTCGGTGCGGTTATCGTGAAAAATAAACAAATTAAATCAACGGGATACAATGGATCGCCCAAGGGTTTGCCTCATTGCGACGAGGATGGGTGTTTTATGGTGGATGATCATTGCCGTCGAACCATTCATGCCGAGATCAATGCCATCACCAACGCGTCGCCGGAGGAACGGGAGGGCGCGACCCTTTATGTGACCCATCAGCCCTGTATTGAATGTCAGAAAGTCATTATATCGTCGGGGATTACCCGCGTTGTTTTTGCGAAAGGATATATGCCGGAGTGGGATTGGCTGAAACTTGCGAAACATATTGAAACGGAACAGTTGAAGGGGTATCATCGACCGTCGTTTATATCGGCGGCAGATAAGGAGTCAGAATGAATCCGTATGGATTAGGATTTTGTATCGCGGCAGTTGTGGCATTTTTAATGACACCGGTTGCCAAGCGTGTTGCAAAACTCATTGGTGCAATCGATGTGCCGAAGGACGCGAGACGGGTACATACCAAACCCATCCCCAGGTTGGGTGGATTGGCCATTTTTGTTGGCTATCTGGTGTCGCGGATTGTGTTGGGACAGCTGGAGATTCTTCCTTATGGAAGTAATTTCATTCCCGTGATGTCGGGTGCGATTGTCATTATTGTCATGGGCATGGTGGATGATTCCAAGGGAGTGTCGGCAAAAACCAAGTTTATGATTGAAATGATGATTGCGATCTTCTTGATTGGCGCCGGAGTCCGAATCGATTTTCTTTCCCTTGGTCAGTTGGCTGGGGATACTGCGCCGTACTTCTACTACGATTATTTGCTGTTTCCCTTAACCGCAATCTGGATTGTGGGAATCACAAATACGGTCAATTTAATCGATGGACTGGATGGATTGTCTTGCGGCGTGTCTGCGATTGCCAGTATTGCGCTTTTTGCCGTGGCGTCCATCTTTATGGTAGAAGATCCGATTTATCCTCAGGTGATGGCGACTACAGCCGTTTTGGCAGGTGCCTCCCTCGGGTTTTTGCCATATAACTTTAATCCGGCCAAGATCTTTATGGGGGATACGGGTGCCTTGTTTTTGGGCTATATGTTGGCGGTCGTTTCCATTCAAGGTGTGATGAAGTCAATCACCGCCCTTTGGATCATTTTGCCGATTTTGATCTTAGGACTCCCGATCTTCGACACCTTTTTCGCCATTGTACGAAGAATGGTGAACAAACGGCCGATTATGGAGGCAGACAAAGGGCATCTTCATCATCGTCTCTTGGATCTAGGGCTGAATCAAAAGCAAACAGTTTTGATTCTCTATGGGATTACAGGCGTGTTGGGGATCTTCGCTTATGTATTGACGAAAAAAGATGTTCAGCTTTCCGCATGGGGGCTGATTGGAATTGTTGCGGTTGCTTTTGCGCTGGCGGGATTTTTTCTCTGGTGCGACAATCAGCGGCGATTGAAACAACGAAAGGAGCAGACAGATGAGACCATTGATGAAACCATTGAAAGTAATGACGATTTTCGGGACGAGACCCGAAGCGATCAAGATGGCACCGATCGTGAAAGCACTGGAAGCAGAACCGAAGATTGACCATGTTCTCTGCGTAACGGCGCAGCATCGAGAAATGTTGGATCAGGTATTGGAAATTTTTTCTCTGGAACCGACCTATGACTTGAACATTTTTTCACCGGGACAGAGTCTTTCGCAGATCACCTCTCGTGCTTTGACGGGATTAGAAACGGTGATTGAAAAAGAAAAGCCGGATGTTGTTTTGGTACAAGGGGATACGAGCACGGTCTTTGCCGGTGCCTTGGCCGCTTTTTACCATAAGGTCAAGATCGGTCACGTGGAAGCAGGACTCAGAAGTCATGATATGTATTCGCCGTATCCCGAAGAAGCAAACCGAAAGCTAACCGGGGTGTTAACGGATTACCATTTTGCACCGACGGAAGTCAGTAGGGAAAATTTGCTGGCAGAGGGTACCGTGGATTCGAAAATTTTTGTGACAGGGAATACCGTTATTGATGCTTTGCTTTCTGTTATAGAAGAGGGATTTGTATTCGACAGTCCGCTGTTAAATGATATTGATTACGAAAATCGACAAGTGATTCTGATGACAGCGCATCGCAGTGAGAATATTGGGGAACCGATGGATCGAATTTTTTCTGGGATCCGTCATGTAGTGGAAGCGCAACCGGAGACGGAAGTGATTTTTCCCATGCATTTGAATCCCAAGGTGAGGGAGATTGCAACTCGGCATCTATCAGGCCACAATCGGATTCATTTGATTGAGCCCTTGGATTATTTGACGTTGGCCAATTTGCTAGCACGGGTACGAATGGTCGTGACTGATTCGGGTGGCATTCAGGAAGAGGCCCCTGCATTGGGGAAACCGGTCTTGGTTGTTCGGGAAGAAACGGAACGGCCGGAAGGCATTGATGCGGGAACAGCAAAACTGATTGGAACCGATCGCGAATTGCTGATTCGGGAATTAACAACCTTGATTACAGAACCCGCTGCCTATAAGGCGATGGCAAATGCAGTCAATCCTTATGGAGACGGGACGGCCGCAGAGCGGATTGTTGAAACCTTGCTAAAACAAGTTTGAGCCCGTTTGTCCTGCAATTTTTAAGGTATAAATAAACCCTATGGATCAATATGATGCACCCTAGATGATGGACAGAAAAGCCAACAGATAGCGGTGCGTTTTTTTTGAAGGAAAGTCACGAAAATGTATACTAGAAAAAGAAATAATTGACAGAGGAAAAGTTGGATGATAGTCTGGATAGCAGATAAAGTATTTTGTATACAAAATCCTATTGGTGCGAGGAAATCGTTCGCTTCGCAGTGATCGAGATCTGATTTTCAGGCATTCTTAACCAGGAAAGAGGAGCGAAAATTGATGAAAGTCTTCAATCTGGAGAAAGGGAAGTTGAAAATTTTAGCGAAAATTAATCATCCGCGAAAATGGGTTGAAAAACAGGAAAATATTTCATTTGACAAGGACTGGATGAATCGCATACACTATGAAGAAAGAAGCGTTATTAATTTAACAAATCATATGAATTCTCTTGGAGACAATGGAGTAGATAGAGTAGACATGTAGGGGATACATGTCTACTTTTTGCATCTGTAGACTTTACAAAAATTTTAACAAATGCAAACGTTTGTCAAATGATATCGAGAGTAAAACGTCGAAATCCAGAGCGTTACGGCGTTTTAGCGGGAAATTCTTTATAGAGATGCTGAAACGTGATAAAATACTTATTGTTGCAAAATTTTGTATTTTATTCTTGTATGATTCCGTCATATAATGAAGAGATGGGGGACTGAGTATGAAGCGAAAAGAAAAAGTCTCGATCATGAAAAATGTCGCATTGATCACACAGATCGGAGTGACGATTATTTCGACGATTCTGATCGCTCTTTTGATTGGTAAAAAGCTCGATGAATGGTTGGGTACCGGCGTGATTTTCACCTTGATTTTTATACTTTTAGGCATTTCTTCCAGCTTTATGACCATTTTAAGACTCGGTGCCAAAGAAAAGAATAGACCCATTGAAGACTGGGGAGAGGAGGACGAGGATGAAGATGAAGACGATCACCCCGATTTCTGAAGATCCCGTCAAACGAATCACCAGTCGAGGACTCGTGGTTGCGGGCGTGATCAGCGTAATTCTCAGTATAGCCTTGGCTGATCCGACTCCGATTGTAAAAGGATTTTTAATTGGTGCGATCATCAATCTCTTGAATTTTCGATTGATGACGTTAAGCTTGATTCGAACAGCAACAATGCCGCAAAACCGGATTCAGGGATATGCCATGGGGCAATACATGATTCGGTATACCATTTACGGCATTGTCTTATATTTTGCGTTTCGTTCGTCTTCGACGAATGGAATTGCAACTGCCTGTGGTTATTTTCTAGTGAAAAGCATGATCCTTGTAGACGTATTGATTCAAAGTTTGCAGGGGAAAACCAAGAAGAAAGGAGGGAGATAAGTGGAAGAAACAGGTAAGATGGGGTTGCAATTTGCCCTCGGAAACCAGCAAGTTTTTATTCATGACACCCTTGTCAACAGTGTCATCATTGTTTTGGTTTTAAGTATTTTCTTTATGATCATGAGCCGGAAGATTAAGGCTGCCGACCCGACAAAACCACCGAAAGGCGTGGTGCACATCTTGGAGATTATCGTAACGGGAATCAACTCCTATGTCGCATCTACCATGGGGAAAAAGGGAAAAGGATTTGAACCCTATATCGGTACGTTGGCGATCTACCTGGCGATAGCGAACCTTTTGGGATTGGTTGGCTTTACACCGCCGACATCGGACTACAATGTCACCTTGGCTTTGGCGATTATGACATTCTTCTTAACACAGTTTTTCGGATTTAAAACACAGAAATTGGGCTATTTCAAAAGTTTTACAGAGCCCTACGCGTTTCTTTTACCGATCAATCTGCTCGGTGAATTCGCGAACCCGGTTTCATTGTCATTTCGTCTATTCGGAAATATCGTATCAGGCGCGTTGATTATGGGATTGCTCTATGGAGCATTGGGTTGGTTCACACCAATACTTGCACCAGCCCTGCATGCGTATTTTGATATCTTTGCAGGATTGATCCAAACCTTTATCTTTACAATTCTTACCATGATCTTTATTTCTGGAGCCATGGAAGATTAGGCACAAAAAAACATTGATTAATCATGTATAGGAGGAAACAAACATGTTAGAAGGAATCACTAGTGAAGCGTTTGTAATGGGTTGTTCAGCAATTGGCGCGGGTCTTGCAGCCATCGCCGGTATCGGTCCTGGTATCGGCCAGGGATATGCAGCAGGTAAAGGTGCGGAAGCGGTTGGTCGTCAACCGGAAGCACAGGGAGATATTATTCGTACCATGGTCATGGGCCAGGCGATCGCCGAGACAACTGGTATTTACGGTTTGGTTATCGCGATGATTCTTCTTTTCTTGAATCCTTTCGTTTAAAGTGACGCGAAGTAACCGTAGAAAAGGAGGGCAAGTAGCATGACCATTAATTTATTGCCCGATCTTCATAATTTTGCCTTGCAGATTGTTTCAACTATTATTCTTTTTCTGGTTATTAAAAAGTACTTATGGGCTCCAATGACGGAGTTCTTGGCGAAGCGTCAAGCGGCGATCGCAAAGGAAATTTCTGAGGCGGAAAAGATGAATGTGGCAGCGAACGAATTGAAATCGGAGTATGAGAGCCATATTTCGGAATCAAAGGATGAGGGCCGACAGATTATTGATCAAGCGAGAAAACGTGGCGAAGAAATGTCGGATCGTTTGGTGAATGAAGCGAAACAAGAAGCAAGAGATTTGATTCAACGGGCACAAAAAGAAATTGTTTTGGAAAAAGCACAATCTCGAGATGAAATAAAACAAGCGATCGTGGATGTGGCGGTGCTTGCAGCTGCAAAGGTTGTTGAGCGAGATCTATCGGATGCGGATCACGCGGCCATGATCGAACAATTTATTGATGAAGTAGGCGAATCAACATGGCAGAACTAGTTGCCAAGCGATATGCCGAGGCTTTATTTGAAGTCGGCGTAGAAGAGAACTTGCTTGATGCTTTCAAGGAAGAGTTAACCACGATTGCGGATCTGTTTGAAGCGGAAATAGGATATCAGGCGATCCTGCAACATCCAAAGGTTTCTAAATCCGAAAAGAAAGCCATGTTTCAAGAGCTCTTTACCGGTAAAATTACGCAAGAGATGTTGAATTTCCTTTTTATCTTGGTCGACAAGCATCGGTTGGGTGAAATCAGGGAAATCCAGATGGCCTTTCTCTCGTTGTATCATGAAGAGAGGAAAATCGTAGAAGCCGTTGCAACAACCGCGATTGCCATGAAACCAGCGGCAATTGAGAAAATGGCGGCTTCGCTTTCGAAAAAGCTGGGCAAAGACGTTCGTCTGCAAAATGCAGTCGATACAAGTCTGATAGGTGGTGTGTTGTTGCGAATGAAGGATCAGGTCATTGATGGATCGGTTCAAGGAAAGCTCAACAAACTACAGGAAGAATTAAAGCAGGTAACACTGTAAATCAAGCGATAGGGGTGAAACAGAATCTATGAATCTGAGACCAGAAGAGATCAGTTCAATCATTAAAGAACAGATCAAACGATATGAAAGCAAGCTTGATGTGGTTGATGTTGGAACCGTAATTGCGGTTGGTGACGGAATCGCGCGTGTTCATGGCCTGGAAAAGGCGATGGCAGGCGAGTTGTTGGAATTTGAAGGCAGCGTATTTGGAATGGCGCTGAACTTGGAGGAAGACAACGTCGGAGTCGTTTTGCTTGGTTCTGATGAACACATTAAAGAAGGGGACGTTGTAAAACGGACCGAACGGATTGTGGAAGTTCCCGTAGGGGATGCCATGATCGGACGCGTTGTTAATGCCTTGGGGCAACCAATTGACGGCAAGGGTCCAATTGAAACAGATAAATTTCGACCGGTAGAAAAGGTGGCACCTGGGGTTATTACTCGAAAGAGTGTTGATGTTCCCATGCAAACCGGAATTAAAACCATTGACTCTATGATCCCCATTGGCCGTGGCCAGCGGGAATTGATCATTGGCGATCGCCAGACGGGCAAGACGGCGTTAGCGTTGGATACGATTCTGAATCAAAAGGGTCAGGATGTAATCTGTATCTACGTGGCGATCGGTCAAAAGAGATCGACAGTTGTGCAATTGATGGAAGTGTTGGAGAAAAACGGAGCGATGGATTATTCCTTGATCGTTTCTGCTACAGCGTCAGAATTGGCGCCGCTGCAGTACCTGGCACCCTATGCGGGTTGTGCCATCGGGGAAGAGTTTATGGATCAAGGGAAAGATGTACTGATTATTTATGATGATCTTTCCAAACATGCCGTGGCGTACCGCGCCATGTCTTTGCTGTTGAAAAGACCGCCAGGACGTGAAGCGTATCCCGGGGATGTCTTCTATCTTCACTCTCGTTTGCTTGAGCGTGCCGCGCGTTTGGCACCAGAATTCGGCGGCGGATCGATTACGGCATTGCCGATTATTGAAACCCAGGCTGGGGATATTTCAGCCTATATTCCAACCAACGTGATCTCCATCACCGATGGACAGATCTTTTTGGAAACGGAACTCTTTAATGCCGGTCAGCGCCCAGCGTTGAATGCTGGTTTGTCGGTATCTCGTGTAGGGGGTGCCGCACAGATTAAGGCGATGAAGAAGGTATCGGGCTCATTGAAGTTGGAATTGGCGCAATACCGAGAGTTGCAAGCCTTTGCGCAATTCGGTTCGGACTTGGATGACGCGACAAGAGCCACATTGGATCATGGCGCTCGCGTGATGGAAGTCTTGAAACAGTCACAATATGCACCTTTCTCCGTTGAAAAACAAGTCTTGATTTTGTATGCGATTCAGAAGCGATACTTGTCCAAGATTCCTGTTGAGCAGATCAAAGCGTTTGAAACGGAATTAATGGCTGATGTAGAAGCCAATCATCCGGAATTATTGACACAGATTATTGAAGATTCCAGTTTCTCTGAGGAATTGCAGAAGAATATGGATGCCGTAATCCTCGAATTTCAGAAAAAGTTTTTAGAAACCCTATAGAAAATCCGAAAGAAAGGAGGGGATGGAATGGCAGCGAATACAAGGGACATTAAAAGTAGGATCAAATCGGTCAACTCGACGATGAAGATCACCAAGGCGATGGAGTTGGTTGCATCTGCGAAGTTGAGAAAATCACGTTCGCAATTGGAACGAACCCGCCCGTATTCCCTTGCGGTTATTGAAAGCATTCAAGAAATCCTCGCGAGTTCCGGCAAAATCAAGCATCCGTTTCTCGATGCGAGAGAGGTGAAAAAACGCCTTTTTATCGTATTGGCAGCGGATCGCGGATTATGCGGAGGCTACAACACCAATATCAATAAGTTGGTGGAGTCTCAAGTCACGGATCCCTCTTCGGTGAAACTATTGATCGTTGGCAATAAAGCAAGAAATTATTTCACGCGCAGGAATTATGATATTGTTGATTCCTTCAGTGGAATTTCGGAGGCGCCGATTTTTTCGGATGCCAAACACATTGGCGAAGTGGCCTTGGATTTATTCAAACGGGGCGAAGTTGACGAAGTAAATGTGGTGTACACCCATTTCAAATCAACCATTTCCTATGATCCGAAAGTCTTGAAATTATTGCCGGCGGAAAGTCTGAAAGAGGATGCGCAAAAAGACAAGAGACAAGCGTTGATTGAATATGAACCATCACCAGAAGTCGTGTTGGGCTATCTTGTGCCAAAGTATGTGTTTGGCGCGATTTATGGGGCTTTGATTGAATCCTCTGCCAGCGAGCAAGGAGCCAGACGGGTGGCGATGGAGAGTGCGACGGATAACGCGAAAGATATTATCAAAGATCTGGATCTTTTGAAAAATAGGGCGCGGCAGGCGGCGATCACCCAGGAAATCTCTGAGATTGTTAGCGGCGCGAACGCATTGAAATAAAGGAGTGAGCAACCATGGCTGAAAATAAAGCAGGCAAGATTGTACAGATCATTGGTCCGGTACTAGATATCCGGTTTGATGCAGGCAATCTTCCAGAATTGAACACGGCCATTGAGATTGACGGTCCGAATGGAACAGTCATTGCGGAAGTGGCGCAGCATATTGGAGACGATATGGTGCGATGTATCTCAATGGATTCAACTGATGGATTTGTACGGGGAATGGAAGCGATTAACTTGGGCGCGCCAATCTCTGTACCGGTAGGGGATAAGACCCTGGGTCGAATGTTCAACGTAATCGGCAAGGCGATTGACGGCAAAGAAGATGTATTGGACGCGCCGCGTTTACCGATTCACCGAGAGGCCCCTTCCTTTGAAGAGCAAGCAACTTCAACGGAAATTTTTGAAACAGGAATCAAGGTCGTTGACCTGATCTGCCCCTACGCAAAGGGTGGAAAGATCGGTCTCTTTGGTGGCGCAGGCGTCGGCAAAACCGTCTTGATTCAGGAATTGATTAATAATATCGCGACAGAGCATGGTGGATTGTCCGTTTTTGCCGGTGTCGGAGAACGTACCCGTGAAGGGAATGATTTGTACTATGAGATGAAGGAGTCTGGCGTATTGGCAAAAACTGCGTTGGTCTTTGGTCAGATGAATGAGCCGCCTGGAGCCCGTATGCGCGTTGCCTTGGCAGGCCTTACCATTGCGGAAAACTTCCGGGATCAAGAAGGACAGGACGTGTTGTTGTTTATCGACAATATCTACCGATATACCCAAGCAGGTTCGGAGGTTTCGGCCCTATTGGGACGTATGCCTTCAGCCGTAGGCTATCAGCCCACTTTGGCAACAGAGATGGGTGCGCTTCAAGAGCGAATCACGTCGACGAAAAAGGGATCAATTACTTCGGTTCAGGCTGTATATGTGCCTGCCGATGACTTGACTGACCCGGCGCCGGCAACAACCTTCGCCCATTTGGATGCGACTACGGTGTTGGATCGCGGAATCGCGGCTTTGGGTATTTATCCTGCCGTTGACCCGCTGGATTCGTCCTCACGAATCTTGGATCCCAATGTCGTAGGCGCGGAGCATTATGATACAGCCCGCAATGTTCAAGAGATCCTGCAGCGGTATAAAGAGCTACAAGATATTATCGCAATCTTGGGTATGGATGAGTTATCGGAAGATGATAAATTGATCGTTTCTCGTGCAAGAAAAATTCAGCGATTCCTGTCTCAACCGTTCACGGTCGCAGAACAGTTTACAGGAATGAATGGCGTTTATGTGCCACTGAAAGAAACCGTTCGCGGTTTCAAGGAAATCTTGGATGGCAAGCATGACGCTTTGCCGGAACAAGCCTTCCTTTATGTGGGAACCATAGAGCAAGCTGTCGAAAAAGCAAAAAGCCTGAAGGCGTAGGGGAGGAACCGGATGTCAACATTCCGACTCGACGTGGTAACACCCAATCGCCATTTTTTCTCAGAAGAAGTGGAAATGGTCATTATTCGGGGAACCGAAGGAGATCTTGGGATCTTAAAAGGTCATTATCCGATGGTGACGCAATTGGGGATTGCCCGATTGAAAATCAAACAGGCAGGCGAGTGGAGGGAAGCGGCCATTTCTTCCGGCTATGCCGAGGTGAAAGAAAATTATACGATGATTGTAACGGATTCTGCCGAGTGGCCAGACGAGATCGATATCGATCGCGCCGAAGCGGCTATGCAGCGTGCGAAGGATCGAATGAAGCATGGACCGACAGATCTGGATCTGGTTCGTGCCGAAGCGGCCTTGCGTCGAGCCATTACAAGAATTGATGTAGCAAAGCGAGATCACTAGCCTTCGGGGCTAGTGGTTTTTTCTTTTTAAGGCTTTGCATTCTTTCCATTCGAAGATCTTTACGGTAAGGTTGTTGCCCGGTTTCTTCTATTCCCGGGAAACTGGTATCCTAGTTCTTCCAAATCAGCCATAATGATGCAAGATTCGGTATTAATTTTCTGTGAATCTTGTGGAATTTAAACATTTCCGATTTGGAAAGAAAACACGGTGTGGTATACTTAATAGGAATGTAAATCGAGAATATTCGGAAAGAGCAGGGGGCAAAAATGGGATTTTTTAGAGAAAATATTGGAATTGATTTGGGGACCACCTCCATCCTTGTTTATGTGGAAAAAAAGGGAATTGTATTAAGTGAACCTTCAGTTGTTGCGTTGGATCGCAACACCAACAAGATCCTAGCGGTTGGCGAGGAAGCGCGTCAAATGCTAGGTCGTACACCGGGTAATATCGTTGCGATTAAACCGTTGAAAGACGGTGTGATTTCCGATTATGAAGTGACAGAAAAAATGCTGAAATATTTCATTAAAAAAGCAATCGGGACTTCTCTGTTCAAACCGAAGATCATTGTCTGCGTGCCAAGTGGTGTAACAGAAGTGGAAAAACGAGCCGTTGTTTCTGCATCGAACCAGGCAGGCGCGTCGAAAACCTACCTGATTGAGGAACCGGTGGCGGCTGCCATTGGTGCCGGATTGGATATCACGCAACCAGACGGTCATCTGATTATTGACATGGGCGGCGGTACCACGGATATTGCTGTGATTTCTTTGGGCGGAATCGTTGTGAGCCGTTCCATCAAGGTAGCGGGCAATAAATTTGACGAAGCGATTATGCGATATATGCGTAAGAAGCACAATATGATGATCGGGGAAAGAACGGCGGAAGATTTGAAGATCAACATTGGTTCCGCTTATCCTTTGGATCAAGAGAAATATATGGATGCGCGAGGTCGAAATCTCGTTTCCGGCTTGCCGAAAACGATCAAGGTTTCTTCTTCAGAAATTCGCGAAGCCATTGAAGAGCCGGTTGCACAGATCGCCGATGCTGTGCATTCCGTATTGGAGAAAACGCCACCAGAACTGGCCGCGGATATCGCGGACAAAGGGATTATCATGGCTGGCGGTGCTTCGATGTTGGGCGGCTTGGATAAGTTGTTGCAAAAGCGAACGGGAATTCCAGTTTATGTTGCCGAGGATGCCATCTCTTGCGTCGCGGTTGGTACGGGAAAAGCCTTGGAACATTTTGACGTGTTGGCGAGTAGCGTATTGAAAAAGGATACGATGTATTATTAAGAGTTATCAAATGAGTCAGCTCAATCGAGAGCTGGCTTTAATTTTGCTTAAAAAATTGGGAAATTATAGACGATTCCGGCTTCCTCTAGTACAATAAGGATATTAGGCAATAGGGAGATGACAAGAGATGCGGGCGAATCAAATCATAATACCGGAAAAGCTGGAGCAAGTCTTTCAGCAGGTGAAAGATCCCCTGTTTTTGGTGAATGAAACCGGACGCTGTATTTATGGCAATGAGACGGTTTTAGACTTTTTGGGGTATACCAAGTCTGAATTTGAAGACCTTTCGGTTTGGGAGATCAGCGCAATGTTTCAAAAGGAAGATTGGCGGGGACGGTGGAAAAGGATCCATGAAATCGGATCTGGGGAGATGTCGGCCGTACATCGTAAAAAGAACGGGGAACTGGTGGATGTTGTGGTCACTGCGACTGCTTTGCAGGAGGGTGAACAGCAATTGCTTTATATTTTGGCGCGAGAAGTAAGCGAGCTTAAGGCGGTTTTGGGATGTGGGGAAAACACGGTCAATCCAAATTACAATGTTTTTAAGCACTTGGACGAAGGAGTTGCCTTGCATCAGATCATTTTAAATGAAAAGGGATGTCCCGTGGATTACCGTTTTTTAGAAGTTAATCAGGCTTTTTGCACCCTTTTGGGATTTGACCGGGAAGAAGTCATAGGAAAAAGAATCAAAGAACTTTTGCCGGAGACACCGGATACTTTAATTCAAAAATATGGCGAGGTCGTACTGAAGAAAAAGGCCTTGAACTTTCATCATTATGGACAAGATTTGGATAAGCATTGGAAGATTCATGCCTATTCTCCGGCTGCCATGCAGTTTATTACGATTTTCTCGGAGATTACGGACCTGATTCATAAGCAGAGAGAATTAGAGTTGGAACGGGAACGACTTCAAATGGCGATTGATACCGCGGATCTTGCGTTTTTGGATATTGAGGTGGTAAAAAACTGCGTTCATGCGCAAGGAAGAATCTTTGATGGTTACACCATTGATACCGTTACGGACCTCGATTTGTTCTTTAGCCGGGTCCATCCTTCGGATCAATTGTATATAAAAGAGCATCGAATGGAATTGCTGGAGGGGAAACGTCCATCGTTTACCATTGAATTTCGGTTCAAACATGGCAAAAAGACAAAATGGATCGAATTGAGTTTGAAAGCGGTCGCCTATCAACCGGATGGACGAGTAAAAAGAATGATCGGCGTCATTAAAGATATCGATGAAAAGAAACGAGAGAGGCAACGCTTTGAATTTTTAGCCAATCACGACATTTTGACCGATACGTATAACCGTAACGCATTTGAGCGCTACATTCGAAGAATGCTTCCGGCGGAGCAGTATCCCGTTGGCATGCTACTATTTGATGTAGATGGCTTGAAACTGCTGAATGATGGGTTTGGTCATGGAGAGGGCGATCTGCTGTTGACCGGATTTGCAGCAACTTTGAAAGCCGAGTTTGAATCGCCGACTCGAATCTTTCGAATTGGCGGGGATGAATTTGCGGTCATCATACCCAAGGTGAAAAAAGATGAAATTCCTTTGCGGCAGCAGCAGATTAGAGAAATGGTGGAAGCTTTAGATCTCCCCATTCGAGCGAGTATTTCCAGTGGATTTGGGTGCATTAACTCCAATGAAGAACTTTTGGAAGATGCGTTTCGGGAAGCGGAGGATCGGATGTACCGCAACAAATTATGGGAAAAGCGTAAGGAACGCAGCAGCATGTCGGAAACGCTGATCAAATCCTTGCAGTCGCGCACCCATGAAGATTATGAGCATTTTACACGAATCGAAGAAATGGCGATGAAAATGGCAGAGGCTTTGTCTTTGGATGACCATGCAAAAATGGTTTTGAGAAAATTGGCCTATGCTCATGATATTGGGAAACTTGCGACCCCACATGAGATTTTGTACAAGTCGGATGACTTATCCACAGAGGAGTGGGAAGTCATGCGGAAACACTCCGAGGTCGGGTATCGGATTGCGTTGGGACTCAATGATCTCGCGTTGGCAGCCAGTGATATTTTACTTCACCATGAACACTGGGATGGAAGTGGGTATCCCCATGGCATAAAAGGGGAGGATATCCCTATTACTGCTCGGGTGATTGGAATTTTGGATGCCTATGACGCGATGACCCATGATCGATCGTATCGGAAACGACTAAGCCAAGAGGAAGCCAAAACAACCTTGGTGCGCGAAGCGGGTACGAAATTTGATCCAGAACTCGTAGAAATATTTATCAAGCTTTTATAAACAGGGATTTATTCCCTGTTTTTTTGTTGTAATTAGAACGAGTGGTGGAGCGTGACGCAAAGGGAGAACCGGCTCTTTTTATGTGGAGGCATTTGAATTCTTACATTGTCTATACGAGGGGGATCGTTTGTTTTATATTTCCATTTTTCAGATAATTCTTGAAAGTAACCACGGATCGATGATATAATGGCTTTACGTCTGTGAGTAGATGGGAAAAGGGGTAAGCGATTGAGGGAACAAGGCAATAATAAACAAAAAAAATCAAAACAACTATTTGTCCAACTGGGACAAGTGCTACGAGATCTGGGTGCCGATATGAAGCGGGGAAAAGGCCAAGCGAAGAATTGGTTTTCCAAGGAGAAGGAAATTCTCCTGCAGCACAGCACGGAGATTCGCATCCATCATTTGAAGGATCAAGAGCAGAAGGTGTATTATGTTCGTCATTTTCGACGGAAACTGAAATTGAGTCTAGGCATTGCGATAGCGGGAATGGTGGTTTTTGCGGTGATGATGACTGCGGAGGTCGGAGATCTGCGAGATCAAGTGATAAGCCTGGAAGCGCAGGCCATTGCCAAGGATGAAATGATTGAATCACAGCAGAAGACGTTGGCGATGAGGACAGAAGATATTACAGAGGACCTGGCGCTGATTGAAGACTATCGGGAAACAACCAGCGATATGACGGACCAATTGGAAGTCTTGGTGGAAAAAACGGAAGTGCTGGCACAAACCTATATGCTGTCTGCGAATGTTCAATTGCAGGATCGGTCGGGAAATCGGGAAGAGATTGAGCCTTTGATGGACTCCTCGGATGAGATTGATGATATGATCGTCAATGTTGCTGAAATCGCCGACTGGCTGAAGATGGAAGAAGGCGCGACGGAAACGGATCGTCTCTTTGAAATCGAAGCGGAATTGACCTCGTTTTTAAAGGATGTGCCGCGGATTTGGCCGGTGGATGGCCGCCGGATCAGTTCCGATTTTGGCACAAGACGACATCCAGTTTTAAATGGACGCTCGAATCATACGGGGGTGGATATTCCCGATGATTACGGTTCGCCAATTGTTGCAACAGCGGAAGGGGTTGTTACCTTCGCCGCTTATCAGTATGGATATGGATATATGGTGAAGATTGAGCATGCCAATGGACTGGAAACTGTCTACGGTCATGCATCGAAATTGTTGGTAAGCAAGGGCGATGAAGTCATACAAGGCCAGACCATTGCAAAGGTGGGGAGTTCAGGACTCAGTACAGGTCCTCATGTGCATTATGAGATCAAAATCAATGGCGCGTATATCGATCCCGAATTATTCCTAGAGCAGTAGAATTGTCGATTGATTCGAAAGGATCCGATTAGAGAATGCTTCAAAAGATTGAAATATAGAGGATTCAATAAGGTCAGCCCGAGGGGGCTGATTTTCTTTTTATGAAAACCCTTGCAGAGAAAAAAGATCTGTGATATGTTTAATATACAAAATATCGTATTCTGTATTTTGAGGAGTGAAAAGATGGCAACAGGAACAAAACAACTAATGTCAAAAAATGGACGCGCAATCATGTTGCTGTCCCAAGAGATGTTTTCCTATGAAGTGGGAGACCGCATTCGAACCATCTCGGAATATGTCGATCTGTTTCAAACCTCGCGGGGGACGGTACAGTCCGCCATAAAGTTTTTACAGGAGGAGCAATGCATTCGATTGGAATCGAGAGGGCATTTGGGTACCTTTTTAATAGAGATGAATCACAAGCAACTTTGGGAATTCTCGGATTTTGGCGTCATTATGGGCGCCATGCCATTGCCGTATTCGAAGCGATACGAGGGATTGGCAACGGGGTTGTACAAAGCCTTCGAAGAGAAGGAAATTCCTTTTAGCCTAGCCTTTATGCGAGGCGGCAACAAACGGATTGAAGCCTTGAATTTTGGGAAATACAGTTTTTCCATTATTTCAAAGTTGGCCGCTGACACCCAAATGGAGATGCATCATGATCTGCATATCGTCCATGAATTTCAGCCGGGTAGTTATGTAGGCAATCATGTGGTGATCTTTCGAAACGCCGAGGTCCAGCAAATTCAAGACGGCATGCGAGTTGGATTCGACGCTGCATCCATTG
The DNA here is from genome assembly GCA_013619125.1 of Clostridiales bacterium. Classification (GTDB taxonomy): domain Bacteria; phylum Bacillota; class Clostridia; order Tissierellales; family GPF-1; genus GPF-1. The sequence continues at coordinate 38,981 of JABXKS010000054.1, forward strand.
ATCAGTCCATGTTGACGGAGGTGGAATGCGAAGGGTTGGATGTGGCATATGTGGCAACACCCTACAATCAAATCTTGCAGAAGCTTGAAATGAATGAAATTGACGCGGCAATCTGGAACGCGGATGAGATCAAGGAAAAGAATTTGGACTTTCATATTCAGCCATTGCGCAAACAATTGGCGCAGGAATTGGACCGCAAGGGAACCATCGCGACCATTGTCGTTAGCAAGGATGCCATGGTGATCGGCCGTATTATGCAACGATTATTGGAGCTGGATGCCGTAGAGGAAATTCAAAAACAAGTAATCGAAGACAAGATTATGCCAGTTTATTGAAAATTTGTCACGAATATACAAAATAATGTACATTGCAGGGGGATTTATGGAAAGTACAATTAGGCAGCGCCTTGACATCTTGAAACAAGCCAATCAAATTAACGGAAAAATGGAGGTGGCAATTACCACCTTAATTGAAAAGCTGGAGGACACATATCAGTTACAGGTAACGGAAGAGAACGGCGCGATGCTGGTTATGCATCTAGCTATAGCATTGGCTCGGATCAATCGAGGTGAAACCGTCGCCCGAATGGATGAAATGCTGGTTGATCAGATCCGCGGTGCAAAGGGCTTTGATGATTTGCCCGATTTTTTAGGGGATTTGGAAAAAGAAATGGGATGGAAAATCCCGATTGAAGAATTTGAGTATATTGCTTTGCATTTCTGTACCATGATTAAAAAAGGAGGAAGAGCATGATTCGTGTTGTTGTAGGCGGAGCAATCCGTAAAGATGATATTGCAAAAATGGTTCAAGAGATCGGGGGTGAAAAAGTAGAAGTCAAAGTGATGACTGATCTGCAAGCTGCGCTGGCCATTCAAAGCAACCAAGCGGACTATTATATCGGGGCGTGTCATACAGGGGGAGGCGGTGCATTGAGCATGGCAATCGCGTTGTTAACGATTGTAAAATGTGCGACTGTTTCCATGCCTGGAAGACCGCCAAAGGAAGAAGAAATCATTCAAGCGGTAGCAGCAGGCAAGGTTGCCTTTGGTTTCACGGGAGATCACATGGAAGCGGCACTACCCATTATTATGCGGGAAATTCTAGCGAAATAGAACATTCATAGGAGGAGTAAGATGAATATTATGTTAATGGCTGTGATCGGCGCTTTGGCGGCAATCATGGCAAATAAGGGAATTGCGGTATTTAACGATGGACTTCGACCAATTATGCCGGAGCACATTGAGGGAAGAATGTCACGTAAAGAGTTGGCGGCAACTGCGTTTGCTATGAGTTTTGGTCTTGTTATCGGTTTTGGTATTCCATTCTCTTTGGCAGCAAGCATTATTTTGATTCACTGTATCCTATTGGGGACAGACATCATTGGTGCTTCTTCACCGGATGGGAAAAAAGGAGTCATTATTTCTGGTGTGATCGGTGCCTTGTACGGTATCGGAATCCTATTGGGCTTAGAGAGTGTTGTCAAAGCCTTTGAATTGCTTCCAGTAAACTTTATGGGAAGTTTGGGTCAGGTTGGCGCACCAATTGTGATCGCATTCGCTGCATTCCCAGCATTGGCGACAGGGTATCAGTATGGCGCGAAAAAAGGAGTTCTCAACCTAGCGGTATCGGTCATCGCGCGACAAATCGCGATTGTTGCCGGATCGATTCAAATGGGATCTGCAACGATTAAACTGAACCCAGAAGGAACAGCTTTGATTGTCGGTATGGTCATTCTTTTGGTCTTCGCAATGCAAGAAAAAACGGAAGACGAAACTGTTGATTTGGTTTCAATTTTTGAAGAGCGTGTGAAGCGCATTAAGAAGAACATTCCATATTTGATGGTGATGGGTGGATTGGTTGCAGCAGCAACAGCATCAGGTTTGATGGCGGGCGATCCGATTTCCTTGAACTTGATGAAGGAAGGTCAATTGATGGATGCTGGCTTTGCGGCCTTGGCGCGTGGTATTGGATTTATTCCTTTGGTTGCTTCTACGGCGATCGCGACAGGTGTTTACGGTCCTGTTGGCATGACTTTTGTATTTGCGGTTGGCTTGTTTGTACACAACCCATTGTTGGCGGGTCTTTTGGGCGCCGCGACGATTGGACTTGAAGTCTTGTTGTTGGGTCAGATTGCACATTTCTTGGATAAGTTTCCTGGAATCAGAAAGTCTGGCGACAATATCCGAATGGCAATGTCTCAATTATTAGAAGTTGCTTTACTAGTTGGTGGTATGAATGCTGCCAATGCAATTGCTCCAGGAATCGGATTCTTCGTGGTTGTTGGTTTGTATATCTTGAATGATATTGCTGGTAAACCAGTGGTTCGTATGGCCGTTGGACCGATCGCAGCGATCTTGGTTGGTGTATTGGTGAATGTGCTGGCAGTTGTAGGTTTATTTACAGTATAAGGTTGATTCTTAAAGGAAGCTGCAGGCAGCTTCCTTTGGGAATTTTATAAGGAGTAATCATATGCAGGCAGACTCAGTCAAACGCGTCATGAAAGCCATGATTCGCGCAAAGGAAGAGGAAGGAAAGAGTGTAGTCTCTTTTCAAAAATCCATGATAGAAGAAGCGGTGAGCGCTCTCGAGAAACCTGGAGAAATCCTAACGCTATTCGGTGTTAAGGATACGAATCAGATCTCACGAGACCTTGTCAATCGACTGCGAAAGCAGCCGGGATTTGTTTTCCACACCATAGATGCCATGTCCGAACGGGGCCGAGCGGTGGATGTGGAAAGGATCAATCCATTGACGGGTCGAGCGATGACCGGTTCTTCTAGCGGGTGCTGCATCAACATTTTAAAGGGAATCAACGATTTAGCTATCGGTACAGACGGGGGCGGATCGGTATTGGCACCGGCTCTTAGCACCCAGCTCTTCTCCATACTGGGAAAAGGTATGGGATTAAAGGGGCAAACAAAAAAGAAATCAACCGATGAATTGGCATTTGTGCCGGGGATCGGAGTGATTAGTCATGATTATCAGCGCTGCGTGGAAGCGATTCGCGCACTATGTAAAATAAAAAGAGAAGAATGGGATGTGTCTCAGTTTGAATTTCAGATTGCAGTTCCGATAGAAAGAGGCGTTTGCCTCCCGGATGGTCGGGATATGCATGCCGAATTGCAGCCATACATGGAAGCATTGCCCATGAATATCCATGTACGGACAGTACCGGTTCCAAATCTGCAGGATCGGCGGGAAAGCATCGCTTTCTTAAATGATTTGTTCGCCCAAGGGTTTGATGCCATGTTGACGCTGGAAGGTCCCATCGACTTGCATGGATATGGTGATTCAGTTATGGGCGTTTGGGGAAAAATAGGTGAGAGCGGACAACACTCTTCGGGTAAATACTTGGTAAAAACAGCCAATTTAATTGATGCAACAGCGATTACGATACCGACCTTGGAACTGGCAACGGGTTTGGTTTTGATTGGAAAGCCCGGTCGAGAATCGGGCGTTCGTCTGATGAAGGTCGCAGAGGCTTTTGTTGATCAGGTTGAGCGACCTGCCTTGTACCAGCGTTACTTTATGGATGGATATCAAAATCGCAATTTGGGATTTGGATCGGAGGAGTAAATGGCTATTTATGGAATCGGGGGCGAGATTCGCCCGGGTCAACTGGGAAAAACATATATGCATGAACACCTGTATTTGGATTTGTCTCGAATCAAAGGAGATCCGGATACCCATTATAATGCGACGGATCTTGTGATTGAGGAAATGAAGCAGCTAAAGGCAAAGGGGATCTCTACCATTGTGGAAGTGACCAATCACGGCATGGGCAGAGATTTGGAGCGCATGCAGCGAATCGTGAAAGAGTCGGGCATTCAGGTTGTGGTTAGCACGGGGTTTTATAAGGATCCTTTTCTGCCAGCGGCAGCACTCTCTCAACCTGTCGGTGAACTGGTCAAGATGATGATTCGGGAATTGGATGAGGGAATCGAGGATTCTGGAATTCGAGCGCAATTGATCGGTGAGATTGGAACCAGCAAAGATCAAATGACAGAGATGGAAGCCAAAGTCTTTGAAGCGGCAGCACGAGCGCACCGCGAAACCGGAGCAGCCATCAGTACCCATACAACCCTGGGAACCTATGCCTTGGAGCAATTGGAATTTTTTAAAGGCTTCGGGGTCGACCTAGAAAAAGTAGTCGTTGGACATGTGGATTTGCGTTGCGACGTAGAAACACATCTTCGCATTGCACAGACTGGAGCGACTTTGGCTTTTGATACCATTGGAAAAGTAAATTACGCGTCTGATGAGGCGCGAGTTACGCATATTAAGGGATTGATCGAGCGGGGGCATGTCGAACAGGTCGTTCTTTCCCAAGACTTGACGCGCAAGAGCCATTTGAAAGAAAATGGCGGAATCGGTTATTGTTATATGCTGGAGGAATTCTTGCCGAAGCTGCGGGCCGCAGGTGTTAAAGAAACTGAGATCCAACAAATGTTGGAGAATAATCCGTATAGGATTTTAGATCGAAAGGAGTAAAAGTATGAAAACTTATCCCATTTATACAATGTCAATTGATGAAGCAAAAGAGATGCAGTTTCGACTGGTCGATTGCATCCATCAGGTGTTCCCGGGGGGAGAATTTCTGCAGATGGGAGACTTGGGAGTGACCCGCGCCATGGGGGCGCCAACAACCACCAGAAAAGTGGAAATGGTGTTGGCGAAGTTTTTTGATACGGAAGCGGCGATTTTGGTTCGTGGGTCCGGTACGGGAGCCATTCGGAATGTCATGAATATTTCCAATCAACCGATGGGCGCCATCGTTTTGCACGACGCACCGATCTATCCAACCACAAAGGTGATTGTGGAGAGCATGGGGCTTCAGCCTGTTTGGGTCAATTTCAATGATATGGATGACCCGCGCTGGAAGGAATGCGCAAATGTTCCTTTTGCTTTGGTTCAGCATTCCCGTCAAGGGATCGAGGACTCCTACGATCTGGGAGAAGTAATTACCAAGATTAAGGATCTGAGTCAGTCGACTCAAATCTTGGTGGATGATAATTACACGGCTATGAAGGCACCAAAAATCGGAGCGCAATTAGGGGCGGATGCCAGCGCATTCTCGCTTTTTAAGTTGTTGGGTCCTGAGGGTGTGGGATGCATCGTGGGCACCGCATCGATTATCGAGAAAGTTCGAAAAATCAATTACTCTGGCGGAAGCCAGGTGCAGGGATATGAGGCGATGGAAGCCTTGCGGGCGATGGTCTACACGCCGGTTTCGCTTGCCATTCAGGCGGAGCAGGGAACACAAATCGTGGAGCGCTTAGTGAATCAAGAAATTACGGGAGTGAAAAATGCCTTTTTGGCGAACGCGCAATCTCGTGTGGTTCTTGTAGAGTTTGATGAACCGATCGCTAAGGGCGTGTTGGTGGAAGCAGAAAAATTAGGTGCAGCTCCTTATCCAGTTGGAGCAGAATCAAAATATGAAATTGCAGCCATGTTTTATCGTGTTTCGGGAACCTTCCTTGCGGCAAATCCTGATTTTGAATCAACCATGATTCGAATCAATCCCATGAGAGCGGGAGCAGATACGGTACTGCGTGTATTAAAAGAAGCGATGGAAGCGGCAAAGAATTAGGGGGAGCCATGTTTTTAGAGAAGACAATAACAAGAAATCCTGCTTTGGTGAAAGCGGCGATTGCGATGCACCAACAGGGTGCGATTCAACCGGATACCTATGTGATGGATTTGGATCAGATTGAGAACAATACACGGCTACTGGCCGAAGAGGCAAAAAAACAGGGAATTACCCTATATATGATGACCAAACAAATTGGCAGAAATCCAGAAATAGCAAAACAAATTGCCGCAGCGGGAATTAAGCAGGCGGTTGCGGTAGATCCATGGGAGGCATTAGTGCTGGCAAAAGCGGGTGTTTCTCTTGGAAATGTGGGGCATTTGGTTCAGATTCCGGATGGAATGGTTGCAGAAATTCTATCGTATCGTCCGGAAGTGATAACGGTGTTCTCTCTTGAAAAAGCCAAAACAATTTCGGAAGAGGCACAAAAGCAGGGATTCGTACAAAAGATTTTAATACGCGTTGTCGGGGCGAAGGATCGCTTGTATCCGGGACAAGAGGGCGGATTTTTAGAATCGGAGTGGATTGATACAGCGAGAAATATAGAAGCAATGCCAGGGATTTCACTGGCGGGTGTAACAGCATTTCCATGTTTCTTGTATGAAGAGGGAATCGTAAAACCAACAGAGAATGGCAAAACGGTTCAACGGGCAGCCAGGCAGATTAAAAGGGAATTAAACCTTGAATTGGAGCAGGTGAATATGCCTAGCGCCAATTCTGTTGAGACCATCAAGCAGATTGCAGAACTCGGTGGAACCCACGGAGAACCGGGACATGCCTTGACGGGCACGACACCGCTGCATGCGGTGCAGGATTTGCCCGAGCTTCCTGCCATGGTCTATGTATCAGAGATTTCCCATTGCATGGGAGAGAAAGCCTATACTTATGGTGGTGGATTTTATCGCCGATCAAATATTAAAAAGGCCTTGGTGATTCATGCAAAAGATGCCTCGCAAAAGATGATTGTCGATGCGGATGAACCTTCTCCTGAGATGATTGACTATTATGGAACGATCGATGCGAGAGACAAAAATATTCATGTCGGAGACACGGTTTTATATGCCTTTCGAACACAGATCTTTATGACGAGAAGCAGTGTGGCTTTGGTGTCTGGAATTCAATCGGGCAAACCGGAGTTGGTTGGTATTTACGACGGGCTAGGCAGAAAGAAGGATTAAAACAGATGAAAAAACGGGCAATCATATTGATACTTGATAGTTTAGGAGTTGGCGCTATGGATGATGTTGCGCGTGTTCGCCCACAAGATTTGAGTGCGAACACATTCGGACATCTCTTGGATACCCATCCTGGTTTAAAAATTCCGTGCTTGAAACAATTAGGGATTGGGTCCATACTTTCTCATCCCGCATTGGAATCGCAAGATGCAATGGCAAGCTTCGGTACCTGCGCGCTGATGCATGAAGGCGCAGACAGTTATCTGGGCCATCAGGAGATTATGGGTACCAAGCCGGTACCGGCAACGATCATTCCCTTTTCGGATGTGATGGCGGATGTTCAAAAAGGACTGGAATCCATAGGATACCATGTGGATGTCCCGGAGCTGGACAAGCCGTATTTGCTGGTCAATGGAACCGTTGTGGTTGCTGATAATATTGAAACGGATTATGGACAGATTTATAACGTGACAGGAGCGATCGATGAAGTTCCCTTCACAGAAATTCTGAAGATTGGGCAGCTGGTTCGCAGCATGGTTAAGGTAAATCGGGTCATTGCTTTGGGCGGAGAAGAAGTTTCCACAGCGTGGATCCTCTCTTGTGTGGAGAAGCGAAACGACGGATTGGTTGGGGTGAATTCACCGAAATCGAATGTCTATGGGAAGGGATATCAGGCTCGCCATCTTGGACTTGGGGTTGATCCTACCAAACAAGTGGCTAGCATTGTTCTTCAATCGGGGCAGGAAGTGGTTTTGATTGGAAAAATGCAGGATGTGATTGCTTGCGAAGGGGCCGAGAAAATTCCGGCAGTGGATACGGGACTTGTGTTGTCAAGTATTGAGGATGCCATGGCTCGAATGGAATCAGGTTTGGTAGCTGCAACGATTCAGGAAACCGATCTAGCGGGACATGCTCAGGATGCGGATCGCTATGCAGCCCTTGTGGAGATGGCGGATCGGGGAATTGAAAGAATTTTAGAGGAAATGAAGACGGATGATCTTTTGATTATCAGCGCCGATCACGGCAATGACCCCTGTGTGGGGCATAGCCAGCACACCCGGGAGAAGACCTTCTTGTTGGTTTTTCAAAAGGGAAAAGAAGCGATAGCCTTGGGAGAACGGGAAACTCTTTCGGATATCGCGGCATCGGTTGCATTCTTTCTGGGTGTGAAGGCGCCAGAAAATGGGACAAGCTTTATAGAGGAGTAGGATATGCGCGTAGTGGTTGTAGAAAATGATAAAGAGATGAGTCGGGAAGCGGCAAATCTGATTCAAGAAAGAATAAAAGAAAAACCGAATTCGGTGTTGGGATTGGCAACGGGAAGCACGCCCATTGGCACCTATAAGGAATTGATTCGCTACCATGAGCAGGGTTCGGTTTTTTTCAGCAAGGCGACAGCCTTCAACTTGGATGAATATTGCGGGCTGGATGGGGATCATGCTCAAAGCTATGCGCGTTTTATGAAAGAAAATTTCTTTCAATCGATTGATATTGATTCGGAGAATACATTCATTCCGAAGGGAAACGCAGAAGATAAACAAGTGGAATGCGAACGTTATGACGCCTTGATTCGGGAACGAGGCGGAATTGATCTGCAATTGTTGGGGATCGGGGAAAATGGACATATTGGATTTAATGAGCCGAACGACTTGTTGTCGGCGGGCACCCATCGGGTGGAATTGGATCAGGGAACCATCGAGGCGAACAGCCGATTTTTTGATAGCTATGAAGAAGTGCCGAAATCGGCTTTGACCATGGGTATGGGAACCATTTTGAAAGCGAAAGAGATTGTTTTGTTGGCCTCTGGCGTAAAGAAGGCAGAGGCGATTCGTGGTTTGCTAAGCGGGAAGATTTCAACGAAAAATCCGGCGAGCTTTTTGCAACTACACCCGAGGGTCACGATTATTATTGATCGGGAGATCGCCGACGCGATTCAATTGAATCAGGATATTGCTTAACAAAGTTATCAAGGAGAAAAAATAAGACCCATCGACGAGGCACATATAGTTCGTGCTTCGTCGATGGGTCTGCTTTAATTGGTTGTAAACTGTTGAAGCAATTGATTGGCTTCAATGGAAAAATATACGACTAACTGATCATTGATGAAATCAAAAGAATCAATTGTGAATATCTCTAGGTTTCGAGAGAATCGGTATTCAACGGTGTCAAACATGCGATCAGAGATAAACGCAGGAAGTGCGAGTGCACCCACTTGAATATCATCAAATCGAATGACGACATCATCGCCCTCAACCGTGACATTGGCAATGGCATCGATTCCAACCGGGATGCGGTAGTAATCCAATGATGCGCCAACATGAAGAATTTCTTGTTGAATATAGAGGCGGGATCCATTAAATTCAATGCCGTTTCTTGGGTTCTCTTCCAGTTCGTTCGTGATACCGTAGGAGAAAAGTTGATTGACCAGGGTTTCTGAAAAACTCAAGCGCAATCCATTCATAACGCCGAGTTCGGCTCCTGAAACGAGTTCTTGCAATTGTGGTTGTTCTCTGACTAGGGTGTATTGATTGGGGTTATCGGGACGTACGGTGAAGATTAGTCCTACGCCAATCAAAGCAAGGATGAGGATCAAAAGGAAAAGTCCTTTGAAAAATCGTTTCATCTATTCACCTCCTTATTGTATTATTGTATCCCAATTTCTGTGAAATGTGTATGAATTCGTCCTGAGAGGATGTAGAAATTTCTAGAATTTGATACAATAGGACTTGAAAAGAAAACAAGGAGGATTCACATGGGAAAGATTTGTGTAGTTGGAAGTTTAAATATGGATTTGGTTGCAACGGGAAAGAGAATTCCGGTTGTTGGTGAAACAGTTTTAGGGGAAACATTTAAGCAGGTTCCTGGAGGCAAGGGCGCGAATCAAGCGGCGGCCATGGGTCGTTTGCATGGAGATGTTGCCATGATTGGCAAAGTGGGCGAGGATGCCTTTGGCGAAGCCTTGATTCAGGCCTTGGCGGAAGCGAAAGTTGAAACGAAGGACGTAACAAAAGCGCCGACTTCTACAGGAATTGCTTTGATTACCGTGCAAGCCGATGGAGACAATGCGATTGTTGTTGTACCAGGTGCCAACGCTGAATTGAAACCGGCGGACATCGATGCGGCGAAAGCAACCATCGAGGAATCAGAGATTGTGATCACGCAACTGGAAACTCCGATGGATACCGTGACTTATGCCCTGAAACTGGCGAAAAAGCTGGGTAAGGTGACAATTTTGAATCCAGCGCCCGCGGTGCGCTTGAAGGATGAATTGATTCAGAATGTAGATTATTTGACACCGAATGAAACGGAACTTGCGATCCTTTCCGGCATGCCAACCGAAAGCCAAGAAGAATTGGAAGCGGCGGCGAAAGCCATGATGAACAAGGGGGTCAAGGTACTAATTGTAACTCTGGGATCAAAGGGCTGCTTGGTGATTGATGAGAACGGTACTCGTCAATTCTCGGCTTTCAAGGTGAAAGCAGTGGATACAACGGCGGCTGGCGACAGCTTCAATGGCGGCGTTGCTGTCGCTTTGGCAGAAGGGAAATCCTTGGAAGAGGCGATTGGATTTGCGACGAAGGTCGGTGCGCTTACGGTGCAAAAGGCTGGCGCGCAAAGTTCATTGCCGACGCGGGAAGAAGTGGATGGATTCCGTGGCTAAAAAGTTTTATGCAGTAAAAGTCGGAACGAAACCCGGAGTCTACGAGACGTGGAATGATTGCAAGGCGCAGGTGAAGGGAGTCTCTGGTGCCGTTTACAAGAGCTTTCCCACTAAATCACAAGCCCTTGATTTTCTTGGGGGAGAACCGGAACGCAAGGCGGGATCGAAAGAGGGAACAGGATTGCCAGATTGGCCTGACACGCCTGACACGGTTTACGCTTATGTGGACGGCAGTTTTGATGTGAAAACCATGCGATACGGATCTGGTGTTGTTCTTCTGTATGCGGATCAAACGACTAAAACTCTCAGCGTGATGGGCGAGGATCCGGAACTTGTGGAAATGCGCAATGTTTCAGGCGAGATTTATGCGGCAGAACTAGCCATGAGGCAGGTTTTGGAAGAAGGCTATCACCGCGTGGTGATCTTTCATGATTATGCGGGCATTCGGCACTGGCCGCTACGGGAGTGGAAGGCGAACAAGTCTGGTACGCAGGCGTACCGCGCTTATTACGAATCGATCAAGGATCAGCTTCAAGTATTGTTTGTGAAGGTGGCAGCCCATACGGGAGACACCTATAATGAAGTGGCGGATCAATTGGCCAAGAAAGCACTTGGATTATAAGAGTAGAATGAATAAGAACCCTGTACAAGAGAAATCTTGTGCAGGGTTCTTATTTTGGTATGAAAATTAGCTAACTTGATTACCGTTATAGATAGAAAAGGGAATGTTTCTTGCCGGTTCAACATGCAGAAACAATGAATACATGTGAGAATTTTCAGAAATATAAAGATTGACGATGGAAAAAGAGCGTGTTATACTGACTTCAATGAATATTGGTATGAAAAACGAACGACATATATATAAAAATAACTGAAAAAGTTAATTGGGTTAAATCTCATCGTTGTGGACTCTGCAGAATTTGCGGAGGGAATGAGATACTAATAAAAGGAGAGTGATGGAAATGTTGAAGATTGACAAAAACGAAGTGGATTTTCTGGTAACGGCAAACATGGTTCAAGAAGTGGAAACAATTATGAGGCGGGATTTTCCGCAAATTAAGGAAATTGTGAGTCAGGCTGTTTCAAAAGGGATCGAGCGCGTGTACTATGTAGCGTGTGGATCCCCTCTATGCGCTTGCCAAACAGCAAAGATGGTTTTTGACAAGTATTCCGAGATCCCTTGCGAGGCATATAGCGGATGGGATTTTCTAGACCATACCCCGAAAAAATTGGACGAGAAATGCTTAGTGATTGCAGTTTCAGATTCTGGAAATTCCGAAGAGGTGTCTTTGTCTTTGGAGAAGGCGAAAAAAGCAGGTGCAATCACAGTGGGCTTAACAAAAAAACCCGATGGAAACCTGGTTGCGATCGCAGCCGAGAAAGTGATTGCCTATGAAGCAGAGTGTATTTGGGAAGTCCATTTGCTACTGACTTATTGTTTTGCCTTGGAAATGATTGCACAGACTGAGCCGAATGAAGAAGCGGCCCAAATTCGATCAGATCTTGACAAGCTGCCGGGAATTTTATCGAAGCTGGTCAAGGAGACCGAAGAAGCGTCCATGAAATTGGGCGAAAAGGCTTCTAAATGGCCATTTGTCTATACCGTTGCAGCTGGTCCGCTCATGCCCTTGGCTTACAAGGAAGGCGTAATTACCATGCTCGAATTTACATGGACCCACGGTGCTGCATTGAATGCAGCAGAATTTAGACACGGTCCCCTCGAAGTGGTAGAAGAGGGAATTCCCTATGTCTTTATGCTGGGAACGGATGAGTCGCGTCATACCACAAAACGCGCCATTCGCTTTGTTGAAAAGCTGACCTCGGATATCATTGTATTTGATGCGAAGGACTATATCGAGGGCATGCATCCGATGCTAGCACCCTTTGTGCTTTTTGTTCCCTTGGAGTATTTTTATTATTACTTATCGATCAACAAGGACCATAACCCGGATGATCGCAGATATTATGGAGGATTGATGGAATACTAGCCAATCGCATACCTGCGAACGGTGACTCAATTGATTGAGAATTTCAAGTATGATATGATTCAACCAGTTGAATTTTAAGGGTTTAAATGATGGAGAGGAGGAGCGCTATGAATCAGGAATATTGCAGTCGGCCAAGGGATGGAGCGGCAGAACGAATGGAGACGTATTTAATGAAGAATCGATTTCAGCCTCATACAAAGCTTCCATCGGAACGAGATCTTTGTGAATTGTGGGGATTGAATCGGACGACGCTTCGCTCGGCTATCAAGCGATTGATTGTCGAGGGTAAACTCTATAATAAAAAAGGGGCGGGTACTTTTGTATCCGAGCCGAAAATTGTGCGAAATCTGCAAGACAGTCAATCAATCACGGAATTGTTGGGAAATGCAGAGAAGAAATTCGAGTCAAAGGTATTGTCTTTTCGTGTCATGCCGTGCACCAAACAGCTTTCGAAGACCCTCCATATTCCTATTGGTAGCGGGGTCTATGAACTCATTCGTGTTCGCATGCTGGATCAGGAACCTTTGATATTCGAAAGGACCTGCTTGGCGGAAGATCGGTTTCCCGATCTGATTCAGGTTGATTTTGAAAAAGAGTCCTTATACGAGGTGTTGAAACATCGATATGGGATAGAGATTGCTGGTGGTAAAGAGAAGGTCGGCATGACCTTTGCGGGAAAACATGAGGCGGAGCAATTATGCGTTCGGGAAGAAACAGCATTGTTTCTCTTGGATGGCGTTGCGTGGGATGATAACACTGAGCCGGTGGAATCCTTTCAATCGTGGGTTCGGGCGGACAAGGTTCAATTGTTCAGTGT
>JABXKS010000054.1:52223-105978 GCA_013619125.1 Clostridiales bacterium
CGATCGACTATCAATCGCCAATTTATTTGCAAGTCAGAAAGGCGATTCGTGATGGGATTGAAAGTGGAGAGTATTTGCCTGGGATGAGTATTCCATCAGAAAATGAATTGGCGGAACGCTATGGCATTCATCGCTTAACAGTGCGTAATGCTGTCTCAGTTTTAATCCGGGAAGGCTTGTTGAAAAGCGTACAGGGAAAAGGAATTTTTGTCGTCGGACCGAAGATGGAACGAGATCTGGATACCTTGGGAGGATTTACGCAAACCATGAGGGAGAAAGGTGCGCACCCTTCTACGAAAGTGCTCATTAAGACCGTGCGGCAGGCAGGAGAAAAATACGCCATGATTTTTCAAATTTGTCCGGAGGATGAGCTATACTACATCAAACGGATTTGTTTTGCTGACGGTGAGCCGGTTTCCTTGGAGGAGATCTATATTCCGGCGGAACTGATTCCAAACTTCGAAGAGCTTGACTTAGCTGTATTTTCCATTTATGAGATCTATGAGTTTTATGGCGTTCAATTAACGCGGGCGAATCAGAGTCTTGATTTAACAACGTTGGAATTGAAGGACGCGAAGCGCTTGGGGATTGATCCAACCCAAGCAGTCATGCTTTTTGCATGTACCAGCTACGATGAGAAAGATCGGGTGATCGAGTTTTCAAGAACCTATACGCGTGGAGACAAAAGTGATTTTACTGTGCATTTTGCAAGCAATCGAGCGGAATAAGCAATAAGAAATCAGGAGTCGATTGGGTTCAACGAAAGATTGAAAATCAAAATAAGCACGTGAAAATCGAGACGAGATCCCGAGATTCACGTGCTTATTAATTCGTTGGCTTGAGTTGAAAAACAATTAAAGCAGCGCTTCAATGGAGCCGGCAATCTCGCCCGGTTTAACGGGTGGTTCAAAACGGCTGACCACATTTCCGTTGCGATCTATCAGAAATTTAGTGAAATTCCATTTGATGGAATCGCCGTCAAAGAGTTTGGGGAATTTCCCTTTCATCTTTTTCATAAAGCTTTGAGTTTCCGGTTTGGAAGGATCTTCGCCGGTGAAGGGCGCTTCCTGAATCAAAAATTGATAGAGGGGATCCGCCTCTTTGCCGCGCACCTTGATCTTTTCTGAAAGCGGGAAAGTCACTCCGTAATTGAGGGAACAGAAATTTGCTAGACCCTCGCCTTCCAAGGGTTCCTGGTTAGCGAACTGATCGCAAGGGAATCCTAGGATCACAAAGCCTTGATCCCTGTAGGTTTCGTAGAGCTTTTCGAGTCCCGCGTATTGAGGGGTGAAGCCACATTTGCTGGCCGTGTTAACAATGAGTAGTACTTTGCCTTGATAGTCGGCAAGATTCTTTTCTTCTCCGTCAAGAGAGGTGTAAGGATATGAGTAAATGGACATAAAAGCCTCCTAGTTTGTTTTAAGTGTAATCTACAATTAGATACCCATCAGCATGTTGCCTATGCAGGTTTCCTGTAAAATCTTAGAAATTTTCTGATATACTTGAAAAAAGACAAGGGGAGAGAATGGGATGCGGATTGGGTTTATTGCGCCAAATAGAGGAATGATGCAGGATTTGAATAAGTTGAAAGAAGCAGATCGATTATCGGATCGGGTTGATTTTTTCCTGGGTGATCTTCGCGAAGGACTTCGAATAGCCAATGGACTGGCGTATCAGAAATATGATGTTATCATTAGCCGCGGTGGAACGGCACGAGTGATCCGAGATTCTGTAGATTTACCTGTCGTAGAAGTTCAAATCACAGGATATGACGCTTTGCGGATGCTACTGCCATACCAAAACACCGTTTACCAAGTAGCGATATTAGGCTATGAAAATATTGTTCGCGGTTTTTTACCTATTCTTAAAAGATTGGAAATCACAGCATATATTGAGGTTGTAGAAAAAGAGGAAGAAGTCGCCGAAAAAGTCAATGAGTTGAAAGAGCTAGGCGTTGCAGTTGTTTTGGGGGATACCGTATCGGTTAACCATGCGAAGGAGGTTGGCTTGGAAGCGGTGTTAATTACATCTGGCCCGGAATCTCTTTTACTGGCGGTGGAAGAGGCTGAAAAGATTGCTGGCGCAATCCGTGAGGATCGACAGAAGCAACGTCGGTTGCAGGAAATTTTGAATTTGTCGAATGATGCGATCGTTTTTTTGCGTCCCTCTGGAGTGGTTGAGTTGTTTAATCCGGCAGCAGAACGGATGTTGGAAGTGCGTCAAGAAAAGGTTATCGGAAAACGGATGGATCAATGCGATTGTTGCCATCAATTATTTTCGCAATTGAAAGAAGAAGGGAATTGGGAGAATCGGGTATTAGCATTAGGGAAAAGTCATGCCATGGTAAGTAAACGCATTGTTGAAAATGAGGGGCGGGAAATCGGGACGGTTATTACAATGAAAGATGTGACCGAGGTACTCGAATTAGAAGCGAGAATTCGCAAGGATTTGCAAGGGCGTGGTCTTGTGGCGAAGAAACAATTTTCGGATTTGATTGGTTCATCACATTCCTTTCAAGCAACGATTGAGCGCGCGAAAACATATGCAAAAACGAATTCGAATATTTTAATTCGCGGAGAGAGTGGAACGGGGAAAGAGGTCTTTGCTCAAGCGATTCATTTGGATAGCAAACGGTCTGAAGGTCCTTTTGTTGCACTAAATTGTGCAGCATTGCCTGTTGATATTTTGGAAAGCGAACTCTTTGGATATGTGGAGGGATCGTTTACGGGTGCGAAACAGGGTGGCAAGCGAGGGCTTTTCGAGTTGGCGCATAGGGGAACCATTTTTTTGGATGAAATTGGAGAGATGGATGTTAAATTACAGAGCCGATTGCTTCGTGTACTGCAGGAACGAGAAATTATGCGGATTGGCGATGATCGAGTTATTCCGATTGATGTACGTGTGATCTGCGCAACCAATAAGGATTTGAAGACTGCAGTAAAAAAAGGGGAGTTTCGCGCTGATCTTTATTATCGAATCAACGTTTTGCGAATTGAGATACCACCATTGCGAAATCGATTGGAGGACTTGACGGAATTAGCAAATCGTCTTGTTCATCATTATCAGCGGAAATATAAAATGATGGAAAAGGATGTAGATCAATCGGTTTTGCAGTTATTAAAAAATCATCGATTTGAAGGAAATATACGAGAATTGCAAAATATTATGCAACGGGCGGTTCTTCTTGGCACCGGATCAGTGGAGGCAAAGATATTAAATGAAATTTTAGCAGATGAGAGTGATATGGAATTGGACGGAATGGATCATACCCTTCAGGAACGAGAGCAAAAATGGATTGAGCAAGTGTTGCGTGAAGAGGGATATAACAAAACGAAGGCGGCGGAACGATTGGGAATTCATCGTGTGACATTGAGTAAAAAATTGAAGAATTTTGAAATCAAGTGATGCGAATCGTTGCGTAGAGCGATGCGATATGCATCACTTTTGGAGCTAGGAAATCGGAAAAAGCCTTAGAAACATTGAAATTCAGCAGGGATGAGTTTTGGCATGAGATTTGCATTATCAAGGTTTGAACAAATTAAAAGGAGGATGAATATGCAAATCAAAAGAAAGATTGAACGAATTCCTGGCGGAATGATGGTAGTACCATTGATTATTGGGGCACTTATTAATACTTTCTTCCCACAGGTACTGCTTATTGGTGGATTCACAACTGCAATCGCAAAAGGCGCTGGAGCTTTGATCGGTGTTTTCCTCGTATGTATGGGATCTGGAATTAGTATAAAAGCAGCACCGAAGGCATTGAAGAAAGGTGCGGCTATTACATTTTCAAAGTTTGTGATTGGTGTAGCGATCGGTTTGCTTGTCAGCAAGGTTTTCGGAGATAATTTTATGGGACTTTCTTCCCTTGCGATTATTGCGGCAATGACTAATACAAATGGAGGATTGTTTGCGGCACTCGCAGGAGAATTTGGGGATGAGACGGATATCGGATCAATTGCGATTATTTCAATTAATGATGGCCCATTTTTAACAATGATTGCACTAGGAACAGCAGGATTGGCAACAATTCCACTTATGAGCTTGGTTGCAGTTTTAATTCCTATTATGGTTGGAATGATTCTTGGAAATCTTGATAAGGAAATGAAAGCGTTTTTATCAAATGGCGGCGGAATGTTAATTCCATTCTTTGCATTTGCGTTGGGTGCGGGCATTAACTTCAGTGTGTTGCTAAAAGCGGGAGCGGCAGGCGTGCTTTTGGGTGTGATTACAACCTTCATTGGCGGATTCTTTAATGTAATGGCAGATAAAGCGACTGGTGGAACTGGGATTGCTGGAGCTGCGGCATCAAGTACAGCTGGTAATGCAGTGGCAACACCACAGGCGATTGCTTTGGCTGACCCAAGCTTAGCGGCTCTTGCTTCGGTTGCCGCACCACAAGTTGCGGCATCAACTATTACTACGGCATTGTTGACGCCAATACTTACGACTTATATTGCTAAACGTAATAAGGCTAAGCAAGTTAAAGAAGAGGAAAAGGCTAAGGTTGCTTAAGAGTGGAGTTGGAGGTTTATTATGGACAGAAAATTAGTTGTGGTTGCCGATGATTTTACCGGATCGAATGATACGGGTGTTCAATTCAGTAAAACGGGCTTACTCACAAATGTCATCACGGATCCGAGGAATCTTCACGCTGAATTGCAAAATTCTGATGTGCTAGTGGTTGATTTAGAATCTCGATTTGATGAGCAAACGGATGCATATCAGAAATGCTTTGATGTGGGTCAGCAATTGAATGGTGAGCCAGTGACTGTATACAAAAAACTGGACTCAACCTTTCGAGGGAATATTGGAGCCGAAATAGAGGGTCTGATGAAAGGGTTGGGCTTAAAGAAGGCGATTCTAGCGGCGGCTCTCCCATCAAATGGGAGACAAACAATTCAAGGAAAAGTATGGGTTCATGGGAGTCCTTTGGTTGAAACAGAATTTGCAAAGGATCCGCGAACACCAATCCACTCTTCATGTATTATGGAGATCTTACAAGAACAGACCGAGCTGCGAATGATTCAAATGAGGAGCGATTGGGCAACATTATCTTCAGATGAACGCACGGAAGTCTTTGAAACTGAATTGCAAAAAGAAGCTGAAATCTTGATTTTTGATGGGCAATCAGAGGAAGACTTGATTGCGGTGGCGGAGCAGATTCGTTCGATTCAGGAATCTATCTTGATTGTGGGAACTGCGGGATTGGCCAATCACTTACCTGAGGCGTGGTCACTTGAATCAAAGAAAAGAGTCTTTGTTTTTGCAGGAAGTGTCAGTGAGCAAACTCGGTTACAGGTTGCATATGCAGAACAGCAAATGGAATTAACGCGCTTTGATATTTTGGGCACAGAGATTTTAAAAGATGAAGCTGGTTTTTTTAAAAAAATCAAAAAGGATGTTGCCATCGCTTGTGAAGCGGGTGAATCTCGTTTCGTCTTTGCAACAACGCGCTCGAGAGAAGAAGTAGATCAAGTATTTGAAATGGCTGACAAGATTGGCTTGACTAATAATGAAGCTGCAGAAAAGATTGCTTTGTGGATTGGAAGACTGTCGGCAGAGTGCATTCAGCAGTATCGTCCTGTAGGAATCTTTTTGACAGGCGGCGATACAGCAATAAAAACGGTGAAGGCATTAGGCGGAAGTGGGATCCGGATTCATCAGGAAGTTTTGCCGGGAATTCCTTCGGGTGTTTTAACTGGATGTGAAATTGATGGAATTGTTGTAACGAAGGCAGGCGGTTTCGGTGATGAAGAAGCAGTTTGTCGTGTAATTGAGTTTTTGGAGGCATAAATGAAGAAGATAGCAATTACCATGGGAGATCCAGCAGGGATTGGACCCGAAATTATTTTAAAAACCTTTCAAGGCGAAGAAGCCAAGAATCGAGAATTGATTGTTGTGGGCGATGCGGCGATTCTGGAAACGGTGCAAGAACGAGCCTTCAGTGAAAAGCTTGAGATTCGATCGATTTCTTCCATTGAGGAAGCTTGCTTTGAAGAGGGTATTGTTAATGTGTGGGATCTGAAACTGGTAGGTCCGCAAGAGATCACTCCAGGGGTTGTTTCGGCAGTGGCTGGCAATGCCGCATTTCAGTATGTGGTGGAAGCGATCCGGTTGGCTCAGCAAGGGATGGTGGGTTCTGTGGTTACAGCACCACTGAACAAAGAAGCCATTCATTTGGCGGGTCATAATTTCGCTGGCCATACGGAGATCTTTGCGACCTATACGAAGACCAAAGACTACGCGATGCTTTTGTATGATGAAAAATTAAGCGTAATCCATGTCTCTACACACATTTCCTTATTACATGCAATTCAAACTCTTTCGCAAGATCGCGTGGAGCGGGTAATCGCATTGGCGGAAGAGAATATGACAAGAATCCTCGGGCGAAAGCCAAGAATCGCTGTGGCGGGATTGAACCCTCACGCCGGTGAAAATGGATTGTTTGGTCGTGAGGAAATTGAGACGATTATTCCTGCAGTCAAAAAGATGAAGGCGCAGGGAATCGAGGTTTCAGGCCCTTACCCGCCGGACACGATTTTCTTGAAGGCGTCTCAGGGCGAATATGACGTGGTCGTTGCCATGTATCATGATCAGGGACATATTCCATTGAAACTGCTGGGATTCCATAGCGGCGTCAATATTTCAGTGGGAATGCCTGTGATTCGAACTTCAGTCGATCACGGTACTGCCTTTGAAATCGCCTGGCAAGGGGTAGCAAGAAATGATAGTCTGGTTCAAGCCATTCGGCTTGCAGAACGATTGGGAAAAGAATAAGTGGTAAATATGAAAGCCAGCAAACGGGATTATTCGTTTGCTGGCTTTTTTACGAAATTTTTTCAATAGCTATGACAGTGCGCTCGGCAGATACGGTAAAAAGATTTCGATGAGGTAGCAGATTTCGCTTTGAGGAATTTGAATGCCATAACTCTGCTCTAAATTCAGCAATCCATCTTCTATGGATTTTTTTAGTTGGATTTCTTTTAGAACGAGAGATTCATCTTTGTAAAAATGCAGACCTTCATTTCGAATCACTCTTTCCACCATTGATGCGGAATGAACGAGAAATTTTGTACAAAGCTCATCAGAATAAGGAATATTCATGGAGGCATTAATGTGGTTTAAGGCGTCGGTGAGCAGATTTACTGCTTTTGTTGGATCCAAGAATGAAAAGATGTCTTCTATAATTCTCGCATAAAGCTTTCGAACAAAGGGAGAGGCTTCTTTTGTATATTTGTTTCGTATTGTTTTTTTCGACAGCGAAAATGATTTTAGGTCGGAAGCCAATATTTCAAGAGTCATTTTAGGAAGCACTGATTTTCTGGACGCCTCAATAACAAGCGGTGTGCTGACCATGTCGATGACGGTGATCGGCACTTTGGGCCTTAGTGGAAGGAGCGCTTCAACAGCTGATAATGATCCCATGTCAGCAAGTATCAGCAAACCGCTCGAGTTTTCAATTTCTTGAATAAAGTGAGAGACCCATTTCAACATATCTTGTACATCCATATCAAGTGGCATATCAAAGGCTTTGACATGCATGGTTCCGAGCAATGTGTTAGCAACCGTGGCCATATCAGAGGCGATATGATCGCCGTGACACATGACAAGAACATCGATTCCTTTTGAGAAGTGATTTTGCTTAAATGCATTCATAAACACGGTAAGAATTGCTGTTTCATTTTCAGGGATGTGGATTGAGAAAGCATCCTCTAACTCTTTTCGCAGGGTTTCTGCCAACTTGTATTCATGTTGGAATTTCTTTGCGATTTTTTTTACGTCAATATGATGGACATATTTATTTTGCCGGATTCGTTCAATGAGGTTTTCAATATGCAAGCAGATCGCATAGAGTGAATTATTGTTGTTAAGCAAAAAATGAATTTCAGGATTTCGATTCAATATGTCGATGATTTTGAAATAAATTTGCGGTTTAAGGAATTTTTCTATGGTTTCCTTACTGAGGGTATCAACTTTGGTCTTGAACATCAGTGATTTCGTATAGGAATTAATGATCTCTTCAAGGGAGTCCCAAATAGAAGAGGGGTCGATTTTTTGATCACTCAATTCTTTGTATTTTTCATCAATCAAGGTGTAATAGTCACCCTCATACTTTGAGTTGAAGCTATTGATGATTCTTGGGCTTCGATTTTCTTGATAGGAGTAGATCAGGGTCTCTTTGATATCGAACGGTAAATGAAGATCCGTTTGTGTGTCGGGTACACGATGTTTGGCGAAGCTGCCGACAAGAGTCTGTGGAATGTGGGCCAAGTTCACTTCAATCAGTTTTTTTTGATTGAGTCGTTTCTCGAGATAAGCGCGTGCGCAAACCAGTTGGATGGTGCTATATAATTCACCGATATTCGAGCGGTAGGTATGTGTGAGGAGGCATAAAAAGATATTGCGGGAAACTTGAATGGTTTCCTTGAGTCGAAAGGATTCATTTGTAAAGAAATAGTTGAGCAGTTCGATTTTTTCATAGAGCGAACGATCTTCTAAACTGGGCAGATGAATGGTGACCGGAATACGGCGCATAAAGGTTTTTAACAGAGCGGATTCTGGATTTTCTGTAGTTGCACCGATAATCATGATTTCTTTTAACGGAATCAATTGTGTGCCGCCTAATTTTCGGTACTCGCCCTTATCGATTAGCTGAAAGAGCATTTCCTGAGCTTGCGGGGGAAGCCGATGTATTTCATCCAAGAATAAAATGCCATTCTTTGCTTTCGTGACAAGTCCTTCTTTGGTTTGATCGGCACCGGTGAAAGCACCTTTTGTATGTCCAAATAATTGCGAGGAAATCAATTCCGGGTTATAGCTATAATCGGCGCAATTGAAAATAATCAATGGTGTTTCAATGAGACGGCTCTTTTGAAGGAAGGTATGGATAAATTCAACAAATGTGCTTTTCCCAACACCTGTTTCACCTAAAATCATCATATGTAAGCCGTTCGGAGGATAGAGAACAGCGGCTTTCGCTTGGTCGATCTGCGCGCGCAAACTGGATTTGCTGCCAATTAAATCGACAAAATCATCTGCGAAGAACTCTTCTGAGGCTGGTTTTCCAGTCTCTTGAGTGGCCGGATAGAGATGAGAGTGAAGGGTTTCTTTCGTGAGGATAAAGGAGTGCAAGGTAAGAGAGGGGATTATTGTCTTCAGTGCATCAACCGATAAAAAAGTGGTTGGTTTCCCCTTGATTTTAAGCGCCTTTCCTTCAAGAACAAGCTCATTTAAGTCTCGGGAAGCATTGCTGCGGTGACAATTGGAAAGTTCGGCTATTGCCGTTGCACTGATTCCAACGCATGTTGTTTCGTCCCTTTTGGACAAGGCTTCTTCAGAGAAAGAATGCAGGCAAGTGTAAACGGTCAATTTTCTTTTCATAAAAACTCCTTCGGATGAATAGAATGATTATTTTGGATGATTTCGCTACACAGAGCTAGTTTTGATTTCATTATATCCTGGAGGGATGCGAATGAACAAGGGGAAAATCAAGACAATTCCGAGTATTCGGTTAAATCTGTGTGATTCGCGGAGGTCATCTGTGTGATTTTTGCCAAAACTGTGTCGTTTTATAACACGGATCAGGAATAAACAGCGAGTGATGGCACAGATGGAAGATCGTGAGTCCTGAACGATTGATGCAAGCAACAACACAGATGAATGGGCGTAGTTGGCATGGTACTTGCACTAAGAAGGGGTGAAGGAATTGAATTTCCTGAGAAAGGAGGAATGGTATTGCGCAAGGCAATTATAGCAACCCATGGAAGAATTGCGGAAGAATTTATTGAGACGTTGAAGATGTTTGTGTCAGAAATGGACTTTACATCGATCTGTTTTCCTAGCGGGATGAGTATTGATCTGTTTGGAGAAGAGGTCGAAAAAATCTTGCTGGATGGTGATCCCGAAGAAATTATCATCTTTGTGGATATATTTGGTGGAAGTCCATGTAACAAGGTGTTGGAAACAATTAAGAAGAATCAAGGATATTTTATGGATCGGGAGTATGCTGTGATATCGGGTGTGAATTTACCGATGTTATTGGAATACTCATTTGCAAATGACAAGGCCGGTTTTCAATCCATGCTGGGTGTGGTGATTGAAAAATCAGCTGAATCAATTAAAACATTTCCAGTAATCAAAAAATGAGGGGGGTGAAAGAATGAAAATTACATTGACTCGAATCGATGAACGATTGATACATGGACAAGTCATGACGGCTTGGCTTTCTGTAACGGAGTCAAAACGGATTATCATTGTGGATGATGAAACCTATCGAGATGAATTCGTTCAACAGGTATTGGAACTTGCGGCTCCGAAGAGCGTCGAGGTGAAGGTATTGGATGTAGAAAGTGCAAAGGAAGTATTTAACTCTGATGACGATGAACGCAATACCATTGTACTATTCAAACACCCGCAATATGTGCTGAACCTACTCAGTGCTGGTGTTCAACTGGAAGAGGTGGAGTTGGGAAATATGGGTTCAAAACCTTCCCGGAATAAGCTTTGCAAAATGGTCTATGTCAGCAAAGAAGAGGATGCTATATTTAATCAGATCAGTGAGAAGGGGTGTACGGTTTTTGTGCGAATGCTTCCCAATGATCCAAAACGGTTGTATAAAGAAATAAAAAAATAAGGAGTGATCAAGAGTGAGTTTATTTTTTACGGCATTTTTAGTTGCACTAATTACTTGGTTTGTTGCTACGGCAATGCCCATGTTCTTAAGATGGTCTTGTTATTTTGGAGGACCACTGGTTGCGGGCTTAGTCATGGGTTTGATTTTTGGAGATGTAACCTATGGACTTAAGGTTGGGGCAACGATTCAAATGGCTTATTTTGGACTGATTGCTGTTGGCGGTGCACTGCCATCAGATTTAGCCTTGGCCGGTTATCTTGGAACTGCATTAGCAATGTCAGTTGGTCTTGAGCCTTCTGCAGCTTTGACGGTAGCGGTGCCATTGGGCGCCCTTGGATTATTGTGCTTCAATGCAAGAATGACCCTTAACGCCGTTTGGGTGCATAAGGCGGAAACGTATGCGAAAGAAGGGAATATACGCGGCGTGAAAGCGATGAATCTGTTCGCATCTCAGCTCTTTCCGATTTTGACCTATTTCATCCCATCCTTTATTACGATATATGTCGGTTCGCAGGGACTTGTAAAATTCCTGGCGTATGTGCCGGATGTATTTGTAAAAGCATTAAGTGTGACAGGTGGATTGATTCCTGCTCTTGGAATTGGGATGCTATTGTCGTATCTGTGGAAGAAAGAATACGCGCCATTCCTGTTTATTGGTTTTATCCTTTCAGCATATTTGAAAATCAATATTATTGGTATTGCGGTTTTAGGCGCTTCAGCCGCTATATTCTTTGCTTTTCAAAAAGAAAAGGAGGTTGTTTAAATGTCTGAACAAGTAGGGAAGCAGAAGAAAAAATTGACGCGGAAGCAATTGATTAAAACATGGCTGACATGGATCTCGTTTGCACAGATGAACTATAACTTTGAACGGCTTCAAGGGCTTGGCTATTGCCATGCAATGACACATCCGATTAAAGCATTGTACGAGAAGTCGGAAGACATTAAAAGTGCGTTATCTCGGCACTTGATTTTTTTCAATACGGAAAGCACGTGGGGCTCAATGATTGTTGGGATCACCTGTGCATTAGAAGAAGAGAATGCGAATAATCCAGATATGGATCCTTCGATCATCAATAATGTAAAAACATCATTGATGGGACCGATGGCAGGGATTGGCGACTCTATCACCCAGGGGCTTGTGAAGGTAGTTTTGCTGGCGATTGGTATTGACTTGGCTATCCAAGGAAATGCATTGGGTCCCATTCTTTATGTCTTGCTCTTTACGCTTTATACGGTAGGACTTAGTTATATTCTGTTTTTTCAAGGATATAAAATGGGAAAATCGGCGATCATTAATCTTCTCTCGTCCAATGTCATCGATAAGGCAACCGACGCGTTGAAAATTATGAGTCTGATGATTGTCGGTGGATTATCCGCTTCTATGATTCGAGCGAAATCGGCACTGGTTTTCACATTGGGGAAAACGGTCGTAGAAATTCAACCAATTTTGGATAATATTTTTCCAAAGCTATTGTCCTTGGGTGCGTTATTCTTAGCTTTCTATCTACTGAAGAAAAAAGAAAAATCGCCAACATACGTATTGGGTGTTCTATTTGTTGTTGGATTTGTAGGGACATTTTTAAAGGTTTTGGGTTAGGAGGAATATATGAGTTTAATGGATAAGCATAAGGAAATATTTAAGACGGATACGCCGATGATAGGCTGTGTACATTTTATGCCTTTGCCGGGCACGCCCTATTATGATCCGTCAATCCCGTTTTCAGAACATGTTGAGCGGGCGATCCGGGAGGCCAAAGCGTTGCAAGAGGGTGGGTTTGATGCCATTATCTTCGCAAATGAAGGGGATCGACCCTATCAATTTGAAGTGGGTAGTGAAATCATTGCCGCATATACAAGGATTGCAACGGAGGTATTGCAGCATGTCACGGTTCCATATGGCTGTGGAATACTGATTGATCCCTTTGCGACATTAGCAGTTGCAAAAGCGATTGATGCGTCTTTTGTTAGGACCTATGTTTCTGGAACCTATGCGGATATGTTCGGATTTCATCAATTCAATCCAGGTGATATTTTCCGATATCAGAAGCAAATTCATGCGGAAGATGTACAAATCTATTCTTATTTTGACGCGCACGGGGGAACGTCTTTGGATACGCGATCACAGCAAGATATGATTGATTGCGCATTTAGAAGTTATCCAATTTCTGGAGTTTTGGTTCCAGGGCAGCGCGCAGGATTGGCGCCAGATTTTGATGAGGTAGCGAAGATTAAAGCAGAATATCCGGATAATCCGATTATGATTGCAAGTGGCATTCGAGAAGAGAATGTGAAAGAAGCCTTGGAAATTAGTGATGGATTTGTGATTGGAACTGCTTTGAAGCAGGACGGGATTCTATGGAATGAAGTGTCGCCGGAGCGAGTGAAACGGTTTGTGGAACAGGCAAAAGGATAAGAAGGGAAAGGGGATCAAATATAAGAAATGGCTGTGGAATTTTTCCACAGCCATTTTTGCTATTTGATGAAGTTTTTCAGGAGTCGATGTTTCTCCAAATTGCGGAGGATTTTGTGCTTCTCTTTTGTATAAGGCGGATAGGCCAATGAGATGCCGTAGCGTCTGTGTTTCCGTAATATTGATTTATAGTGGCTGAAGGTTTCAAAACTTTTTGCACCATGATAACTACCCATGCCGCTTCTGCCCCTGCCTCCAAAGGCTAAATAAGACGTGCCTAGATGGGAGACCGTATCATTGATGGCTCCGCCGCCAAATGGAACCCGGGAGATAATGCGATCAATGACAGTTTGATTTTCTGAGAATAGGTAGAGCGCCAAGGGATCTGGATGATTGCAAACCCATTTGATCGCTTCGTCTATGGTTTGATAGGTTAAAATGGGAAGGATGGGACCGAATATTTCATTCTGCATCATCTGCGCGCCATCTGGAATCTCATCCATTAAAGTGGGTGCAATAAAAAGGGTTTCTTCATTGGTTTCGCCGCCGAAAAGGACATTTCCTTCCTCTAAATAGCCTTGAAGCCGATTGAAATGCTTTAGATTGATAATATGAGCGTAATCTTTGTGTGCGGGTGTGATCTCACCATAAAATTCATGTAGTACTTCGATCAAAGCCTTGACCAAAGGTTCCTTCAATTCCTCTTTTACCAATAAATAATCTGGAGCGACACAGGTCTGACCTGCATTAATAAATTTCCCCCAAGCAATGCGTTGCGCGGTTATCTTGGGATTATGAAGTTCATCGACAATGGCAGGACTTTTTCCGCCAAGTTCCAAGGTGACGGGGATCAGGTTCTCAGCAGCGGCTTGCATTACAAGCTTTCCGACTCGTGTGCTTCCGGTAAAGAAAACATGATCAAGGGGTTGATGCAAAAAGGATTGTGTGACGCTTGCATCACCTGTTATGGCGAGGATATAATTAGGTTCAAAGGTTGTCTCGATCATTTCGCCGATCACGCCAGAGGTATAAGGGACTTCGCTGGCAGACTTCAAGATGACGGTATTGCCGGCGGCAATGGCGCCAATTAAAGGTAAGATGACAAGATTGAAAGGATAGTTCCAAGGCGCAATGACAAAAACGGTTCCTCGCGGCTCGGGATAAACCGTACTCCGGGATGGGAATTGTGTGATCGGTGTATGTTTGCGCTTTGGTTTCATCCAGTCTTTTAGATGTTTGAGCGCAAAGTTGATCTCTTCATAAGCCTGTCCGACCTCCGTGACATAGGATTCGAAAGCAGGCTTGTGAAAGTCTTTTTCCAAGGCATGAATCAATGGTTTTTCATAAGATTTGATGGCAGTTTTTAATCGAATCAACTGTCGTTTGCGAAAATCATAGGAAAGGGTTTTGCCGCTTTGAAAAAGTTCCTTGTGCTGTTCAATGGTGAGTTTTGCAAAGTCTTCGTTGGTTAGTTTCATGGCTATTCTCCTTTCTTCCCTTACATACTATATACCGCATGTCAATTTCCGGTAAACGCTGGAATCTGATATACTAATAAAAATGAGGTGGTTGCATGATTACAAATCAAGAAATACTAATTCGATTATTAATGGCCGTGGCATTTGGCGGTATCATTGGTTTTGAACGGGAAATCAATCGTCGGCCGGCAGGGTTCCGTACCCATGTCTTGGTGAGCATGGGGGCGGCCTTGATCATGATAATTTCTGCTTATGCATATCCGAATGCAGAGCCGACACGAATGGCGGCTCAGGTTGTCAGTGGTGTTGGTTTTTTAGGGGCAGGTACAATTATCTTCAGCGGGGACAAGATCAAAGGGTTGACAACAGCGGCAAGTATCTGGCTTTGCGCAGCCATTGGTTTGGCATCTGGCGCAGGTTTTTATTTTGCTGCCGGTGCTGCGAGTGTCTTAGCCCTAGTGATTCTTCTGGTGGCTGGTGCGGTTGAGCGTTTTAGCGAAAAGAAGAAGTACAAGCATATTCGATTAACCTTTCATGAACGGACGGGTCTAATCGGCGATATTGGACAAATCGCGAAGATGTTGAACGTCTTGATCAAGGATATCCATATGAGTCAGGGCGATGAAACGGTTTGTATGGTAGATTTGGTGGTAGAAGTGCCGCCGAACACGTCTTACAGCATGTTGGTGTTGGAGTTGTCGAAAATCGAAAGCGTAATTGAGGTTGTATAAGAGATGAGATTTGCTTATCAGGACAGCGCAACTTTGGTTTGTCATTCCGGCGTGATTCGGATGCTTGTCACCCTGTGTTGTGAAAATCCGTTGGAAGAGTTGTTTGACGTGCCGGTGATAAATGGACTGGGATACGAACTTTCTATGGAGTGGGAAGAAGGAAAGCTGAAAATGAAAGCCATTGAGAAATTAAAGACGCCTGAAATCATGGGGTCATTTGCATCAGTGGAATAGAAGGAAGCGGGCACCATAATTGACGGAAGGGTTTCATTTCCGATAGAATAAAGCTGTAATCGATTACATCGAGTGGGCTTTATTTTTTTATCTAAAAATTTCTATAATCGGACGAGGCAAAGAAAGGTGAATGATCATGAAAATCGGCATTGTGATCAATACATATATGATTACGGAAAAGGGAGAGCAAAACCCCTTTGACCATCCAACGCCGCTTTGGGCATTTGATGAAAAGAATACACTGGAAGGGACATTGAAGAGTATTCGGGATGCCAAGCGGCGTTCGGAAGACGAATGGACCCTGTATCTTTTTGGGATTGCCGCCAATGAAGCGACAGCGTTTGATGAAGAGATTGAGAGTAAAATGAAGGATTTGGTTAATAGGGTAGGCGAGCTTCCTGCGACGATTGTCATTACCAACGCCCATGTAAAAATGCTTCGAACTCAAACAGACATCAATTTTTTTGAATCCTCCGGGTACCCGGAGATTCGAAACTTGGGCCTGATCTTTCCTTCCATGATGGGAGAAGATTTGATTATGCAATTAGACGATGACGAGTTGATACGCCCGAATCATATTGCGCGGTTTGCTGAAATTTTCGAGGCACATCCAGAGTATGGCATTGTAACGGCTCCTTATGAAAAGGATGGGACCACGCGGATTTTGGGAGCGGATCCTTTGCCGACATGGAGGAAAACATCATCTATGGATGTCGATCTTGAGAGGCTACTTTCAGCTGGCGATTGCCAGCAGGCTGTATTTGGATTCGGCGGCAATCTCTGTCTGAGAACCTCGGTTGCCAGACAGGTCCTTTATCCAAGGCGGGTGCCGCGGGGAGAAGACTTCTCTTTCTTGCTGGCTTGCCGGTTGCTTTATGCGAATGGCGATATGACTGCGGATCTGGCTTCTAGCAACAGCTGGTTTCTCACCTGGTTCTGTCCGGAAAGGGCAGTCACCATCCTGCATCACCCGCCGGCAGAAGAAAAGGCGGATTTTTTGCAGTCGTTTGAAATCAATCTGAAGCGGTTTATTCTGGAGCGACAGATGGTGGCCACCCAGGAGGAATTTACTTGGGAGGATCTAGCGGGGCAGTCGAAATACCTAGCGGCTATGTTTGGACAGAAAGATTTTTATCATCAGATCAAGCTTTGGATTCAGGAGATTCGCGATTTTCGAACGGATATCCCAGATCCAGAATGGATTGACGCATTGGAATCACGGCTTTTTGCCTTTCTTGAAGAGGTGGAAAAGGAACCGCGCTGGCAGAATTATTTGCGGGATCGCAGAAAGTTTGAAGAGGCGCAGAAGATTTTGGAGAAGTTGGACGTGAAGGAGAAATTGGTCCAGCAAAGGGGGTGGCAGACGTGAGTTGGTGGAAAGATACAGTCATCTACGAAATCTATCCAGAGAGTTTTTATGATGCCAATGGAGATGGCGTGGGTGATTTGGTCGGGATACGAGCAAAGTTGCCGGAGCTTGTTCGGCTGGGGGTAGAAACCCTGTGGATTTGTCCGATATTTTCTTCCCCCATGAAGGATGGTGGATATGACGTCAGTGATTATTTCGGAATCCGTGAAAGCGTAGGAACCTTTGAAGAATTCGATGCGTTGGTCGCCGAGCTAAAAGAGCAGAATATGCGACTGATCCTCGATATTCCGATCAATCACACTTCGGATTCGCATCACTGGTTTCAACAGAGCAAAGTGTCAGAAGCGAATCCCTATCGTGATTATTATATTTGGCGGGCAGGGAAGGGGGAATTTCCCCCAAATAACTGGATTTCATCCAAGGTGGGTGGGTCCTGTTGGGCTCAAACGGAAGAAACCGAGGCGTATTATTTGCATCTCTATTCCGATTGGCAGCCGGATTTAAACTGGGAAAACCCAGCAGTTCGATCAGCAATGGCACAGGTCTTGCAGTTTTGGATTGATCGGGGTGTCGATGGATTTCGGTTGGACGTGATTAATAAAATCGGAAAAGAACCGGGACTTCCTGATGCGAATGTGGATCCTGAGACGGGCGAACCGTTTTTCCCGGAACCCTATTTTCAAAATCACCCCTTGTCTCATGGGTATATTCAAGAATTGAGAAGCCGATTGAAGGGCGAGGAGATCTTCTTGATCGGTCAAACCCAAGGCGTTTCAGAATTGGAGGCTTATCAGTATGCGGCGCCGGTTCGAAAAGAACTGGACTCCTTTTTGCAATTCGAGGCAACGGATTTTCGGAAGACGGAAGGACAGTCGCAAGAAGCATTTATAGAAGGGTGGAAGGAAAAACTATTTCGCTGGCAAAGGATCGATGAATGCTTATCGGCCATGATCTTTTTTGGCAGTCATGATTTGAGCCGTACCGTTTCCCACTACGGGGAAGATGTGACATATCGACGGGAATCTTCGAAAGCATTGGCCCTCCTCCTTTTAAGCCTGCGAGGTATTCCAGTTATCTATATGGGCGAGGAGATCGGCATGACCAATGCCCGGTATCGAGATTTTTCAAAGTATCAGGATATTCGAACTCGTCTAACCTATCAGCGTCGTGTTCTTGAGGGGGGCGAGCCGGAAGAGGAAGTCTTGCGAGAAATATGGGAAACCAGCCGTGACAATGCGCGCTACCCCATTCACTGGAATGCGGGAAACAATGCGGGATTCAGCGAGGTGAAGCCACGCTTAAGCCCGGCTTCAAATTACAGGCAAGTGAATGTTGAAAGCGAACGGAGAGAGGAAGATTCTGTTCTCACCTTTTATCGAAAGATGATTAATCTGAGACGATCGGAAATGGTGCTGAGAAGAGGAACTTTCCATCCTCTTAAGAGTGAGCCCGGGGTGATTAGTTTTGAACGTGTTTGGGAGAGTCGGCGAGTCGTTGTTGAAGTGAATTTGACACATACACCGAAGAAAAGCGGCTTGACCGGGAGCGAGAAAAGTTTGATCACAACGCATTCGAATTCTTGGATGCAACCGACTTTGGCAGCCTATGAGGGGCGGATACTTGTGATATAGTTAAGGCAGGGATGTGATGGGATGAGTACAATCAAAGATGTAGCGAAATATTGCGGATATTCAGTTGCAACGGTATCGCGGGTCATCAATGACGACCCGATTGTTAAGGCGGAAACTCGGGAGAAAGTCTTACTCGCTATTCGGGCGTTGAAATATCGTCCGAATCTTGTCGCGAAAAATTTGCGAACACAAAAAAGTAATTCCATATTGGTGATGATTCCAACAATAGCGAACCCGTATTATGCGGAAGTTTTGCGTGGAATCGAGCAAGGGGTGAAAGAAACAGAAATGAACCCCATTATTGGGACTGTAGAATTTGATCCGAAACATATGGACCATTTTCTTGAACTGTTGGATAGCAATCAAGCGGATGGTGTGATCTTTATCTCTTCCTCCATTACCAGTGATCGACTGACTGAAGTTGCAAAAAAACACCCAGCGGTTATGTGTAATGAGTATTTTGATCCGATGCCGGTGTCCTATGTGTCCATCAATAATGAAGACGCCGCCTATGAAGCGGCGTGCGAACTGGCAAATGCGGGCTGCAAGCAAATCGCTTATTTTAGTGGTGTACGGGATTCGAGTTCATCGCTAGATCGATCTCGAGGCGTCAAGCGGGCCGAAGAAGAATGCGAATCTGTTGCAGTTAGTATCATCCGTGGAGAGGATGATCTCCATTCTTTGAAGAATAAAATCCGCAGGATACTCGAAGAAAATCCAGAGATAGATGGATTGATTATGAACTCGGACGTCAATGGATCGGTTGCCATTCGCGCTCTCGTGGAGATGGACTTGGTTCCGGGGAAAGATGTACGGATTATTAGCTTTGATGGTACGATTATCTCGGAGATTACAACACCCATGCTGAGTTGTGTAAAACAACCGTTGTTCGATTTGGGGTATAAGGCTGTTTGGCTCTTGGAAAAACAAATGAAGGAAGAAAATGCGCCCATTGAGCGGCTGATCCTTTCCCATGAAGTTACAATACGAGAAACTTAAAACAAGGGCTTCCTCGGAAGCCCTTGTTTTTATTTGTCCCAAAATGCTTTTAAGTCAGCCAATAAGGGTTTGGACTCTCCATAGAATTGGCCATGTCGCCAATGCGAAGGGACCAAGTCAATGGCGGGCGGTACAGAAAACCGTTGTCCCACAAGAATGATCATGCCTTGGTCCGTTTCAGTGCGAATCACTCTTCCACCGGCTTGCATGACCTTGTTCATGCCTGGAATTACATAGGCGTATAGAAAACCATCTCCATGTTTTTTATCGAAATGGTTTTTGATTTGATCTCTTTGGAAACTGATCTGAGGCAATCCGATTCCCACAAGAATGGCTCCGATCAATCGATTCTCTGGCAGATCGACACCTTCTGAGAAAACGCCGCCCAAAACACAGAATCCAAGGAGGGATTCCGAGGGGGTTGGCTCGAAAGCATCCAAAAAGTCTTCCCGTTCCGGTTCGCTCCATCCGCTCTCCTGCAGGAGGGTTCGTTGTTTGGGGTAGGCATTGAAAAAAGCGTCGTATACCCGATGCATATAAGCATAGGAAGGAAAGAAGACCATATAGTTCCCTGGCCGTTTTTTGATGGCTTCGCCGATCAAAGCAACGAGTTCAGGAATTGCGGCATCGCGATATCGATATCGCAGGTTAATGCCGTATTGAAGCCCAACAAAGCAATTCTTTATGTCGAAGGGGGAATCAATGGAGACAGCCTTGTCGAATTCGGTACCGCCCAGCAATTCTTTGAAGTAGGAAAAAGGAGTCAGGGTGGCGGAAAAAAAGATAGATGATTTCGCGCGTTGATTCAAGGCTCTCATCTTCATGGTGGGATCCATGCAATACAGGTGCAGGGTCACTTGTTTTTTTTGTTGATAAAGATAGATGAGATAGCCGTCGTCTATGTGTTGTTCGGAAATACGTAAATAATCCAGGGCTTGGAAATAGAAATCCAACAAAGTCTCCTGCAAGGGAGAATTTCGTTCGGCAAGAATTGGATCCAGATCTTCGATCAAGCGGTGAAGAGCCCGATCCATTGTATCGGGCGGCGATTCCAAGGGTTTATAAACTGGATCCTCTTCATTCTTAAGATCCAAGAAGACGCGATTGATTCGATTTAACGATTTTGCTAATTTTGGATGATGCGGCTTGACTAGGCGCCGAAGGGTAAGAATGTCCTGCTTGTTAAGTTGAGCAGAATACATGCTTCGCAAGCGATCCACTAGGTTGTGGGATTCATCGACCAAAAAGAGATAAGGGGTGTGCTCCGTATCGAAGAATCGACGGAGATATACCTTGGGGTCATAGACGTAGTTGTAGTCGCCGATAATGACATCACAAAAAATGGCGAGGTCAAATCCCAGTTCGAGCGGGCAAACCTGATACTCTTTGGCGTATTGTTGAATGACCTCCCGTGTGTAGTGGGACTCCTTTTTTAGCATCGTCCACAGGCAGTCTTTCACCCGATCAAAATGTCCCTTGGCATAGGGGCAGATCTCCGGTTCGCACTGACAAATATCATTGAGACAAATCTTTTCTTTTGCCGTAAGTTCAATCCGTTTTAAAGGGAAATTTGGAAAGAGATTCAGGGTCGACAAGGCGATCTGCTTATGCGGCGTTTTTGCAGTCAGGTAGAAGATCTTTTCAAGATTTGAGTTTGGCAGGCTTTTTAAGGCAGGGAAAAGTGCCGAGAGGGTTTTTCCGGTCCCGGTCGGTGCTTGAAGAAACAGATTCTGTTTTTTCTTTATGGTTTGATATACCGCGACAGCCACTTCGCGTTGTCCCTTTCGGTAGACGGGGAATGGAAAGTCGAGGGATTCGATGGCTTGATTTCGGGTGAGAATCCACTTGCCTTGTAGGGTTGCCCATCGATCATAGGATTTTAAAAGGTCTTCGAAATATGCCAGCAAGTCATAACGGCTCCAAGTCTCCGTGTAGACTTTTGATTTTTTTTCTTCCAGGCTGTAATAGGTGAGTTGAACGCCGATTTCTGCAAGGTCTTCTTGGATCAGGATAATCGTTCCATAGACTCGTGCTTGTGCCCAGTGGAGGAGTCTTCCTTCTTCCAAGGAGTCTAAACTGCCCTTGATACTTTTGATTTCATCAACAATGATTCTGTCTTTGAATCGGAAGATGCCATCTGCACGCCCCTCCAATTCAAGGGTGTAAAAGGGAGCGTCCTTTTGGAAGAGGAGATGGACTTCGGTTTCATATTCATCACCAAATTTTTTCTGGTAGCGGCTTTGTACGGTTTGATGGGCATAAGTGCCTTCCACTGCACGCTTTTGACTCCGAAAGGTGGTGTCGATATCGCCAGATGAGAGAATAAATTCCACGAATTTACGTACAGATAGATGATTGACCATAAAAAACCTCCTGTAGGTATTATATCTCATTTGAATCGGGAAGAAAATCCAACGAACCGATTGTAAAATTCTAAAAATTCACACAAATACAAGGAAGAGTGGTAAAATATAGATATATGATGAAAATTTGACTGAGGAGCGTTCGATGGAAAATCAAGCAGGAATCAACAAATTTCAATTGCGTGATTTATTTGGAGCTGGAGAACATGATCTCTTTGATAAAATGCCGATTTCCGTTTTTGTTAAAGCCCTGGATGGAGAGCATCTTTTTGCCAACCAAATGTTTTGTGACATGGTGGGACGTTCGAGGGAAGAGGTACTGGGCAAGCGGGACCTGGAATTATTTACGAGAGATGAGGCACTCCGATATCTGCGTCAAGATCAAATGGTTGTCGAGGGAAAAAATCAAACTTGTTGTTATGACTTTCAGCGGCATGATGTGGAGATAAAGGGAGAAAAACTTGATTTCGTAGTCCATAAATCGGCAATTAAGGATCCTATTTCCAAAGAAATTGTGGGCATTATCGGTATGGCAATCGATAAAACGCAGGAGAATTCCTTTCGTAAGGATTTGGAATTTCAAGCGAATTATGATGAATTAACAAGTTTGCCCAATCATAAAACGATGGTTGATGCCTTGGAATCGGCGCAGTCGGATTCTGAACCGTACGGTATCTTTGTGACAGATTGGACCAGCATGAGTGGGATTAATGAAACCTTTGGATTTGCCTTTGGTGATCGATTGCTGCAGTCTTTGGCAGATCGACTGAAACAGATTGCTGAAGAGAAGAGGGGTCAGGCATTCCGGTTGAAGATGGATGGATTCGCATTGTTATTGCCCTTGAAGGATAAGAAAATCGAATCGATTGCCCGGGAACTGGCGCTGGAATTTGAAGAGTATAATTTTGAAGGTTTGGTTCTGAGTCAGGGCGTACAGGTTGGGTTTTCTGAAGAAGGGATTCGGGCGGAAACGGGTTCACAGTGGGTGAACAATGCGCGATTGGCGCTGAATTCAATCCGGGGGAAAAAGGAAGCGAAATGGATGAGGTATTCGCCAACCCTCAAGGAGAAGCGGATTCGACGGTTTCAATTGGAGAACCGCTTGCGTTCTGCGGTCGAGGAGCAGCGGATTTATGTGGTTTATCAACCGATTTTGGAGATAAAGTCGGGGGAAATCAGCATGGTGGAAGCCTTGGCAAGGTGGCGAGATCCTGAACTAGGTGAGATTTCACCCAACGAATTCATTCCGATTTCAGAGAGCAATGGAGCGATCATGCAAATTGGCGAATTTGTTATGGAAGAGGCTTTTTCTGTGATCAAGGAAATTAATGCCGAAAGAGCAGTGCCCATACGAATGGCTCTGAATCTCTCCATTAAACAGATGGAACAGCCCGAATTTGCGGAGCATGTGGTGAAACTTGCGGCTCGCTATCAATTGGAACCAAAATGGATTGAGCTTGAAGTGACAGAGAATTTAAAATTTGATCGGCATGGTGTGGCGAATGATAATTTGGATCGATTGGATGCAGCTGGATTTTCCATTGTCATCGACGATTTTGGCAATGGGTATGCGGCGATGGAACGTCTGATGAACCGATATGTCAAGCAGGTGAAAGTCAGCCAGTATTTTACGGAACGCATGATGCAGGATATGAATGTCCAGAAGCTGGTTCGCTATATGGTGGAGTTATCCAAGCAGATGGGATTAAAGGTGGTAGCAGAAGGCGTAGAGACTCTTGAACAATTGAAGTTCTATCAAAAACATGAGGTTGATTTTATTCAAGGTTTCTACTATTATCGTCCAGCATTGAAAAATAGCATACAAAATTGGTTATTAGCAACAGAATAAGCCCTTAGGGGCTTTTTTTTGTCCCCTCTTTTCATAAGTTATTGCATATAGAGAAGGAAAGGAGGTGAGAATATGGCAGCACAACTTACACCAAGTGAATCACGAGTACGCGTAAGTCTGCAGGTGGGAACCGATGAATTGGGAGAACCGATCTTGAAGTCCAAGACTTACTCTCGCGTCAAGCCTGGCGCAACCAATGATGCAATTTATGCAGCGATGGACGCGATGATGGATTTGCAAGCACACCCTGTTGACGGGTATGAGCGAATCGATTACGGACAATTGATTGACATCGCCTAGGAAAGGATGGATAGAAGGGAGGTGAAAAAATGACCAAACGACTTTTAATGAGCTTTCGAAATGCCGCTGGGAATCGAGTCAGCTTGTCGGTAGACGATCCCCGAGAGGATGTAACGGATGCGGAGGTGAAGGCTGCAATGCAGACGGTCTTGACACAGAACATCTTTACAGCGAATGAAGAGGATCTGGTGGCGATTGTGGATGCAACAATCATTGAGACCACAAAAACAGATTTGAATGTAGAAGAATAACGGAAGGCCGGCGATTGCCGGCCTTTTTTTGGAGGTGAGAATATGGAAGAAATGATGGGTGCGATCGGAAACGTAGGCTTTCCCATCGCGGTCAGCATCTATTTGCTGGTGCGAGTTGAGTCGAAGATGGATCGCCTGACACAGAGTATCCAAGAGCTCTCCCATGTCATTGAAGTGATTAAGAAATGAAGATAGAGGCAGACTGGTTGACTCCGAATCGGTACTCGAGGTCGCAGCGGCCGATCAAAGAAATTCGGGGAATCGTGATTCACTGGGTGGCAAATCCACATACAAGTGCGAAAGCCAATCGGGATTATTTTGAATCCAGGAAATCAGGCACCCTTGGATTCGGTTCCGCCCATGAGATTATTGGACTCAAGGGCGAGGTGGTCTTGTGCATTCCGGAAAGGGAAATGGCGTATCATGTTGGAGCGAGAGCATATTGTGCCGAAGCGGTTCGAGCCTTGTCGCCCTACCCAAACAACTGCACCTATGGGATCGAACTTTGCCACATTGACTGGGAGGGTCGGATGACGAGGGAGACGATGGGATCGTTAATTGAGCGATTGGCAATTCTCTGTACGCACTGGGAACTGGATCCTGTGAATTCGCTCTATCGACACCAGGAGATTGTCGGGTTTAAGGATTGTCCGCGCTGGTGGGTGCGGCATCAGGCAGACTGGGAAGCAATGAAATGGCTGGTGCGATCAGAGATGGAAACGGGAGAAAGCTGTATGACGTTTAAGTGAAGGGGCGGATGGGGTACAATGAGGATAAGGAGGCAGACGATGAAAGAGCTCTTTATTATTTATAACCCATCGGCCGGTCGGCAATGGGAGCAAGATAAGGTTTTTGAAATTGCACGGCAAATGCAAGTCAGGGCTGACTGGATTGTCAGCCTGTACGCTACAAAGGGACCCAGAGATGCGGAACGCATGGCAGAGACCATGCTGGAACGAGGCGTTGATATTGTAATGGCCGCCGGTGGCGACGGAACGATCCATGAGGTTGTTAACGGACTGATGCAGCATAAGAAGCGACCCCGTTTGGCCATTCTTCCTGCGGGAACGGTGAATGACTTCGCCCGTCAGCTCAAACTTCCCAACTCGGTTGGGGATGTTGTGGATATGTTACTGGCTGAACAGGTGCAGATTGTGGATGTCGGACAGATGAATAATCGATTTTTTATTAATGTTGCCGCGGGCGGCGCCTTTACGAGCATTGCCCATGAGTTGGCTTCGGAATGGAAAACATGGTTCGGGCGATTGGCCTATTATGTGCAAGGGGCGGTCAAGATGCCGGAGGAAATCTCAAAATCCTATCTATTGACCTTTGAAACCCCGGAGAAAACATTTACGGTGGATACCCTTTTGTTTCTGGTCTCCAATACCGCGAGTGTGGGGGGATTTTCCCGCGCCCTTCCCGACGCTTCCTATCAGGACGGCAAGTTTGACTGCTTGGTCATCGAACAAGCGCCGATTCCGGAGTTGATGGAGATCTTTACACGGTTTTTGATGGGAATCCATGTGCAGCATGCCAAAGTCCATCATTTTCAAACTCAGGATCTCATCATCAATGGATTGAGTAATGTGCCGCTTGATGTGGATGGAGAGCGGGGCGATCTTTTGCCTGTGCAATTCCATATGGAACATGGAGCTATAGAATTGATCGTTGTGCCGGAAGACTTTGCAGTCTGAAAGCAGAACGTTCTTTTTTTGCAAGATAGATTCTTCCTAAAATTGCAACATTGGAAACCTTGTGGCGGAGGGATGGACGACCATATAATAAGGGAAAGAGTTGCAATGGAAGGAGTTAAGGATGAAAATTATCGATATTACCATGGAATTGTCGGCTGGTATGGATACCTATACCAGCCTCGCTCCGATTCGACAGACCTTTTTGCGCCGGATTGGACCTGAGAACTATGTAAATGTGACAGAAATTGAAATGAACACCCATGTAGGAACCCATGTGGACGCGCCGAACCACTTTGTGAAAACGGGGCGCATGATGGATGAGGTTAAGATGGAGGAGCTGATGGGTAATGCGCAATTGATTGCCGTGCCCGAAAACTTGACCATCGATGCCGATTGGGTTGACCGATTAAACCTGACGGAATCGAAGGTGATCTTTTGCTTTGGCGAAGTGCGGTTCGATCGAAAATTGGACTATTTTACAGTTGAGGCGGCAAAAAGGCTTTATGCGCGCGGGGTACGCTTGATAGGTACCGATTGCGTCAGCATAGACAGCAAAACAACGGGAGATAAGATCCACCGCATCGTCTTCGGATTGGATATGCTGGTGGTGCCTGGACTTGTAGTAGCGGGATTAAAACCGAAAACCTACGATCTTTTAGTTTTTCCTATTGCAACCAAGGGTGCCGAAGGGGCGCCGGCACGGGTGGTTCTGATTGATCAGGAAGCAACGGCAAGAAGCATTATTGATATTTCAGAACCCCTTTATGATGATGTCATCAAGTACAAGAGTTTGAAACCATACAAAAGAACCTGGGTGCGGGATTACCATGACGCGGATGGCAACAATATGCGCATGTCCTCTTTCCAAATGACCTCCCATGTGGGCACCCACATTGACGCGCCGATGCATTATATAGAAGATGGTAAGAATATGGACGAGGTACCCATTGACAGGTACTTTGCCAAGGCGCAGGTCATGGAATTGCCAGAAGGAGGAACCGTAACGGCGGAATTTCTGGCGGACAAAATTGAACCGGGGGTAACTGCTCTTCTTTTTAAATATCGACGAGATCGCCTTGATGGCCGATTTGATTATTTTTCAGTTTCCGGCATTGAAAGCATGATTCAAGCGGGAATTGAGATCATTGGAACCGACAACTTCAACGTGGATACACCAGCAACAAAGAAACAGATCCATATGACGGCATTGGGTGCGGGGATGTCCATTTTTGAAGTATTGAATCTTGAAAAAGTGGAATCAGGCGTCTATGATATTATCGCTTTGCCATTGAAAATTAAGGGCGCGGAAGCGGCACCGGCAAGGATTGTGCTTGTTGAACAGAACTAGACCCGAACATTCAAACCTCTTAGATAAAGTCAAGTGGGTCTGATTTTGAGGGCAATAGTAGAAAGCACAGTCAAATTCACAAACAAAATTTCACGGGATTTTTATTTGGATTCGCTGAGGGTAACGATTTATATAAATTGTTACCCTTTTTATAGTGTGCAGGTCACGCACATACGCTAGTTGGTGAAAGTCCACTGCGGAAGTTTATCGTGCCAACCACGAGCTAAAGACAAGGACGCTAAATTTGAGATTGGGTCTTAAGGAAGCCGGCGGGAAAACTCTGAACTAAGGAGTACAAACTTCATAGGAGGCCGGTCATAGCTGGATGAGTCTGCACAACAAATCAAAGCCTAAAACGATTCGAAGGCTTGATTGCTTAATGAAGTGGTTGTAGAGGGAGAACACATTCTTTCTCGGACTTGACTCGCGCCTTAGTCACCTGCCCCAATCTCGAATGATGAGTTCTTTTTGATTTCACCTAATTGATCGGAATTGTCGGTTGTTAGGTTCATGTGTTTGATAATCTCAAAAGATAGTAACTGCTCTGATTGAAAATTAATTTTGTAAGATTTGTTATACATTCAAATGTAGTGACGTGAACCCAGATATGTTACTATGTATTGACATTTAAACATAGTCATGTTTTAATGTAGTCAACAAGAATACTAATATCGTTGAGCGGCAAGGAGTAGAAAGTTACTTTATGGAGGTGCTACAGTGAAAAGAGAAGAACTAAGTAAAAAAATGGGCGGCCGTATTCTAGAATCATATTATGACTATGCCAGTGTTAAAAATCTCGTTTACGAAGGACTGGAGTTTGGGTTGGATTGCATTCAGGTTTTTCCCAATATGCTTCCTAAGGTTCAAGAAGTTTTAGAGGGACGGAGACTAGATCTTTGCGCGGTAATTACTTATCCTCATGGAACTTTCTTGCCTGAACAGAAAGCGTTTGAAATCAAAGATGCTTTGGAATCTGGCGCCACGCAAGTGGAGTTTGTGATTCATAACATTAATGTGCGTTCTGGAAATTGGGAACTCGTACGTGAAGAATTCCAAGCCTGCAGAAAGGCAGCCGGCGATCATGTGCTAAAAGCGATTGTTGAAGTCGAATGGTTGACGGATGAGCAAATTCAGAAGGTTTCTCAATTAGCGATAGAAGAGGGATTGGATCGATTGACAACTTCTATTGGTGTTTATACCATGCCCGATGAGAATAAAAATGATGTAGGGATCAGATGTAAACCGGATGATGTGAAAAAGATTAAAGCGATTGTTGGCGAACAAGTGAAAGTTGTAGCACAGGGTCGAATTGACTCTGCTGAAATGGCTGAAGAATTGTTGCTTGCGGGAGCAGATTATATCAGTTCGGAATTTGCAGCGGAGATTCTGAGAAGCTGTGCAAAATAGGAGGGTGTCATGTACGATAGAGATTTTGTGAAACGAGCAATTACGTCCCCATTTGCTTCAAACTTAACAGAAGAAGTCGTTAGACAAGAATTAATTGATGGATATCAAGAAGGAGTACGAGCTGCGATTATCGCGCCGGGACAGTGTGATTTGATTAATGAAATAAAAGCGGAATATGACAATGGATATACCAGAACCGGCATGGTGATTGGGTATCCATATGGCGGTATGTCAACGAATATGAAAGTATATTTAATGAAACTGGCAAAAGAAAAAGGGATTGATGAAGTAGATGTTGCCTTTAACGTAACGGCGGCTGCATCACGAGATTTTGGTGCTGTAAAAAAAGAACTGGAGCTTCTCTTGGAAGCGGCGGATGGACAGGTAAAAGTGATTCCAATGCTTTGGATGGTGAAATTTCCATTTGAAATTATAAATGAATTGTGTAAAATCTATGTTGATTTAGGAATTAAGGCGATTAAAACGAGTGCGGGAATTCATTTTGGAAAG
The DNA here is from genome assembly GCA_013619125.1 of Clostridiales bacterium. GTDB lineage: Bacteria > Bacillota > Clostridia > Tissierellales > GPF-1 > GPF-1. Next base: position 81,437 of record JABXKS010000054.1, read on the forward strand.
ATGCAAGTTGAACATATTGCTTGGTTGTATAACAACTGGGGGGACAAGTTAAGCATTGAGGTTGCAGGAAAGGTTCGTTCGCGCGAAACGGCAGAGGCTATGATGGATGCCGGAGCCGAGTTCTTCCATTTGGGAAGCTGGAGAAGACTGAGTGGGATCGGTCAGGATATCCAATTTGATTTAGTAACGAAAGAAGCCAAACTAGGCGCGTATAAAGAGGCACTATAGCTGGAACGAAAGCATAAATGATAGTGTAAAAAGGTCATTGAAACATCGATAATCAATGGTTTTTTTACTGTGAAATCGTCCACATTAATTTTATAGCACTCATATAATTGAGCAGAGTATTGATGTGAGGTACAAAGAAATCCGTTATGTTGCAGGATCTGGATTGCCTTGGAAACGTGATAGCTAGCATGTATCATAGTTGTAACAATATAAACGATCATAAATGGAAAGATCAATGAGTTATATCGCATAAGTGGGATGCTAAACTTAACCCATCGCATAGGGTAGTATGACAGAAGATGGAAATAAAAGAGAACTTTTTTAAGATTGCATATCGACACTGAAAAGGAGAGAGAATGATTTACAAACAAGTAAAGCGAATAGACAAGAAAATCTCTGCCATGGGGATTGGATGCTGGCTCTTTGGGGGAGATTGGGATTCGTATGAGGAAAAAGAAAGCATGAAAGTGATTCATGCCGCAGTTGATGCGGGGATCAATCTTTTTGATGTCGCACCGGTTTATGGGTGGCATCAGGCGGAAACCTTATTGGGGAGAAGTTTGAATAATGGTTCGCGGGAAAAGGTTATCATTGCTTCGAAAGGCGGTATTGCTTGGAATGACCGTCATGAGATCAAATTTGATCTCTCGAGGGAAAATTTATTGAGAGAGATTGATGAGAGCCTGACTCGACTGCAGACGGACTATATAGACATCTATCAAATGCACTGGCCGGATCCAACAACACCGATTGAAGAAACGGCCGAAGTCTTGAAAGAGATCAAAGCGGCCGGCAAAATTCGACACATCGGGCTTTCAAACTTTGCACAAAAGGACGTAAAGACCTTTATGCAATATGTGGAGGTGGATGCGCAACAAGGACTTTACAATATGCTGGAAAGAAACGCGGCCAGTTATCATGGGCTTCCATTGGAGTATCGGACAGAAAAGGAAATGTTGAAGACGGTTCGAGTCGAGGGACAGGCATTTTTACCCTATAGCCCCTTGCTGCAAGGTTTACTGACTGGGACTTTTGCAGAGAATGAAAAGTTTTCAGCTCGCGATGTAAGAAAAGACAATCCCAAATTATCTGGACCTTTGTACAAGACCTATTATCAAGGCATGCTGGAATTGAAAAAGATTGCCAATGAAATTGGGAAACCGTTAAACGAGCTTGCCATCAATTGGCTGCGTCAAAAGCCAGAGGTCACGTCGATTATTGGCGGGGTGTCATCGGTGGCTCAGCTTGAGAAAAATCTAAAGGCCTTTGATTGGGATATTTCAGAAGAAATCATGGGGAAAATTGCTGAGGTTTTGGTGCCATTTGAGGAAATGGATTAACTGTGCTTTGGAAGAGAGGAGCGAATATGAAAAATTTGATGCAAGGAACTCACCATATTGGAATACCAACCAACAAAATGGATGATACAATCGCATTTTATAGCAAGCTAGGTGCCGAAGTCGTAATGAAAAAGGGAGAGTTGGAGGCAGGAAAACCGATACAAGTCGTCCTTATGGAATGGGGTAATTTGATTGTTGAGTTGTATGAGCGAGATGAGATTGCCATGCAAACAGGACCACTTGATCATCTTGCAATGAGAGTGACAGATCTCAAGAAAGCATACGAGTATGCGGTAGCGGAAGGGTTTGAATTTTTTTCGAATGGGATTGAGCAATCATCATACTGGCAAAAAGAGATTTCCTACTTTATGATTATCGGTTGCAATGGAGAGAGAATCGAGTTCACAGAGGGCGTTTAGGATGAATGTTTTCAGAATAATAAAAAAACATTGACTTTATGATAAGAATTTATTATTATGATGATAACAAGAGAACGTTTGCCGGAGAAGCCGATGAATAAAAAATTACTTGAAATGATTCCAATGGTGGATTTTTTAGCTGAAGCCTTTGGTGATGATGTTGAAATTGCACTTCATGATTTAACGAATTTGGAGAACTCAGTTGTTGCGATACGGAACAATCATGTAAGTGGCCGTCAAGTAGGTGCGCCGGCAACGAATGTTGTCCTTAAGATTATGCATGATGGAAACCACAAGAATATGAATCACCTCACAAATTACCAAGGCGTTTCCAGTACGGGTCGGGAATTGCGATCATCAACTTATTTTATTCGCGATCAAGGAATACTGGTCGGCATGCTCTGCGTGAATATCGATTATCAGAAGCTATATCAAGCACAAGAGTATTTGAATGATTTCTTGTCCTTAATGTCAGGACAAAAGAAAACGAATCACCTAGAGCGATTTAGCCAAACCTCAAATGAGGTAACCATCGATAGTATCCATGAAAGGATTCATTCCGTTGGAATTGATCCAAGCCGCATGTCAGCTGATGAGAAACTGGAGATTGTTCGCGTTTTATATCAGAATGGGATTTTCCTTCTGAAGGGAGCAGTTGTAGAAACAGCGATTCAACTGAATGTATCGGATGCAACGATTTATCGATATTTAGCAAAAGTGAAGCGAAAGGATGAGAGGATATGAGCGGTAAGAAACAATAGAGGAAAGAGATTTTTTTACTATTATATGTCATGACAAAGCGACGTAATGTCATAAATACAAACTTTGGTTTCACTAGTAAAAACTAAAGTTTCATAAACGCAATAAGGAGGATTAACATGCAAGTAGATTTTAATCAAGTGATCGATCGCAGCAATACCAATTCAATTAAATGGGATCATGAAAACCAAGAAATTTTGCCAATGTGGGTTGCCGATATGGATTTTAAAGCGCCTGAGTCAGTAGTAGCGGCATTGGTGGAGCGTGCGAAACATGGAATTTATGGGTATTCGGAGCCAGATGAAGCGTACTTTGAGGCTATTATCAATTGGCAGGCAAAGCGCAATGCATGGAAAGTCGAGCAGGAGTGGATTGCATTTAGTCCAGGTGTGGTGCCGGCTGTAAATATGATCATTCGAACGCTGACCAATCCTGGAGAAAAGGTGCTTGTTCAGACTCCGGTTTACTATCCGTTCTTTAATGCGATTGCAAACAACGGATGCCAAATGGAAACGAATCCCATGATCTTTAAAGACGGAAAATACTATATGGATTTTGAAGATCTTGAAGAGAAAACAGCAGATCCGAATTTACATATGATGATACTTTGCAGTCCCCATAATCCTGTAGGACGCGTTTGGACAAAGGAAGAACTCATTCGAGTTGGTGAGATCTGTGCGAAAAATGAAGTCTTTGTTATTGCTGATGAAATCCATTCGGATTTGATTTTGTCCGGAAATCGACATACGCCATTTGCATCGATTTCGGAAGCTTTTGCTCAAAATTCCATTACATGTATGGCGCCGAGCAAGACTTTCAACTTGGCAGGTTTACAAACATCATTCCTTGTGATTCCCAACGAAAAGATACGAAATCGCTATCTTCATATCGTTGAGAGCAATTCGTTGATGACAAATACATTTGGAATTACAGGATTGGTTGCCGCGTATAACACGGGTGAAAAATGGCTGGAACAATTAATTGGTTACTTGGAAAGCAACCTTGATTTTCTTAATCGGTTTGTAAAAGAAAACATGCCGGAAATTCAAGTTATTCAGCCTGAAGGGATGTATTTGGTGTGGATGGATTTTCGAGCGCTTGGTCTTTCTAAAGATCAGTTGGAAGAATTGATGTTAAAAGAAGCCAAAATATGGTTGGATGAAGGATACATTTTTGGGTGCGAAGGGGAGGGTTTTGAACGAATTAATATTGCCTGTCCGCGCAGCATCCTGGAAGATGGTTTGCAGCGAATTGCTGCAGCAATAAAGAAAACCCGAGAGGAGGGGCAATATATATCGTAGCGGGAATTTTTACTACTAATATGGATTTTAAGGAGGGAAAGCATGCAAAATTTTGTAAATAGTATGAATGGAATTTTATGGAGCAATTATATGATCTATTTATGCTTGGGAACTGGTTTGTTCTTAACATTGGGAACAAGATTTGTTCAAATTCGACACATCAAGAACATGGTGAAACTTGTTTTAAATCGAGAAACTTCAGAACAGGGTATTTCATCATTTCAAGCCTTTATGATTGCTTTATCAGGGCGTGTAGGGACTGGTAATATTGTGGGTGTTGCTACGGCGATTGCTGCAGGTGGCCCAGGTGCGGTTTTCTGGATGTGGATATTGGCGATCTTAGGGGCTGCAACTTCCTTTGCCGAGTGCACATTGGCACAAGTATATAAGGAAGAAAAATTTGAGGAGTATCGTGGAGGTCCAGCATACTATATCAAGCATGGTATGAAAATCAAGTGGCTGAGTACATTATTTGCTGTTGTTGCAGCCGTTGCTCTGCTTGTTCTGATGCCGGGTGTTTCATCCAATGCGATTTCTTCTGGTTTGCATAACGCTTTTGGGATCAGTAAACTTGTAAGTGGGATTATGATGACTGCAGGTATCGGTTACATTATCTTTGGTGGTGTTCGTCGGATTGGCCGAACAGCTGAAATTTTAGTACCGATTATGGCGATTCTGTACCTTGGCGTTGGACTTGTGGTTATTATTGTGAACATTGGCCAATTGGGCGAGGTGTTTGGTTTAATCTTTGCCAGCGCGTTTGGCAAGGGACCAATCTTTGGTGGTATTGTTGGTACAGCGATTTCCATGGGAGTGAAACGTGGTATCTACTCAAGTGAAGCGGGTATGGGCACAGCCGCTCATCATGCGGGTGCTGCAGAGGTTTCTCATCCAGCAAAGCAAGGACTGGTTCAAGCTTTCTCCGTATATATTGATACGTTGATGGTTTGTACAGCAACGGCTTTGATGATTTTATTAACAGATGCCTATAATGTCATTGCTCCAGGCGGTGGTTTTCTTGTCAATAATTTGGGAAGCGTAGAAGTGGGCGCAATGTTTACACAAAAGGCAGTTGAGACACTTTCTCCTGGTTTTGGAAGCGCTTTTGTAGCAATATCTTTGGTGTTGTTTGCATTTACTTCATCATTTGCTGGTTATTACATAGGAGAGACAAATGTTGCCTTCTTGTTAAAAGGGAAAAACAATAAAAAGGTTTTCACAGCGATAAAAATCATCTACATGTTTATGCTGCTTTACTCAAGTGTAAATTCGACTACCTTGGTTTGGTCGATTAGTGATATGGGTGTTGGCATGATGGTTTGGTTGAACTTAATTGCAATACTTGCATTAAGCAAGGTCGTTTTTACTACACTTAAAGATTATGATTCGCAAATGAAACAAGGCATCGATCCAGTCTTTGATCCGAAGAAGCTGGGTATTGAAACGACAGGTGTTTGGGATCAAGAGAAAAAAGGCTCAGATAAAACTGCATAAGAATAAACGGAGAATAAGGGCTGTGTTCATATACAGCCCTTATTTTAATGTACGGTGTAATTAAGTAATGACATAGTGTCAAATATATGATAAGCTGATAGAAATAAGAGTTGTATATAAGAAGGGTGTGTGATCCAATGGGGTTTTTAGAACAAAAAATTGATAAGAGTACACCAATCCCCTTGTACTTTCAATTGAAGCAGATTATTCTGGGGATGATTGAAAATGGTGAATTAAAGCCAGGTGACTCAATTCCTACAGAATATGAATTTATTTCCATGTATAGTTTGAGCCGGACGACTGTTCGCCAGGCAATTATAGAATTGGTGCAGGATGGTCTTTTGTATCGGGTCAAAGGGAAAGGGACCTTTATTTCAAAGCCGAAGTTAGCGCAAGATTTTATGCAAAGATTGGAATCATTTGGTGAACAAATGAATCGACTTCACGTGACGCCAAGTACAAAAGTCAAGAATTTAAAAGTGCTTAATGGGAACGCGGTGCATAAAACGATTCTTGCTGGATTGAATTTAAACGAGGATGATCAGGTGATTTATCTTGAACGGCTGCGATTTGCTAATGATCAGCCAATTGTTTTGGTTCGCACCTATTTGCCGATGATCTGTTTGAATATTCTCACCATGAATTTGGAAGAAGTAGGATTGTACGAGACATTATCGAATAGCGCCAATACGAAGATTGTAGAGGTAGAGCGACAGGTGGAAGCCATCTTGTCAGAACCCTATGAAAGTGAGTTATTGGAAATTCCGAAGCATAGTGCAGTTCAATTAACGACAACCGTGGGATTCAATGCGTATCATTCTCCGATCGAGTATTCAATTGCGAATTATCGCGGAGATAAAAACAAATTCACTGTCAAGCTACGGGTGGGGGAATAATCAACAGTTTGTGAAACAGAAGTCAGATAATTCGAGCAATGACCGTTGACAAAAGATTCAGAGTTTTATATGATAGTATTAGTAAATGATACGACAAAGGCACATTATAACAATTAATTTGTTTGATAAAAATATTTAGAGATATTCCTGTGTATATAGCTATTTTGCGGGGATGGACAAATATTTTTTTAATAGATTAATATGTCGTGACATTATCACAATACTACATAAAATGTGATGAGTGTTAATTTGAAGCGTGCTGGCTCCCATTCATTAGCTGTTGGAAAATAGAGATGCGGAAAACGATTTCTACTAGGAAGAAAGGGAAGGGTGGTTTTATGGTCAAGGATTTGGTCTTGGATCGCAATACGGGGAAAAACGAGGAGAAAAAGCAGGTTAAATGGTATAAGAAGATCACTCAATTTGAAGAGTTTGGAATTCTTATTGCGTTGATCGTAATTTGTGCAATCATTGCAATCGCGAATCCGATTTTCCTATCATTCGGTAATATTATGAATGTTTTAATGCAGATCTCTTTAGTTAGCATTATGGCTGTTGGTGCGGCATTCGTTATTATCACCGGCGGCATTGATTTATCAGTAGGAAGCTCGTTAACACTAGGTGGGGTTTTGGCTGCTACGTTTTACAGCTTGGGATTTAATCCATGGATTGCATTGTTTTTAGCCGTGCTAATGGGAAGTTTTGTAGGAGCAATGAATGGATTGTTGATTGTAAAACTCAACATCAATCCGTTTATTACTACGATGGCGATGGCGAGTGTGATTAAAGGGCTGGCTTACCTGATTACAGGAGGGATGCCACTTTCCTTCAATACGGAGATTAACTTCTTGGGGGGAGGAACCTTTTTCAGCATTCCAGTTCCAGTCATCATTATGTTGATTATTATTCTTTTTGGACATGTACTTCTGACTAAGACCATTTTTGGGAAATATGTTTTCGCGGTCGGTGGCAATGAGAAGTCGGCGAAATTATCTGGTGTGGATGTTCATTTAACTAAAATCAAGGTGTACAGCCTGCTGGGTGCATTGGGTGCTTTGGCAGGGGTCATCACCGCTTGCAATCTTCGAATCGCGGATACCGCAGCAGGAAATGGCAGAGAGATGGATGTGATCGCAGCGGTGGTCATTGGCGGTGCCAGTTTATCCGGGGGAAAAGGCTCAATCAAAGGCGTACTGATTGGAGCTGCCATTATGGGGGTCATTCGAAACGGCTTCGTCTTGCTTCGATTGTCTTCATATTTACAACTGATCTCGATCGGCGCGGTTATTGTCATTGCAGTTGCAATTGATCAATTGAGGAAGAAAAAATAGGAGGCGGTGTTGATGAAAAGGCGCGAAATTATTCGCTTAAGGGAAATCACAAAAAGCTTTCCAGGAGTCAAGGCGCTAGACAAAGTTGATTTATCGGTATTTGAAGGGGAAGTACATGTTCTCCTTGGTGAAAATGGAGCCGGAAAGTCTACGATGATGAATATAATTTGCGGTAATTATCAACCCGATGGAGGAGATATCTATTGGAACGGTGAACTGACGCAGTTTCAAACACCACGTATTGCTCAAGAAGCAGGGGTGGGGATTGTTCACCAGGAAAACTCATTGCTCCCGCATTTAGACATAAAAAGTAATATATTTTTAGGCCACTATCCAAAGACAGTTCTATTTTTAAATCAGAGATCGATTGAGAAGCAATCTCGCGAGTTACTTCGGAAGTTAGGTCTTGAGAATATGGATGCGAATGATTATGTGGAAAGGCTCAGCTTAGCAGATAAGCAGATGGTTGAGATTGCAAAGGCAATTTCAATCTCGCCTAAATTACTTCTTTTGGATGAACCAACAGCTGCGCTGACAAAGACAGAGATTGATATTCTTTTTAACATCATTAGAAAGCTGAAAAGCGAAGGCGTTGGCATTATCTACATATCGCATCGATTGGAAGAAGTCTTTCAGATTGCGGATCGCGTGACGATCTTGCGGGATGGCGTTCGCGTATTGACCAAACCGGTGGAAGAAATGAATATTGATAGCGTGATTCTGAATATGGTGGGAAGAAATCTTGACAAGCAAAAGAAAGAATTGGATTCAACGCAGGATCAATCCTATGACAAGGAAGTGCTTTTGCAGGTAGAGAAATTGTCTGCGAAGGGAAGGTTCCATGATATTAATTTGAAGCTTCACAGGGGTGAAGTGTTAGGAATTGCCGGATTAGTCGGTGCTGGGCGCTCGGAGTTGCTGGAATCGATTTTTGGTTATACGGGATATGACGACGGTGAAATATTCATAAAAGGAAAAAAAGAGCGGATTAAACATCCGAAAGACGCTATACGCAATAAAATGGCATTGATTCCAGAAGAAAGAAAAGTGAAGGGTCTGTTCCTGAATGCTTCAGTCAAGGACAATATCAATCTGGTAACGATTGGCAGAAATAAGAAAAGGCTACTGTTGGATGATAAAAAGCAGCGAGACACCGCCAATCAATATGTGGAGCGATTGCAGATTAAAACACCGAGCATTGACAAACGCATTCAAGATCTGAGCGGCGGGAATCAACAAAAAGCCATATTGGCTCGATGGCTTTTGTCCAATCCGGAAATTTTGCTGTTGGATGAACCGACTCATGGCATCGATGTTGGCGCAAAGGGTGAGATTTATCAGATTATTCGAGATTTAAAAAAGGCGGGCATAGGGATTATCTTGGTTTCTTCAGAAATGCCGGAATTGATTTTGATGAGTGATCGCATTGCCGTTATGAACAATGGAGAACTGTCTGGGAAATTACGGAAAGAAGAAATCACGGAAGAAAATATTATGATGTTGGCAGCAGGCGTAAGCCTGTAAATGAAGCTGAAGGAGGATGAATGTGAAAAAAACGGGAAAGCTTTTGATTATGGTATTGGTTTTGGTGTTGATGTTGACGGGTTGCAGTTCTGGAACAAGTTCTTCAGAACCGGCTCCAAATGCAAGTGTTGAAGAACCTGCAGGTTTTCCAGATGTAGCGGCACCGGAGATCGCTGGTGTTGAGATCGTGGAACAAATGCCGGAAAAAGAATTGAATTTTGCATTTTTATGTTTCCAAAACAATCCATTTTGGGAATTGGTTCGAACGGGTTCAGATATTGGCGAGGAGTATTTGAAGAATTTCAATGTGAATGTTGATTATGTCGTCCTCGGAGATGTTTTGGATGCGCAGACGATCAATGCCGGAATTGATGCAGCGATTGTACAGCAATATGATGGCATTATCGTAACGCCTTTTAGTCCAGGAACCGAAGTTTACATTGATAAGGCCGTTGACGCAGGGATTCCAGTGGTTACACTTTTTGGAGAGAGTCCAGTTCCATCAAAGAGAACCGCATTTTTGGGTCAAGAAGCCTATGCTGCAGGTCAGTATGCCGGGAAATATGTAGCAGATGAAGTTGAAGAACCAGGCAAATTTGCGATTATCACCGGTTTGTTCAATGTTGATGTTCATGAGCAAAGAAGAAAAGGATTTGAAGATTATCTGCTCGATGCAGGTTGGGAGAATGTTGGAACATATGAAGGTATGGACAAAGCGGATTTAACTTATAATTACGCCAAGGACATTATGACAGCGCATCCTGACGTGGCGGCGATTTACATGACCGCAGGCGGACCTTTTGGAGCGGCGCGCGCGACTGTAGAGATGGACAAGGTTGATGATGTAATCGTTCTTGGATATGATGAAGTTCCAGAGAATCTTGATTACGTAGAAAATGGAGAAATGATTGCAATCAGTCAAGATACATCAGGTGTTGCGCTCAACGGATTGATTACGCTATATAATAAGGTTGTAGCGGACGTTGAACCAGATCCAGATTTTCTTCCATCAAAAACAGAAATGATTACACAAGAGAACGCAAGCAAATTTAGATAGATTTCTCCCCTATTCTATATGCAAAGCAGAGAGAATCAACTTTCTGCTTTGCAACCATCTACATTCGGTAAGGAGGTAACACGTGGCTGTTCAACAGGTTGATCATATCGCAATCAATAGTTTTGACATGAAAGAATCTCTTCGTTTTTATTGTGAAGTTTTGGGTCTTGAAAAGGGTAAATCGGTCGATATGGGAGAAGTTATTCTTAATTATGTGGTTCTGCCAGATGGTTCTTCAATCGAGTTGTTTGAATTCAAAGATCATGGATTTTATCAAACCCTCTCATCCAGTGAGAATGCAATCAAGCATATTGCCTTGAAAGTGGATGATATTGAGGGCATGAATTCGGAATTGATTCGGAATCAGGTTCCATTTGAAATGGAGCTATGTGAGCTGACGCCTCTTGGGGTGAAAGCGCTGTTATGCAAAGATCCCAATGGTGTAATTGTTGAGTTAAGTGAGAAACTTATATAAATGAGAGTCATATAGTCTTAAGGAGGTTGTAAAATGTTAAAAGCAAAGGATGTTGCACAATTAATTGATGTGAGCGCAGTGAGGACGCATAATTCATTGACGGATATCGAAGAGGTCGTCGCATATGCGAAGGAGTACTCGTTTATCAATGTTCATGTATTGCCTAGCTGGGTCGAGACCCTTGCGCCAATGATCAAAGAGGTTCCGGATGTGTATGTTGGTTCGCCGGTTGGATTTCCATCAGGTGCGCACAAAACATCGACAAAGTTGAATGAAGCAAAGGAATTGATCGAAGATGGCGTTGAAGAAATGGATATCGTTATGAATGTCGGAAAATTCAAGAGCCAGGAATATGATTACGTGCTTGACGAATTGAAGCAGATCATTGGCCTGGCAAAAGATGCGGACCGAAAAATCATGACGAAGGTATTGATTGAACTGAATACCTTAACGGATGAAGAAGTTGAGCGAGCCTGCCAATTGGTCATCGATAGCGGAGCGGACTTTTTGAAAACGGGTACGGGTTGGGTTCCCGGAACTGCAAACGTCGAACGAATTCGTAAAATCATGGCGTGGGTAGGAGATAAAGTGAAGGTGAAAGCAGCAGGCGGAATTCGAACAAGAGAAGATTTTTTAGCTTTGTATGACATGGGCGTACAGCGCATGGGCATCAATACAAAATCGGCAATTGAAATTGTGAAATCCTTCGAATAGAGAACCGAGGGCCATAACAGTTGGAAGAAAAGTAAGTAACGGAGCGACGGTTGAGGCCTGAGCAACGATTACATAGCTAGATAAATGTTTCGCGTGGAGGAAAAGTCTTTTATGTCTCCAATGTGATTGAAGGAAAGGGTAATTGGTCGATAAAAATAGTGACGCAAATATGGTTCGGCAATCATGTATGATTGAATCAGGATAAAGCAATAGGATGTTCAATAATATGGAGATAGCGGGAGGAAACGATGAGACGGTTGATTTTGGCACATGACTTGGGGACAAGTGGTAATAAAGCCTGTTTGTTTGATGTTGACGGCAAGCTGCTCGATAGTGCTTATGAAACATACGAAACATATTATCCGCAAGCGGGGTATGTGGAGCAAGATCCAAATGACTGGTGGGAAGCGGTAAAAAAGTCAACAAAAGGCGTTTTAAGTAAACAGAAAGTTCTTCCAGAAGAAGTAATTGCGATCTCATTCAGTGCACAGTCTTTAGGGTGTGTTCCTGTTGATCAAGATGGAAATTGCTTAAGAGATAAGACACTGATCTGGATGGATGGACGTGCTGTTGAGGAGTCGCAATTCATTATCAAGTCTTTTGGTGATCGACGGCATTACGAAACAACGGGCAATAGCTTTGATCTTTCTTTATATCCTTGTTCAAAAATCGTATGGCTGATGAAGCATGAGCCGAAACTTTATGATGAAACCTACAAATTCATAGGTACCAAAGAATACATTATCGGTAAATTAACGGGTGTAGTCGGAATGACCGATTATTCGGAAGCAGGGATGTCAGGGCTTTTCAATTTAAGAGAGCATCACTATGAATCGGAACTTCTTGCACTTACAAATATTGATCCAGAAAAGCTGTGCAAACCAGTCAAAAACACAACAATTGTGGGAACTGTTCTGCAGATGGTTGCTGAAGAACTCGGATTGTCAGCTGAAACAAAAGTTGTTTTGGGAACCATGGATAATTTGGCTTGCGCGATCGGTGCGGGATGCATGAATCAAGGAACTTTTGTTACCACATTGGGTACGGCTGGATGGATTGGTGTGAATCATAGCGAGCCGATCATGTCAGAGGATTTCAAGGCCAATGTCATGTATGTTGGAGACGGCGTGTACCATACAAGCATGCATTCCCATTCTGCTTGTGTTACCTATGATTGGGTTGTCAGCAATATGGTGACGAATAAGAGCGGTCAATTCGAAGAATTGGAGTCGATGGCGAAAAGTGTTGAACCGGGAGCAGACGGATTGTTCTTTATGCCTAGTTTTCTAAGTGGGAATACAATCTATTCATCTCCGTATCTTGCGGGTGCTTTTTTAGGACTTAGATTGCATCATACGCAGAGTCATCTTGTTCGGGCAGCCCTTGAAGGGGTTGGCTTTGATTTGATGATGGGCATGGAGTTCTTTGAATCAATGGGAAACCGGCCATCTGAGGTTCGGTTGATTGGCGGTGGCGCGAAGAATAATCTATGGAGACAAATCCTAGCGGATATGTTTGATGCTACAATGACTCTCCCCAATAATATGCAGCATATTGGTGCTATGGGGGCTGCGATGATTGCAGGAGTTGGAGCTGGGGTAATCAAAGATTTTTCTAGGATTGACAGCATTATCAATCCATCGGATCCCATGGAACCCAAAAAAGAGGAAACAGAGATCTATCGAAAACTGCTTCCGGCATACAAAGCTTGCTATGAGCAATTGATGCCAGTATATGATTTGCAGAATCAAAAATAACAGCTTCGAGAGAGTCCTGTTTGGGTTCTCTCGAAAATTTGATGTTTCATGTTACGACATAACAACATTATTAGTCGTATCAAAGTTAGGAGAATCTTATGGGAAACTCAGATTTAATGGGTTTATCAATCTTCAGGCGTCGAAGTATTCGAAGATTTCGCAAGGAATCAATCAAGAAAGAGCAAATCCAGTTTATCTTAGACGCAGCCATGGCTGCACCCTCAGCCAATAATTACCGTCCTTGGGACTTTCTCGTGATTGATCAGGCTAAGCATTTGAAATTTCTTGCTGGAGAGTTGAAGTATGGTCAGGTATTGAATGAGGCTCAGGCAGCAATTCTCGTATGCGGAGTCCAGGAACACAACGGAAAGCCTGATGATTTTTGGGTACAAAGCTGTAGCGCTTCCACACAAAATATTTTGCTCGGCTTGACGGAAATTGATCTTGGTGGTGTTTGGTTGGGCATCTATCCGCGTGAAGATCGGATGGAGATGTTGCGGAATCAATTTGAGCTGCCAACGATGGTGATCCCTTTTTCACTTGTTGCTTTGGGGGTTCCTTTGGATCAGACAAAAAGCATAAGAACGATTGAAAAAAACAAAGTGCATTGGAATCAATGGTGAAACAATTCAGAATAATTTGATTAAAAATTTGGAGGAAATAAAATGATTAAAGAGCCTTTCGTACAAGAATTTAATATGCAGTCAGGATTATCGTCCGAGGAATCGACAACAGCCAGATATCTTTCTCGAGTAAAAGGGATGTTTGCAGATGAAGCAGCGTATGAGGAAAAGCTTGCTGAGGGTGATGTGAAGATTTACGACTTTACCGAATTGGGTTTTGATGAAGTTGAACAGGATTTGTTGTTTGGTACGAGCATCACGTATCCAGGCAAAATCGGAAACGAGTATTTTATGACAAAAGGCCATTTCCATACCATTTTAGACTTGGCGGAAGTATATTTTTGTCTTGGCGGAGAAGGTTATCTTCTACTGGAGACGCCAGAAGGTGAATGGAAAGCTGAGTATTGTACCCCGGGAAAAGCCGTTTATGTTCCAGGGCGTTGGGCTCACCGCAGCATCAATGTCGGAACAGAGCCATTTATTACCTATTTTGTTTTTCGCGCTGATGCCGGACATGATTACGGATCGATTGAAGACAAAGGATTTCGCAAATTAATGGTTGAGCAGGATGGGAAACCAACAATTATTGATAATCCGAAGTGGAAGAGTGAAGGAGCGGAGTAATGGGATTCAAAATACTTGTAACAGCGCGATCATTTTCAAAAAACGATGAAACGCCGAAAAAAATGCTGTTGCAAAAGGGTTATGAAGTGATATCAAATCCGTATGGACGGATTATGACAGAGGATGAGATTATGGAATTAATCCATGATGTGGACGGTATCATTTTGGGAGTCGATCCTTTTGGGAAAGGTGTCTTTGAGCAGGCTAAGAAGCTGAAAGTTATTTCGAGATACGGAGTTGGCACGGATAATATCGATAAGGAGAGCGCCAGCGAGCGGGATATCCCTATTTTTCGGACGGTTGGAGCCAATACTGAAGCCGTTGCGGATTATGCATTTGGTTTAATGCTTGATTTAACCCGAAAAATAGCGTTTATTGATCGGCAGTGCAGAAATGGAAATTGGACGAAAATCAAAACGCGTGAGATGAATGGGAAGGTACTGGGCTTGATTGGATTTGGAGCAATCGGCAAGGCTGTAGCGCGACGGGGCGCTGGCTTTAATATGAAGATTATGGTCTACGACCCCTATGCAAATATTGAGGAAGCAAAGCGACTTGGCGTAGAGTTTGTGGGGTTGAAAACCCTGTATCGGGATTCGGATTTTATCTCTTTGCATGTTCCTTTGGTCGAAGAAACAACGCATATGATCAATCGAGAAGCCTTTCGTGCGATGAAACCATCTGCCGTTGTAGTCAATACAGCGCGGGGTGGTATTGTAGATGAAGCAGCCCTTCTTGAGGCGTTGCAGACAGGAGAGATCGCAGCGGCAGGGGTGGATGTATTCGATGTGGAACCTCCGGCAAATCCAGATTTGATGAAACTCGACAACCTACTGGTCGGTGCGCATTGTGCGGCTTCATCCATTGAGGCGATCGATAAGATGAGTTATATGGCAGCGGAGAACTTAATTCATGCGCTAGAGATGAATAATTAAAAATTAACGGGGGGAAAAAATGGATAAAGAGCAAGTTATACAAAGAATTACGGAAGTTGGCTTAGTTGCCGTGGTACGAGCTGAGTCCGCGGAACAAGCCAAGAAGATTACGGATGCATGCATTAAAGGCGGCGTCGCGGCAATCGAGATTACTTTTACGGTACCTGGCGCGGCAAAAATTATTGAAGAGTTGGCAGAGACATATTCAGAGGATGAAATTATCCTGGGTGCGGGAACCGTTCTGGATTCGGAGACCGCTAGGATTGCAATTTTAAGTGGTGCTCAATATATTGTGAGTTCGAGTTTCAACGAAGCAACGGCAAAGCTGTGCAATCGATATCGCATTCCCTATATGCCAGGATGCATGACCATGAGAGAAGTTGTTGAAGCCATGGAATTTGGAGCAGATATTATCAAGGCATTCCCTGGGAATATGTTGGGACTCGATTTTATTAAAAGTATTAAAGGACCCATGCCGCAGGTAAAAATGATGCCGACGGGTGGTGTGAATGTCGAGAACGTAGCGGATTGGATCAATGTAGGAGTAGTAGCTTGTGGAGCGGGAAGCAGCCTTACTGCAGGCGCGAAAACAGGCGATTATGAATTGGTTACAAAAACCGCTAAGGCATTTATTAAGAATATTAAAGCAGCGAGGATGAAGCTGTAAGGAGGATATGATGAGTGTGATTTTGCCAAAACAAGCAACACAGCCAACCTTTTATTTTGTTGGTGTTACAACAGGAAAATCGTCAATTATGAAAGTGTTCCCTCGTTGGGCAAAAGAGGTATTCTCGCTTGAGGGAGCGGTGATCAAGGGAATTGATATGGAACTCAATTCAAAACCTGAGGATTATCGGGCGGTTGTTGAATTTATGAAGAATGATCCGCTTTCCATGGGGGCATTGGTTACCACGCATAAGTTGGACCTGTACGAAGCTTGCGAAGATTTATTCGAGTATCTTGATCCGCATGCGCGTCATTTTCGAGAGTTGTCTTGCATCTCAAAAAGAAATGGTCAAATTCGTGGACATGCAAAAGACCCCATTTCTAGCGGATTAGCGATGGAAGCTTTCGTACCGAATGGATTCTGGGAAGAGAATCGCGGTGAAGTCTTTATCATGGGTGCTGGGGGCGCAGCTCTTGCCATCAGTTCATATTTAACGAAACCGGAATTTAAGGAAAATGTGCCTTCTCGAATTATAATCTCAGAGTGTGATGAATTGCGGTTGGTCCATGCGCAAGAGAAGTTGAAAGCGCTAAATCCAAATGTGGAAATTGAGTATGTATTGGCGAGCGCTAATGGCGGAAATGATGACTTCCTCACAACGGTAAAGCCCTATTCTTTGATTGTCAATGCTACGGGAATGGGAAAAGATCGCCCGGGTTCTCCATTGAGCGGGCTAGCGGCATTCCCGAATCATGCTTTGGCTTGGGAATTAAACTATCGCGGGAATTTAGTCTTTGTTGAACAGGCTATGTCACAGAAAGATGAAAAAGAAATAAAAGTTGAAGATGGCTGGATTTATTTCATCCATGGTTGGACCCAAGTCATTGCTGAAGTTTTCGATATTGAGATTACAGATTTTATGCTGGACGAGTGCAGTCGAATCGCAAAAGAGGTACGGTAGACAAAGGGGAGAAATCCCCTTTGTTTTTAAGATAAGCAAGGCGATCCGCAGATTGGGAGGTGAAATATGACAAAAGTGCGAACGATACTTGGAGATATTCCGATTAACCAAATGGGGCATACGCAGTGTCATGAGCATTTATTTATCCGAGAGGGAAGACCACGGGTAGTCAATCAGAATCTATGGCTTGAAAGTTCCATGCGTACTTTGGAAGAGCTTGAAAGCTTTAAGGAATGTGGCGGTGGTACGGTTGTGGACGCGCAACCGATTGGCTGTGGACGAATGCCGAGACTGCTTGAAGAAGTATCAAGAGAAAGTGGTGTGAATGTCATTGCATCGACGGGATTTCATAAGCTGATATTTTATTCGCAGGATCATTGGATCCATTCACTCGGAGTTGAAGCGTTGACGAAGATTTTTGTGAAGGAAATAGTCGAAGGCATGTATATTGCCTGCGATTATTCGGTTCCTACGGTGCAGGTACCGCTTAAGGCGGGGATGATAAAAGTTGCTCTTGACCACGAGGGAGTCACGAAAGCATATCGGAAGATGCATTTTGCAGCGATGCAAGCTGCGAATTTAACTGGGGTATCGATTCAATGCCATATGGAAACAATGGATAACGCTGAGGAGCTTGTTTATTATTATGAATCGATGGGATTTGATTTATCCAGGTTGATTCTGGCCCATGTTGATCGGAAGTATGACAATGTGAATTTGATCCTGAACGTATTGAAGAAGGGTGTTTTTGTGGAATTGGATACAATTGGACGGGAACATTGTCATGATATGCAGACAGAGATCAACTTGATTAAGCGATTGATTGCCAATGGATTTAGCGATCAAATCTTAATGGGATTAGATACGACTCGGGGGCGCATGATTTCATATGGGGGAAGGATTGGATTGTCCTATATTCTTTCGGAATTTTTGCCTCAATTGGAGGCGAGCGGTGTGAAACGCGAGTGGATTAACGAGATGCTACACGTCAATCCGCAACGCGCATTGTCTATATAAAATTGCTGAAAAGGCAAGGGTTTTGAATTGGAAGGAATTGCGTGAACATCCGCAGCCGGAGAACGACGCGGGTTTTGTATATACTGAGAGATGGCTTAGGTGTCATTACAGCCATAAAAACTGCAGGATTTGAAGGTTTAGTTTTTTGCTTTTACGTGATAACGGATGTTGGTAAAGGGGTTTTAGCAGGTTCCATCGTAGCAACCATTGCACAGAAGTTCATGATGATCGCAGCATTGGAGTGGGAAATGCATAGAAGGTATTAAAAATAGAATGTCCGGATGCGTTTGTACCGGTATCCTTGATGCTGATAAAGCAAGTAGAATCATCAAAAGCCCGAAAGACTGAAATTCTTCCAGTCTTTCGGGCTTTATTGGTATTTGTTCCGATAGACTTGAACGAACTAGATCGCATAAGGGATTTGAAGATTCAGATCCTACTTTGTTCGTGTCTCCTACTGGAAATATAACGGAAGGATTTTTGTTGGAAAGGAGAATGTTGCAAAATCAATGGAAGCAATCATCCTAAAGAATTGCAATCGCTATCTTTCACAAGAAAATGGTAGTTTTGCCACATTGAGATCGAAAGGATTGCCTATTTCGGGAGCATTGTATTCTTGATTGCCACAATATATACTTAGATCAGTTAGTTAAACACAAAGTTTAATGTGGTCAAATTGCCAGAATTGGATTGGGGTGAAACGCGATGAATGCATTAAAGAAACGTGCGCAATTGATTGTTCAATATTTGTTGGATCAAGACCAGGCAATTACGGTGGGGCGAATCGCCAAGCATTTTCGTGTGAGTCCTCGTACAGTTCGTTATGACCTGGATGAGATTGATTATTGGTTGCGGAAGCATGAGGTCTTGCTGAAGAAGGCGCCGCACAAGGGCATTTGGATTGAAGATGTTGATCGGGCAAACGAAGTTTTGAAAAATGTGATTGCAACAAAGGTTGATCACCCCTACCAATTCTACAGCAAGGAAGAACGGCAAAAAATTATTTTGGGGCAATTGTTTGACAGTAAAGAGTATGTGATTGTGGAAGAGTTGGCGAATCGAGTTAATGTAAGCAAGTCCACTTGCTATAAAGATGTAGCCGAGCTGGAAGACTGGTTGAAGGAAAGAAAGATCGTGCTGTTGAAAGTGCCGAACAAGGGAATTCGTTTACAGGCAGAGGAACGGGACTGGCGCCGGGGGCTGATCGACTATCTGGATTCCTGCTTGGGTGACAAGCAAATACTTGAGTTGCTAAGTGTTACCCGCACAGAATCGACTCGATTGCAGTTTCTATTGGATCATCAATTAAAGACGCTGTTTTCTTCCATTGATTTTTTTGTTATTGAGGAACTGATCTTTCAAATTCAGGGATCTCTGGATATCGAATTTGTGGATACGGCTTTTGCCGGTCTAATGATTCATATCGCTATTGCCTTGGATCGACTAAAGAGCGGTGAATTGATTGAGATGCCGGAAGAACGATTGACCAATCTGATTGGCAGCCTTGAATTCGAGGTGATTCAACAATTGTTGGAAGAATCTTCATTACTGGGAAATCAGGCAGTGCCTGCTGCTGAGATTGGTTATATTACCATTCATGTTTTGGCGGCGAAGCTGAGGAGAAATCATCAAGATACAAATGAATTGAAGCCTGGAGATCGTGATGCCAAGATGTTGGATGTAATCCGAGAATATATCGCTAAGGTCAGTTTGGAGATTGGGGTGGATTTATCAACAGACCCTTCTCTGATTCAAAATATGCTTTTGCATATCAGACCCTTGATTCGAAGACTGGAGTTTGGTCTTCGAAATCGGAATCCTTTGTTAAAGGAATTGAAAAGCAATTATCCGGTGATCTTTCGAGCCTGCAATCAATGGGCGAAGCTGTTCGAGGAAGCGTATCAAATTAAACTGGATGAGCATGAGGTCGGATTTTTGACCATGCATCTGGGCGCGTCGATTGAACGAAGGGTGCGAACGGATCGAAAGAAGGGATTCTCGGTTGCAGTTGTCTGCAGTTCGGGGATTGGGACTTCAAAAATGCTGTCCAGCCGGTTGGCCTATGAATTTAAGGAAATCGATTCACTGGAAGAATTCTCTGTGCTGGAAATGAATGAGGTGGATTTCAAGAAATTTGATTTGGTGATCTCGACGATTCCGGTGGAATTGGAACCTGGAATCAAGGTGATTGAGGCAAGTCCGCTTTTGCAGCGATCGGAGATCGAGGAGATTCAGCGTTTTCTATCGGCGCAAGACGAGCACCGATTTCAATCGGTGAATGCAAAGGTTAGCGAGGTTTATCAAATTATTCAGAAGCATTGCGATATTCGAGATATGGATCAATTGATTCAGGATTTGGGTCAGGCTTTTTCAAAGAACGGCAAAAATTCCGCGTCCATATCGGATGAAGCGGGAGCGGATCTTTGGGATTACTTGAATCGCCATACGGTTCGAATCGAGCGGGTAAAAACAGATCTTGAAAATGCCATTCGACAAACGGCTCAACCCTTGATCGCTGAGGGAAAGATTGAAGAGAGATATGTGGA
This sequence comes from Clostridiales bacterium, assembly GCA_013619125.1. Classification (GTDB taxonomy): domain Bacteria; phylum Bacillota; class Clostridia; order Tissierellales; family GPF-1; genus GPF-1. Next base: position 102,105 of record JABXKS010000054.1, read on the forward strand.
CGCCATGTTGAAATTGGTTGAAACCATGCCAAAGCATATGGTTCTGTGTAAGGGCTTTTTTATGCCGCATGCGGCACCCTTCGACGGAGTGAATGAAACCAGCATGAGCTTGATGATTTTTCAAAAAGCCATTGAAACTGATTTTGAAGACAATGGGATCCATGCGGTACTGGTTGTTGCTGCGGAAGACGATAGCAAGCATATGCGTGCGATGCAGCAATTGGTGGACATTCTTAATCATCCGAATATCGTGGATCAATTAAAGGATTGTAGCGATGAAAAAGAAGTGCTTCGGATATTGAAGCGAATTGTGTAGAAATGCTTCCCGAATGGGATTCATGAATAGATTGTAAACGAGAAGGAGGAAGTGTAATGATTCAGATCTTAACAGTGTGTGCAGTAGGGGTCGGTTCGAGTTTGATGTTAAAAATGAATGCTGACAAAGTGGTAAAGAATCATGGGTTTAAGGCAAAGATCGAGAACACAAATATGACAGGGGCCATGGGGTATAAGCCAGATATTTTGATTACAACGGCTGATATCTATGGACAGATTAAAGGAATCAAAGCAAAAGAAGTTGTTATTTTAACGAATATGGTGAGCAAGAAAGAATTGGAAGAAAAGCTTGTACCAGCATTGGAAACAGTATCTAAATAATAAAGGGACTAAAGCCATTGATTTGTTCGAATCCCGCAAAAGATTTTTAAAATGAATGACTTTAGTCACCTGCATTATAACACAATTTTGTAATGGAGGAGAAAGCATGTCGATTATTACTTTTATCGCCGGCCAAATTTTTGGCCAACCAGCAGTACTTTTTGGATTAATTGCCCTTTTGGGTCTGCTTTTACAGAAGAAAACTGCCAGTGAAGTTATGGTGGGTACTGTAAAAACAGTGATTGGATTCTTTGTATTGATCGGGGGTGTGAATTTACTTTCTGCCGCGATTATGCCGTTGAGCGGATGGATGCAAGCCATTATTGGTGTACCAGGCATTCAGCCACAAGAATTCGTGGTCATGGGCTATGTAATGAAAACCCATGGGGCCGAAGTCGGAATGGCAGTTATGCTCGGTTTTGGAATCAACTTATTGTTGGCCCGATTCACAAAGTACAAGTATATTGCAATCACGGGTCACTTGATGCTTCACTGGGCTGCATGGATCGTTGGTATGGTTGCGGCAACGAGCTTGCCATCCTATCAAGTCGTATTGTTGTCTGGCTTAATTTGTGGACTTCAATACTGGTTATCCCCAACTATTCATCATTATTTTATGAGAAACAATGAGAATCTAACGGATGAATGGTCATTGTATACCCATGAAGTAACAGGGATTGCCTTGGCTTCTACCTTGGGAAAATGGATTGGAAATAAAGACAAACGTTGTGATGACATCGAAGTGCCAGAGTCCTTTGAATGGTTACGCGATACCACAGTTGGTATGGCAGTCATTGCTTCTATTCTCTGGGTGATCATTGGTTTGATCGCCGGTAAAACGGTTGTTGAAACAACCTCAGGCGGACAAAACTGGGTTATTTACTTAATGCTTTTGGGGATTCAATTCTCCGGTGGTCTTACCGTGCTTCTTTATGGGGTCCGTATGCTGATTGCTGAGTTGGTTCCTGCGTTTAACGGAATTTCAGAACGATTGGTTCCAGGCGCAATTCCAGGCTTGGATTACCCAACGGTCTTCCATTTTGCTCCAAATGCTGTATTTATCGGTTTCATTTTCAACTTATTGGGTGCGATTGCGGCGACAGCGGTAATGGTTGCCTTGAAGTTTCCGATTGTCATTCTACCAGCAGTGTGGATTAACCTGTGGCAAGGTGCTTTGGTCGGTGTATTCGCGGATGCCTATGGCGGACGACGAGCAACGGTTATTATTACCTTCTTGACCGGTTTCATTTCAGCACTAGGGTGGTCAGTGATTTATCCATTGCAAGGTATTGCAGCGGATTGCGGCGCAGTATACAACTATACGGATAGTGGAACCATTGGTATCGGCATCGCATGGTTGATCAACTTGATTAAGTAGTTTGGAGGAGCACAATGTTATTGGAATTATTAAAAGAGAATTCGATTGAAATCAATCGTTCAGTGAAAGATGCAGATGAAGCGATTCGTCAAGCAGGCGCGATTTTGGTCGATCAAGGGAAAGTAACTTCCGAGTATGTGGAGGGCATGGTGACCATGTCAAAGTTAATCCCTGGTTATATTGTTTTAGCGCCAGGTCTGGCAATGCCCCATGCGCGTCCCGAATCGGGCGCGAAAAAAGTGGGCATGTCATTGATTACCTTGGAAACTCCTGTGGAGTTTGGGAATTCCCAGAATGATCCTGTGAAAGTGGTTATTGCCTTGGCGGCGGTTGACAGCACGACTCACATCGAATTATTACAGGAATTCTCAAAGGTGTTTGAAAGTGAAACCATTGTGGAGCGGATTGCTGCTTGTGAATCAAAGGAAGCTGTGATTGAGATTCTGAATGAGAGTATGGAGTAGAAGTAGGAAGGCATAAGGCCAGGCTTTATGCCTTTTCTATTTAAAATGACTAATTCTGCCAATCGTTATGAAAACGGGTAGTTTACATTCGATTATGTGTACACCAGGCATCAGTTGGTACAAGAGGGCTTGTGTCGTGCGACCGTAATTGAAGGATAGGGGGAAGCATATGAAAGTTGCAGTATTTGGAGCAACGGGTCTCTTCGGAGAAGAGATTGCCGAAGTGTTTGAAAGCAAACATGAAGTCATTCGGTTCAAGGGATCGAAGGACGGAGATGTGCGTCATTTCACAGAAGTCTATGAGAAATTGGAGCAGATCCAACCGGATCTGATTATCAATGCGACGGGATACAGAAATCCTGACAATTGCAAAAAAAATCGAAGCCTTGCTATGAGCATTAATGCTCTTGGACCAAAAAATCTAGCACTTTGCGCAAAGAAATTGAATGCAGAGTTTTTGCATATTAGTTCAGATTCGGTTTTTTCTGGCAACACAAAATTACCGTATTCAGAATTTGATGTTCCGGATGCAACGACGGCTTATGGACATACAAAAATTGCTGCGGAGAAAGCAATTTGCAGCATGACCAATCAGCACTATATTATTCGCGTTGCCATGCTCTTTGGCTTCAAAGGTGCTGCGGAAGAAAATCTAATTTTCCAAACCTGGGACAATGCGACAACAGGTAAGATCATGTACGGTGCAACGGATCAGATCTGCAACCCATCCTACACCAAAGATGCTGCAGAGGCTTTGATGGTGGTTGCCGAGTCAGGCATCTATGGCACCTATCACATTGGCAATCAAGGAATCGGATCGCGTCATGACTTATTGAAAGCCTTTTGTGAACTGGAAGGATTCTCTGGCGATAACATCTATACGATGAACTCGTCGGAAAAATATGATCCGCGTTCGACCTATACGGTATTTGATTCGGTAGCCTTTACCCATACATTCCCACAAGTGAAACTAGACAATTGGAGAATTGCTTTAAAGCGTTGCTATCAGGATTATCTGGCAAGTAAGCGGGGCGAGTAGGAGCAAGCCAATCGAGTCTTATACAATATGCATGAGATTGAGGGATCGCAGAAAATGTGGGGTAAGTGCTTGATAAGAGCAATAGGTCTTGTCGAACCTTAGGCAAGGCTGATTTTACAAAATAACTATAAAACTTGGTTTTAACATATAAAACTACAATTGAGAAGGAGAAAGAATATGTTTAAAATGAAAGGCGTCGTGCCTCCAATGATTACACCCTTTGACAAAGAAGGAAATCTTGATGTTCCTGCTTTGGAAACCTTAGCCACATACTTGAAGGATGAAGTCGATGGACTTTTTATTACAGGTTCATATGGCGGCGGTGCATTAATGACG
>JABXKS010000055.1 GCA_013619125.1 Clostridiales bacterium
AATTTGGTGATTCTATTTTGGATATCTTCATTTTCAAAGAAGTCATCAAAACTGCTAACCTGGTCCACAATTCCATTGGGCGTCAGCGCGATCACGCGGTTGGCGATCGTTTGATTGAACTTATGGTCATGAGAGGTGAAGAGCATCGTGCCCTTGAAGGCTGCCAGACCGTTGTTTAGCGCTTGAATCGATTCCAAGTCTAAATGGTTGGTCGGCTCGTCCATAACCAGTACGTTGGTGCTAGACAGCATCAGTTTGGACAGCATGCAACGTACCTTTTCTCCTCCGGATAAAACTGCGGGATTTTTTTGTGTATCCTCTCCAGCGAAGAGCATTTTCCCCAGGAAGCCTCGGATGAAAGTTTCGTCTTTTTCAGTTGAGTATTGACGCAGCCATTCCACCAAGGTTCGGTCATCGGTATTGAAAAACTGGGCATTATCGCTTGGCAGATATCCCTGTGATGTGGTAACGCCCCAGCGGAAGGATCCTTCATCTGGTTCCACTTCTCCCATTAGGATCTGGAAAAGGAGGGTTTTTGCCACAGGATTTCGCGCGGTGAAACAGATTTTATCGCCTTTGTTGACTGTAAAGGAAACATCATTGAGAAGCTTGACGCCGCCAACGGTTTTGCTGATGTTTTCAACCAATAGAATGTCTTTGCCTGCTTCGCGTTCCGGTATGAATCCAACAAATGGATAACGGCGCGAAGAGGGTTGAATATCATTAACATCCAGAGAATCAATCATCTTCTTTCGAGCGGTTGCTTGCTTCGACTTGGACGCGTTGGCGCTAAATCGCGCAATAAAGGTCTGTAATCGCTTGATCTTTTCTTCTTGTTTTTTGTTTTGATCCTTCGACAATTGAAGCGCGAGTTGGCTCGACTCATACCAAAAATCATAGTTGCCAGGGAACATTTTTGCTTTCCCGAAATCGATGTCGACCATGTGAGTACAGACTTTATTGAGAAAATGGCGGTCATGCGAGACAACAATAACCATGTTCTCATAATTGATCAAGAAGTTTTCCAACCAAGCAATAGCACGAATGTCCAAGTGGTTGGTCGGCTCATCTAGGATTAGGATCTGCGGATTGCCAAAGAGGGCTTGCGCCAGGAGAACTTTGACTTTTTCATCACCGGACAGTTCGCCCATCAGTTTTTGATGGAGGTTTTTTTTAATATTCAGTCCCATCAATAATTTTTCAGCAGTTGTTTCGGCTTCCCAGCCATCAAGTTCGGCAAACTCGCCTTCCAATTCAGAAGCATGCATGCCATCCTCTGTACTGAAATCTTCTTTCATATACAAAGCATCTTTTTCGATCATAATATCGTATAGACGCTTGTGGCCCATCACCACCGTATTCAAAACGGTATGGGCGTCAAATTCAAAATGATCCTGTTTCAGGACGGCCATTCGTTGTCCCTTTGAGATGAAAACATCCCCAGAACTAGGATCAAGGTCTCCAGAAAGGATACGTAGGAAAGTAGATTTTCCGGCTCCGTTAGCGCCGATGACGCCATAGCAATTGCCGGGGGTGAATTTCATATTCACATCTTCAAATAATTTTTTGTCCGAGAAGTTCAGACTTAGATTGGATACAGTTATCATATTAGATCGGGGGAAAGCCCCCTATTCCTCCTTTAAAGGCTCAGTTTTGTTTCCTATTGACAATGACCCTCATTATATGCTTTAGAAGCGTAGGTGACAAGCTTTTTCCTTGATTCCTTTTGATTTTCAATAGCGAGTGGGTTTTATGGTAAAAATGGTGGTTTTTTTGATAAAAAAATGTGATCAAATTAACAAATTAGAAATTTCGTAAAAGTGAAACAAATTCCATTGACACTCTTAGGGTCGCCTGTTTATAATAACGTGAATTTAAGTTCTATTGCAGAACAAATGTAAATATGATGAGAACTTACAGGAGGGTCAACATGTTAGGAATGAATCGAAGATTGGCAGAATTGGAAGAGAACGGCACCCCAATTCAAGCGGCGATTATTGGCGCCGGACAGATGGGAACGGGAATGGTAAGTCAAATGTTAGCGATGAAGGGCATGCGTCCAGCGGTAGTTGCTGACATCAATATTGAATCTGCAAGAAAAGCTTTTTTGAATGCGAATATTACAGAAGATCAAATCGCGGTTGTTGAAACAGCAGAAGAAGGCATGCAAGCAATCGAAGAAGGAAAATTCGTCATTACAAGCGATGCCATGCTTGCAGCGAAAATTCCTCAAATTGATGCGGTAGTCGAAGCAACAGGCGTACCTGATGTTGGCGCGCATGTAGCGATGGATTGTATCTTCGAGAAAAAGAATATTATCATGATGAACGTTGAAGCCGACGTTACCATTGGACCCCTATTGAAAAAATTAGCGGACAATGCAGGGGTTGTTTATACAGGTTCTCATGGCGACGAGCCGGGAGCGGTCATGGAACTTTATGATTTCGCGACAGCATTGGGTTATGATGTCCGTGTTGTTGGAAAAGGAAAAAACAACAAATTGGATTTCAACGCGAACCCAGACAGCGTATTGGAAGAAGCGACTCGAAGAGGCGTGAATCCAAAGATGTTGGCTTGTTTCAAGGATGGAACCAAGACAATGGTAGAGATGACTGCAATGTCCAACGCAACAGGCTTCTTGGCTGATGTTCGCGGTGCGCACGGTCCTTCCGGTACGGTTGAAGAATTGCCAGGAATCTTTCAATTGAAAGAAGAAGGCGGCATTTTGAACGGCTATGGAAAAATCGATTTCGTCAATGGCGTAGCGCCTGGTGTATTCGTAATCGTTTCCAGCCCGTTGAAAGAAGTGCATCGTGAAATGCATTACTTAAGCATGGGTGACGGACCAAACTACGTTCTATATCGTCCATATCATCTTTGTAGCTTGGAAACACCACTAACAGTTGCACGTGCCGTATTGGATCACGAACCAACAATCGTTCCTTTGGGCGGACCTGTTTCTGAGTGTGTGACGGTAGCGAAAATCGATTTGAAAGCTGGACAAATGCTGGATGGAATCGGTGGATATACGGTATACGGAACTATTGAAAGCGCAGTAATTGCAAAACAAGAAAAAGCAGTTCCTTTAGGATTGATCAACAGAAAAACAAAATTGATTCGCGATGTTAAAAAAGGTGAGTTGGTTACCTACGATGATATCGAACTTGATACAAATTCATTTATCGTTCAATTGCGTCAGCTGCAGGATCAACTTTTTTAGGAGAACCTGTTGAAATTCTATAATCCTTAAGATGTACGCGAGAGTCCGAATGAAAATTCGGACTTTCGTGGAATATCGGTATTGATATATATATATCAATCGTTGACAAGGTTTTCCTTAACCCCCTATACTTAGTATGAAATTAAGTATCGAGTTGGAACAAATGTAAAAATAAAGGGGAGTCAAGGATGAAAAAAATCGTGGATGACGAACGTTTAATTGTAAAATGCTGTTCCTTATATTACGACGAAAACCTGGGACAGAAGGAAATCGCAGATATTCTAAAGATCTCTCGGCCGACGATCTCCCGGTTGTTAAAGGCGGGACGTGAAAGCGGAATTGTTGAAGTTAAAATTCATAATTACTCTGACAAAGAGTTCCGCGACTTGGAGAAAGCACTTGAGCAGCGGTTCGATTTGCGGGAAGCGATCGTGGTCCATGACAAGGCAGATGAGGTGAATCAAAAAAGTGAAATTGGATATGCGGTTGCCAATTACTTAATGAGGATCGTAAAAAAAGGAGATCGAGTGGGGGTCTCCATGGGAACGACCATCAAATATGCCGCACGGTATGTGGATGTGACGAGACCCGTGAAAGCCGTTTTTGTTCCCTTAATTGGGGGGGTTGGGCAGATTGCCTCGGATATTCATCCCAATCAAATCGCCATGGACTTGGCCAGTGCTTTTTCCGCGGGAGTGAAATTGCTCCATGCGCCAGCGATGATTCAAGATCCGGTATTGAGTCAACATTTACGACAAGATGAAGGATTACAAGAGGTTTTTGAGGAGATGGATCGAATCAATATCGCTCTTGTGGGGATCGGCAGTCCGACGGACTCAAAATCCAGCATGAAGGCAACGGGATACTTTGATGATGAAAAGCTGCAGAGCCTGACAAAGTTTCACGCGGTTGGCGATATATGTCTGCAATTCTTCGACGATGAAGGAAACACGGAACCATTTATCTGTAATCAAAATGTATTCGGGCTTTCCATCAAGCAGTTGAAACGAATTCCGATTGTAGTGGGCGCTGTTGCCAGTGAGGCAAAGGCGGAAGCGATGATTGGTGCCATAAGAGGCGGATTTGTGAATGTGGTTGTTATGAATACTGCATGCGCGATTCGGATTTTGAAGGAAACGGAGGAATAAGATGCTTAAAATATTTATAGTTGCTTTTTTCTTTATGATCATTCAAGCGGGACTGACATACTATCAATCAAAAAACATTCAAAGGAAAATGATCGAGGTACGAAAACTCGGAGATTTTGGAATTGGGCAAACAAGAGGAAAACTGAGACCCGGAAATATTCTAGTAATGGCTGTTGATGAAGCAGATCGAATCGTTGATGTTCAATTGATGAGAGGGATCACCTTTTTTGCAAAGTTCAAGCCTTTTCTTGTACTTGATGGGAAAACGATTGGCGAGGCTGAAGGGTTTATGAAAAAGCAAAAGGTGAATGAAGATATTATTAAATCTGTAGCGATGGCAATTCAACAAGTTGAAATGCAAAGAAGGAAGAGAGGTGAAAAAAACCAGAAAATCGCGAATGGATTTGAATAAACAATTAAAAGGAGGAGAATAGATGGAAGCATTAGCAAATTTTGCAGACGGATTTATTAACTTATTCCGAGCCGGTGGAAATACCTTTATGGGTTTGGTCACTGGAATTATTCCAATGTTGGTTGTATTGATCACAGCGGTCAATGCGATTATCAAAATTGTTGGAGAAGAACGGGTAGAGGGATTTGCGAAACTGATGGGTAAAAACATTATCACTCGCTATACAATTCTACCATTTCTTGCGGTCTTTTTCTTAACGAACCCCATGTGCTATACTTTTGGAAAGTTTTTACCAGAGAAGTACAAGCCAGCATATTATGACGCTGCCGTTTCACTGGTACATCCAATTTTAGGACTTTTCCCTCATGCCAATGCAGGCGAGCTTTTCGTTTATATGGGCATTGCAACAGGTGTTCAAGCAATGGGCTATCCATTGGGAGAGCTGGCAGTTCGATATTTCCTATGCGGTATGGTCGTTATCTTGATCCGTGGAGTATTGACTGAAAGAATTACAATTGCCATGATGAATAACAACAAAGCGTAAGGAGGGAATGCGATGTATCGTTCTGTAAAAGTAGTAAAGGGAAACGGTGGTTGGGGTGGACCTTTGGTTCTCTTGCCAACTGAAAATAGAAATGTTATCTTGTCAGTCACAGGCGGAGGCATTCATCCTGTCGCACAAAAAATAGCGGAAATGACAGGCGGCGAAGCGATTGATGGATTTTCAACAGGCGTACCTGATGAAAAGATACTTGTAGCGGTCGTAGATTGCGGCGGAACGGCACGATGTGGTGTCTATCCTAAGAAAAAATTATTTACAATCAACTTGAACCCAGTGGGGCAAGCGGGTCCTTTGGCGCAATTTATCACCAAGGAACTGTATGTTTCGGATGTTGGAATCAAGCAAATTACATCGACAGATGAAGCGGCGGCACCCGTTGAAACAGTGAAGGTCAATGGAACAACCGTTGAAAAACCAGCAGCAAGTAATAGAAAAGAAGGTTTGCTTGTCCGAATGGGTAAAGGCGTTGGCGGTATTGTCGGCAAGTTTTATCAAGCTGGACGTGATACAATTGATCAAGTAATTCGAAACGTACTACCTTTTATGGCATTTATTTCCATGATGATCGGAATTATTTCTGCATCGGGAATTGGTGATTGGATCGCAAATACCATTACACCTTTTGCGGGAACCCTGCCAGGATTGTTCATGATTTCGATTGTTTGTTCTATTCCATTCCTATCACCAGTCTTGGGACCAGGCGCAGTTATTGCACAGGTTGTCGGAGTTTTGGTTGGTGTAGAAATTGGCAAGGGAAATATCCCCGTTCAATTGGCGCTACCTGCATTATTTGCCATTGACCCGCAAGTCGGCTGTGACTTTGTTCCAGTTGGATTGAGTTTGGGAGAAGCGGAACCGGAAACAGTTAATGTCGGCGTACCGGCAGTCTTGTTTTCTCGTTTAATCACTGGACCATTATCAGTTGTTATCGCATACGTATTTAGTATCGGAATGTATTAAGAGTTGGAGGGAATAGCATGAAATATCAGGCAAAAGTAACGGAAATCGGCGAAATGGCATTGGAGTTTTTGGAGATGGATATGTTGATTATTTTCAATAATAACGCGCCAAAGGAATTGGCAGAAATAAGTGTGCTCCATTCCATAGAAGAAATGGAGCACGAGGTTGAAGTTGGCGATATCGTGCAATTTGGCGAGAGCACGTATACCGTAACTGCCGTCGGCGGCGAAGCAAATCATACCTTGAAATTACTAGGGCATTGCTCCTTTAAATTTTCGGGGAAATCTCAAGCTGATCTTCCAGGACAGATTGAACTGAAAGGAAGTGCTCTTCCCGTTATTACCTTAGGCGACGAGATTATTATATCGAAAGCCTGAACAAAAGTACAGAGAATCTAAATATTAAAAGAAAACCACAATGTGGTTTTCTTTTTTTTGGATTTCTTTCAGAATCGGGTATTAAATGCATAAGTCGGAAGGGGATGAAAAGATGCGTCTGCCATGGGAAGAGATGATTGAAAATATGCCAGTCGGTTTTGCATATCGGCGTGCAGTTCGGGACCAGAACGGGCAGGTAGTAGACTATGTCTTTTTGTTGACGAATCATGCTTATGAGAAGATCACGGGATTGAATCGAGAGGACTTGATTGGAAAATCATCCGAGGAAGCGATTCCGCATATTCGAGAGGATTCCATTCCCTGGATCAAGATTTACTCAGAGGTTGTGGAGCGTCAAGAAGCACGAACCTTTGAACGATATTCCCGCGTGCTTCATCGGACCTTTCATGTGACGGCTTTTCCAGTTTTTAAGGATGATTTTGCGACCGTATTCATTGATATTTCTGAGATGACAGCGCTTCGGGAGCGCATGGAGGAGAAACAGTTTGAGTTGGAAGAATTGAATCTGGCACTCTATAAGGAGAGCATCACCGATCCTGGAACCAAGCTATTCAATCGCAGATATATTTTGGAGCTGCTGAACAAGGAAGTCTCACGGACGGAAAGAAACAAGAAACCTTTAAGCGTTGCTCTCGTGGATATTGACTTCTTTAAACGGGTCAATGACACCTATGGACATCAGGCAGGGGATCTCGTTTTGGAACAGTTTTCTACGCGATTGCAACAGTGGACCCGGGAAATGGATTATGTTGGCCGCTATGGTGGAGAAGAGTTCTTATTGATCTTTCCAGAAACTTCCCTGGCAGTTGCATCCCAAGTTTTAGATCGAATTCGGTGGCAAATGGAGGCGTTACCCTTTCAGGTCGGAGAAGTCAATTTACAAATCACCTTCAGCGCTGGAGTTGCTGTTTATCAGGGAGAGGCGATCCACCAATTATTGATGCGCATTGATGAGTGTTTATATGCCGCAAAGAATGCGGGGCGCAATCAAGTGATTTGGGTCGAGAAGGAGAAGGAGGAGTGAACCATGGGAAACACGAATGAAAGCTGGATTGACAGAATGCCGATTGGATATGCGAAATTACTTATTGAAGCAAATCAGGATCAGAGCTTTCAATTCCGTTTTATAGAAATCAATCCGTTATTTGAGTTGATTGTTGGGTTGGACAAAAGTCTGATTTTGGGCAATACTTTTCATGAAATCCTATCCGATTCTCTGGAAACGGATTGCGGCTTGCACGGATTTTGCGAGCGAGTGTGCAAGGAGGGAAAACCACAAACCTATAACCAAGAAGTCAGCTGCAACGGGCGAGATTTTCAGATTTCTGCGATTACAATCAATGAGAAGGAATTGATTCTATTGCTTGACGATATTACGGAGTTAACCCGTTTGCGAAGAGAGATGAAGGAAAATCAAGAAGAATTGGAACGCTTGAATGATCGCTTGTATCGAGAGTCTATCACAGATGAAATGACGGGCTTGTTTAATAGAAAACACATTATGGAGTTGTTGGTGAAGGAAATAGCCCGTGCGGAACGGGGTCTTGAATTTTTAACCATTGCGATGCTGGACATCGATGCTTTCAAGTCGGTCAATGACGATTATGGCCATCAGTTTGGTGATTTTGTGTTGAGAGAGTTCTCCGGCGCTCTTGTAGCGCAGGTAAGAACCATGGACTACGTGGGACGATACGGTGGTGAAGAATTTTTGTTGATTTTCCCTGGGACAAAAATTGGGGATGCAGTGGAGATCCTCGATCGGATCGAGTCCATGCTGGAGGTCAATGAGTTCCGACAAGGTGAGGCTGCGGTAACCTTGCAGTTCAGCGCCGGTGTTGTGGAATACAAGGGTGAGTCCATGGACTATCTGATTCGCCGAGCAGATGATTTATTGTATCGAGCAAAGAGGATGGGCAAGAGTCAAGTGATGATGAATTAAAAAGAGGCGTTTTGAGAGGTTTTCTTTAAAATGGACATAAGAAAAGAGAGATGTTGATTGTAATGACAACATCTTTTTTTTGATTATGTCTTTTATTTTTAAGAAACGTGAATTTAAATATGGGCTATAATGGAAATGCAGGAGGCGAGTACGATGCCAATAAAAATATTTTATGAAGCAACCAATTGTCGGAGTCAATGTTTTGACTGCTTTTGTCCCACGGGGAGCCGCGGTCGAGAGATGATGAGTTCGGATCAGATTATGGAAATGACCCGAATCATTCAGGATGAATTGAAGGAGGAAATAACGATTGGACTCTTTCGGGAACCAACCCTATATCCTGAACTAATCCCATTATTGAAACGGGCGGAGCAAGAAGGCTGGTTAGAGCGTGAGCGCAAGAAGCGCAGTGTGTTCACCAATGGGGAAAACCTTTCAGAGACCATGCTGTCTGCGATTTTGCCACTTGTGCCAAGGATTGTGTTTACCCTTTATGGGACCAGTTTGAATCACGATGCATTGACGGGGCGAACGGGGGCATATCGACGAATCGAGAAGGCGACTATACTGGCATTGGACCATGGCTTTCAGGTTGGATGGCGTATTCTGGCAACCAAGGGAAATGAGCAAGAGATTGTCGCAATCTATCAAAGGGGCAAGGAATTGTCGGTCCATGAGCTTGAAATCACGGGTCGTTATTTCATGGCTGGTGAGATGAGAAACACCTATGAAAATATTCCAACGAGCAGGACTATTGAGACACTGCATGCTCTCGGTGTTCCCTATAAGCTCGCCGGAGCGCGTGCGGAGCGGGAGTACGCCAAAAACCCTGAAATTTTGAGGGATATGAAGATCCGCCGATTGGATTTAAACCGACTGTATATGGATCACGAGTTCAATGTGTATCCATTAAATCAAATAGAGGAACAAGCTATGATTGGAAATTATAAAGAAGGAAGAGTTTTATTGATGGCTCGATTACGTGGGGAAGAACCAATGATGGAGTCTTTCCGTCGAGCGATGCAGATCTCTTTGCCGGCTTTGGCAGAAAAATTTGCGAATCCTTACTCCGACCAATTGCTGACGCCGCAGATGTTATTTGAAAAATATTATTGGAAAATGGATATATAAGGCAGGGAGGTCCTATGAAAAGAGATCGCGCATTTTTTATGATCCTAGTTGCTGTTTATATGGGCCTTCTTTTGACTGGTTTTACACCGAAGGAAGAACTTCCACCAACGATGGAAGGTGTTTTATACAAGGCTCTCAATCACGACAAGCTTGCAATGGATTTGTATTACCCGGATGAGGAAACCTATAGCGGTTACCCAGTTGTTCTTTTCGTCCACGGTGGAGAATCGGGCAGCGGATCGAGGCAGGATCTTGCTCAAGGGGAATTGCGAGAGGTTACGGAGAAATTCTTATCGGAAGGTTTTGTTGTGGCAAGTATTGATTATCGAAGAATCAGTTTACGGTCCGGATTTTCATCCGGGGTGATTGACACAAAAGATGCGATTCGATGGCTAAAATCTGAAGCGGAGACCTATCAGCTGGATTCGGAGAACATTGGGCTGTGGGGCATGGATCGCGGGGGGCAGATTGCATTGCTTGCGGGGTATACGGGAGAGCGGGCTTATCAGGGAATCAAGAGCTTGGCGCCCTATTCAGCTGGAGTCAAATACATATTGGCGTATAATGCCTCCACAGATTTGATAAAGAGATATCAATTGGACGAGATTCACGATTTGGATGAAGCAACCTATCAAAAGCGAACGAAGCAGATCTATACGCTGATGCGCTTGTCTATTCAAAATAGTAATCATCGAGAGACTGCCATTCAAACCGCGATCTATCACAGTCCAGTTACCTATGTTGCCCCAGATGTGCCGGTCACCTATATGATTTGTGCAACCGGTGGGGACGCAATGCCGGAGACGCAAGGAAAGCTGTTAAAGGATGCTTTTGAGGATAATGGATTGACATTGCCGATGACGGTGATGGAGACTGGTACTGGAGATTTTAGAAACCTAACCGCGGAGGAGCAGGCGTTTTTAGTGGATATCAGCGTTAATTATTTGAAAATGGGCGCTTTCCATTCTGAAAACTATATTCATGATTTGATTATTTATCCAGATCCCTGTCGATTGGAACGCTTGGAGTCAGAGGGAGAGAATGAACAGAATATGGATGAAGCACAGGGTGTAAATGCATCCGCGCAGGGACTTTGGACACAGCTGATAGAGGGTGTTTCGAGATGGTTCCAATAAAAAAGACGAAGCTTTGAGAGTTTTCTCTCGGCTTCGTCTTTTTAACTATTTTTTTGATGACGAATTGCGTGTCTTCAAGATCCGCTAAAATCGCCTTGGCTTTTTCTTCATTCGGGATTTCAATTTTCCCATTATTTTTTTTGGCCAATTTTGCGGTAAACGGGGGAGGGGATTCACCTTCAAGGTGCGCGGTGACGGACCAGTATTCCCGGGTTTCAAAAGCTTGGATAGCGCGCTCCCGGTCACAGATGATTCGCAGAGCTACAGATTGGACGCGTCCGGCACTCAAACCGCCTTTTACCTTGCGCCATAACAAGGGGGATATCTGGTATCCCACGAGCCTGTCGAGCATTCTGCGTGCCTGCTGTGCTTCATACTTGTTTCGGTTGAGATCTTCAGGCGATGCCAGGGCTTCGTTGACGGCCTTTTTTGTCAGTTCATGAAACAGTACTCTGTGAAATTTTCTGTCCTTTTTTTTCAGAATTTCCGCAGTGTGCCATGCAATGGCTTCGCCCTCTCGGTCCGGATCGGGTGCCAGGTAAATATCTTTTGAATCCCCTGCAGCCTGTCTTAACGATTTGATAATCTTCTGCTTCCCGGGGATGTTCGAGTATTTGGGTTTGAAGCCTTTTTCGATATCGATACCCAGCTCTTTTGCCGGAAGGTCCTTTATATGGCCAACGGTGGCAGCGACATTGTACCGGTCGCCGAGATATTTTCTAATGGTTCTTACTTTTGTCGGTGATTCCACGACAACAAGTGGTTTTGTCACAGTATTTCCTCGTTTTAAATATTGATGGCGTCGTAAAAAGTCCCATCTACTACGCCTTGTATATGAACCTTTTTACTTAGCCATCTATAGTTGAATTCATGACTTTTTACGAGTTTGTAAAATATTAAGCTGTCTCAAAATGTATCTAACGCCCGATGCCTGCGTTCCATGTCGCCTTAAAA
>JABXKS010000056.1 GCA_013619125.1 Clostridiales bacterium
GGGCCGTATTGTTCGACTCAAATTGGAATCGTTTTAATCCAATGAAAGAAATTTCAAATTAATTCAAGCGGTGCTAATTTTTTAGAAAAAAATATTTTCGCTGAAACTCGCTGTTCATCAGGCATACAAGGGTTGTTAAGATTGTTAAAAGTTTAATTTGCTTAAAGTTGTGGAAATCTTGTAAACATCTTGCTATACTGTGATTGAAAGATGTTTCAACATTGAAAGATATTTCACATGTAATTTATTTCAAAGGTTGGTGAATGAAATGACTCATGAGCGCTTGCTCGCAAAGATTGCTCATAATTACTATATCGAAGAGATGTCGCAGCGAGAGATCGCAGACAGTTTGGCTCTTTCTTATGCAAAAGTCAGTCGGATGTTGGCGGAAGCCAAACGATTGGGATTGGTACAGGTGAGTATCAAGTATCCTGTGGATACCAATCAAAGGGTTGAGGCAGAGATGGAGAAACGGTTTGGATTGAGAGAAGCCATCATTGTTAAGTCATCTTCAGGAAATCGATTGCGCGTGCTGGGACAAGCGGGAGCGGATGCGCTTCAGCGGATCGCGACACCGAAAGATGTGATCGGGATCTCTTGGGGAAGCAGTTTGCTACATGTTGTCAATCAATTGCCATCCGGACAAAAAATGGGTGTGGAGATTGTTCAGCTGGTTGGTGGATTGAACGGCGGTGGACAGAATGTCCAAGCGGTGGATCTGGCAAAACGGCTGGGGCAAATTTACGACTCGGATCCAAACATCTTGTATTGTCCGGCTGTGGTTGCAAATTCCATGGTGAAAGAGGGTCTTATGGAAGATGAATCCATCACCCATGTCATGGGGCTTTGGAATCAAGTAACGATCTCACTAATCGGGATTGGATCCATGTCGAAAGAATCGGTCCTCTTTAAGGAACATCATTTGAGTGATCATTGGTTTGACTATTTGCAGGAACGAAGAGCCGTTGGAGATATGTGCATGCGGTTTTTTGATAAAGACGGAAAAGTTTGTTCATCGGATTTGGATGATGTATTGATGGGTGTGGATTTGCCCACTATGGAAGCGATGAAGACAGTGATTTGTGTAGCTGGTGGTGTTGAGAAGGCGGAAGCCATCGCGGGCGCCCTACATACAGGGATACCGGATATTCTGGTAACGGATTTGGAAACAGCTAAAGAGGTGCTTTCCTTTGCATGATGATTGTAAAGGTTTGTATATAAGGAAAACGTTTGGTCTGACTGGTAGACGCTTCGCGGATAACAGTCAAAGTAGAAGCAAGTTAGAATTGTGATTGGGGGGAACCAATTAATGAAGGAATCGAAGGGGGACAAAAACAGAATGAAATCATTCTCAAAACGACTCAGTGTACTACTCGTTGTACTTCTCGCACTTTCTATGCTAGCAGGTTGTGCTAGTGAAGCAGCACCAGCGGCAGGTGAAACCACAGAGGCATCAGAACCGGCAGTAGAGCCAATTGTTATTGGTTATGTTGGTGCATTGTCCGGCGAAACTGCAGTTTGGGGTCAAGCTGGAATGAATGGTATGGAATTGACAGCCAAAGAAATCAATGACGCAGGCGGCATCCTAGGACGCCCAATCGAAGTTATTGGTCTTGATGGCAAGGGAGATCCAATTGACTCGGTAAACGCATATAAGAAACTCGTTTCTCAAGGCGCAATCGCAGTAGTTGGAACTAACTTCTCAAGCTGTAACATTCCAATGGCAGCTGTAGCGGGTCAAATGGAAGTTCCAGTGATCGCAACAGCAGCATCAAACCCATTGGTAACAGTTGATGAAAACGGAAACCTTCATCCATATTCTTTCCGAATTGGATTTATTGATCCGTTCCAAGGCAAGGTTTTGGCAGCATTCGCGAAAGAAGAACTTCAAGCGATGAATGCAGCTGTAATCATGGACTTGAACTCAGACTACTCTGCTGGAGTAACTGAATTCTTTGTTGGAGCATTCGAAGAAAAAGGCGGCGAGATCTTAACAATTGTAGAAGCGCAATCAGGTCAAAATGATTTCCGTGCGCAATTGTCAAAAATTGCTCCTTTAGATCCAGATGTTATCTTGGTTCCTTGGATCTACAAAGACGTAGCATTGATTGCAAATCAAGCACGTGAATTGGGAATCGATGCAATCTTCTTGGGCGCTGACGGCTGGGACTCAAAAGAGTTGATCACAATGGCTGGTCCTGCACTAGAAGGATGTTATTACACATCTCAACCATCATTTGCAAACCCAGTTACAAAGCCTTACTATGACGCATATGTTGAAATGTTTGACGGACTTGTTCCAGAAACAGAAGCATTGTTCGGTCATGATGGATTGTACTGGATCAAAGACGCGATTGAGCGTGCTGGTGAAGTTGATATCGCGAAATTGCGAGACGAGTTGGAAACAACAACAGGATTTGCTGGTCTTTTAGGCGACTTGACTGTTGATCCAGCGACACATAACCCAGACAAATCGGTAAGTGTATATCAAATTAAAGATAATATGCAAGAATTTGTAGGCGAATTTAGACCATAAAAAGAACAAAAGGAAAAGCGCCCGGACCAACGGGCGCTCATATCAAGAGGTGGCGGGCCAAGTGTTCGCCTACTCCCCCCCATGATCAATAAAAAGAACAAGCCCACTGTATCACAGTGAGGGCAAAAATCAAGTGATTTTCCGAATAACGACAAAAAATTCACACATTGAAGCAAAATGAAACAAAAAATCTAAGCAATTGAGGTGAGAACCTTGTTATTACAACAATTAATCAATGGGATCTCCGTTGGTGGGATCTACGCGTTACTAGCCACAGGCTATGCGCTAATTTACAGCCTATTGGGTTTTTCTAACTGGGCGCACGGTGAGGTTGCGATGCTAGGAGCATACATCGGCATCTTGTCCGTGACATCCCTGCAGATGCCCTTTCTTTTTGCCGTAATTCTGGCAGTTGTAGGCGCTGGTTTGATCAGTGTATTTAATGAAAAAATTGCATATAAACGCATTCGTGATAATAATTCACCTACGATGTTTCTCATGATTGCAGCAATGGGCCTTTCAACAACCTTCCAAAACATGGCGATTGTTGTATTTGGACCAAAATTCAAAATGTTCCCGCAGATATTACCGGTAGGAGCAGTAAAAATTGGAAGCTTGTCCGTTGGGCTTTTAGATTTGGTATCCTTAGGAATTGTTATTGTTGTCATCATTGGTCTTCAGTATTTGATTACCAAAACGAAATTTGGATTGGCGGTCAAGGCGGCTTCTTCCAATATGGGGACAGCATCACTGCTTGGGATTAACGTGGATAAGTACATTATGTTGGTATTCTTCCTAGCTGGTTCATTGGCCGGTATTTCGGGAGTATTGTATGGAATGAAGTATACAGTTTATCCGCAGCTGGGTAATGTGGCTTTAAAAGCCTTCATCGCTTCGGTATTTGGAGGATTGGGATCCGTTCAGGGAGCCATTGTTGGCGCCATGGGCATCGGGCTTTTGGAAACGCTCGTTTCCGCTTATATTCATTCTGGTTTACGAGATTTAATTACATTTATTTTATTGATCGCGATCTTGCTTTTCCGACCAACGGGTCTGATGGGTAAAGACATTCAAGATAAAGCCTAAGAAGGATGTGAAGAAATGTCTGGATATGTAGAAGGCGTTATTATTCTGGTTTGCATCAACGTGATCGCGGTACTCGGAGTTTCCATTCTAACAGGCTTTACACGTTTGTTCTCTTTTGGAAATGCCGGATTTATGGCGATCGGTGCATATGCATCTGCAATATTAACGACAAAATATGGGGCACCGTTTCCGGTTGCATTGGTCGTAGGACCAATCATCGCGGCAATCGCTGCACTTGGTTTGGGAAAATTAACACTAAAATTAAAAGGTGACTACTTTTTGATTACAACACTTGGATTCGGTGAATCCATTCGACTCCTCTTTCTTTTCGCGGAACCGATTACCGGTGGCGCGCGGGGCTTGTCGGGAATTCCACCGAAAACAACCTTATTTATTGCGATTGGAATCACAGTTCTTGCCTTTCTTGGGGCATGGAACTTCCTTCGATCGAAGTATGGACGTAACTTGATGGCGATCCGCGAGCAGGAAATTGCAGCAGAAGCCGTAGGAATTGACACCGCGAAATTTAAGGAATATTCCTTTATGATTTCAGCCGCTTACGCGGGTATGGCGGGTGCACTCTTGGCTCACTATTATATGTTCATTTCTCCCATCATGTTTAACCTGCCGAAATCGGCCGAATTGACCATTACCGTGGTAATTGGAGGCTTGGGCAGCTTGTCTGGGTCAGTATTAGCAACTATTCTTTTGACGGTTCTACCGGAGGTCTTCCGATCAGCCGCAGAATACAGGATGCTTTTATATGGACTAGCCGTTGTTGTCATTATCGTATTGAAACCAAGTGGTTTGATGGGATACCGTGAATTCTCCCTTCGACCGATCTTTAAGCTCTACGAGCGAATCTTTAAAAAGAATGACCCAACTCAAACGAAAGGTGATGGAAAATGAAGCCGATCTTAACGATAACAAACCTACACAAGCATTTCGGTGGCGTTAAGGCGATCAATGATTTCTCCGTAACCTTGGAGAAGGGAAAGATTTATGGATTGATCGGACCGAACGGAGCTGGAAAAACAACAATATTTAACACGATTACAGGAATTTACGATCCAACCATGGGAAATATCGCACTAAATGGAGAAAGCATTGTTGGGAAAGCCCCTTATGAGATTTCCAATCTGGGAATCGCGAGAACCTTTCAAAACATTCGATTGTTTGGAAACTTAAGCGTACTCGACAATGTCATTATCGCTTGCCATGTGGATGCAAAATATGGCCTATTCGAGGCCATGACTAAGTTTGGACGATTTAAAAAGAATGAAGAAGACATCAAGGAAAAATGTTTGAAGCTTTTGCAATTTGTTGGATTGGAAGAAATGAGAGACGACATTGCAGGCGCGCTTCCCTACGGTCATCAACGAAAGCTGGAGATTGCACGGGCCTTGGCGACAAATCCGGATCTGTTGCTTCTCGACGAGCCGGCTGCTGGAATGAATGAGAAAGAATCGGAAGAATTGGTTCGATTTATTCAAAACATTCATGAGAACTTTGACCTGACCATTCTTTTGATCGAGCATCATATGGACTTTGTTATGAGTCTTTGTGACGAGATTGCGGTATTGAATTTTGGATCCACCATTTTTATGGGTTCACCGGCTGAAGTTAAGTCGAATCCTGCGGTAATTGAAGCCTACTTAGGAGGTGAAGACGATGCTTAAGATTGAAAACCTTCATGCTGCCTACGGTGGAATCAAAGCCCTTCGCGGTGTGAGCATCGAAGTGAACGAAGGCGAGATTGTTGCGGTTTTGGGATCCAACGGAGCGGGGAAATCAACACTATTGAAAACCATCTCCGGTGTGATGAAGCAAACCCAGGGCTCTGTCCAATTTGATGGAGAAGAGATGCCACGGGTACCCTATCAAGTCGTTGGAAAAGGAATCGTCCATGTACCAGAAGGGCGACAAATTTTCTCAAACTTAACCGTATATGAAAACTTGCTAGTCGGTTCTTTCCTTCGAAAGGACAAGGATCAGATAGAAAAAGATTTGATTGAAGTTTATGAATTGTTTCCGCGTCTTTTGGAGCGGAAGGATCAGTACGGCGGTCACCTTTCCGGCGGCGAGCAGCAAATGCTGGCAGTTGGACGTGGGTTGATGGCCAATCCGAAATTAATGATTCTCGATGAGCCATCCCTGGGATTGGCGCCATTGATTGTCAACCAGATCTTTGAAATTGTAAAAGAGATCAATAGGCGCGGCGTGGCGATTTTAATCGTTGAGCAAAACGCCATGAAAGCCCTTAAAATTTGCGATCGTGCATATTTGATGTCAACAGGTGTGATTGAGAAATCAGGAAAACCGGAAGACTTGCGCGATGATCCAGAATTGATGAAGGCGTATTTAGGATAGACGGAGGCTAAAATGGAGAAAATTGGATTAGGAATTTGGGCTTATGGCATGGGTAGCGACCGCTACGTAGGCGACGGCTACAAACCATATATTCCTTTCGAGGAGCGCATTAAGCGAGCTGGAAAGGTAGAGGGGCTTCAAGGGGTCGAGATTTGCTATCCCTTTGATGTCAACAAAGAAAACATTGAAGAAGTGAAGGCGCTTCTTGCTGACAACGGACTTAAGCCGATCTGCTTGATTGTAGAAGTGGTGTGTGACGGCGAATGGGCCACTGGTTCTTTTTCTTCACCAGATGCCGACCAGCGAATGAAAGCGATCCAATTGACCAAGGAAGCCATGGATGTAGCGGTGGAATTGGGCGTGGAAACCGTGAATCTTTGGCTGGGCCAAGACGGATTTGATTATGTATTCGAAATGGATTATGTAACGGCATGGCAACATTTGATCGAAGGAATTCGTGCCTGCGCACTTTATCGCAAAGAGGTAAAGATTGCCATTGAGTACAAGGTCAGCGAACCAAAAATGAAATGTATGGTGAATTCAGGCGCCAAAGTATTGGCACTTGCCCAAGCAACGGGACAAGCCAATGTGGGTGCGGTACTCGATGTAGGACACGCATTGAACGCCGATGAAAATCCTGCTGAGATTGCCAGCGTGTTGTTAACGTCTGGACGATTATTCCATCTACATTTAAATGATAATTATCGAATTGCAGATGATGATATGATGTTTGGCTCTGTTCGACTCTTGCAAAGCTTGGAATTGTTCTATTGGCTGAAGAGACTCGGCTATGATGGTTGGTATTCTTTAGACTTGTATCCATACCGATTGGATGCGACCAAAGCAAGTGAGGTTTCCATTGAATTTATGGAAGGCATTAATGCCGTAGCCAATGAGCTTCTTTCCAATGATTCCTTCTGGGGCATGGAAGCAGCTGATAAGATTGCTTGGATCCATCGTCGACTTTTCTGGGGCAAGGGGGAAAAATAATGAAAGCAGCAGTATGGTATGGCCATAAAGACGTTCGCGTGGAAGAACGAAAAATGCCAGTTCCTAAAAAAGGCGAAGTCCTTGTGCGTGTTGCATGGGCTGGACTCTGCGGTACGGATAAGCATGAATATCTGGGACCCCTTTGGATTCCGGTGGAAAAACCTCATCGTTTGACAGGAGAAACCGCACCCTTGGTGCAGGGACACGAATACGCCGGCATTATTGACCAAGTGGGTGAAGGTGTTACTGAGTGGAAAGTGGGAGATCGCGTGACTGCGTCAGGCTCGATCGTCTGTGGCGAATGCGAGTTCTGCAAGACCGGTAGAAAAAACATCTGCGAAAAACTCGGATTTATCGGAGTTGGCAAAGATGGCGGATTTGCGGAGTACGTGGCAGTTCCTGTGCATCAATTATTCATGGTGCCTGAGAATGTAAGCTTGAAAGCGGCAGCACTGACAGAACCAATTTCATGCGGTGTGCATGCAACGCAGCAAATTGGTGATTTGACTGGAAAGTCTGCGGCAATTGTTGGACCTGGCATGATTGGATTGTCTTGCTTAATCGCTGCCAAAGCGGCGGGTGCGAAACCGATCTATGTAATTGGACAAGGCGAAGGAAAACGCGAATTTGTGGAAGCCTTCGGTGGCATATATATTGACGGAAGAGTAGAAGATCCGATTGAAGGCGTTACAAAAAGAAACGGTGATCTGGTGGATGTATCTTATGAGGCAGTTGGTTTAGAACCGACGCTCGATCTGGCAGTAAACCTATTGAGATGCAATGGCACGTTGATGATTATGGGTGTTTTTTCAAGCCCACCAAGAATCAACATGAATTTAATTCAAGAAGGCGAGCGGGTCATTAAGACTTCTCAAGCCAATGTGAATGAAATTCAAGATGTTTTGGAGTTGATTGCAGCCGAGAAATTAGACCCAATGCCATTGGTTACTGGGGAGGCAACCTTGGACAATATCGTTAAAGATGGATTTGAAGCCATCTGTGCCAAGGGAAATGAACACGTTAAAATCCTCGTTGAAATCAACGATGGATTGAAGTAGGAGGAAATCCAAAGTGCTTGAGATTTTGAAGGCGGAGGTATTAAAGTCCGCAAATGCATTGAAGCAGAATGGCTTAATTAGCTTGACTGGTGGAAATGTAACAGGACGGGATCCGGAAAGCGGATATCTCGTTATCACCCCGAGTGGGATGGCGTATGAGGATCTGGTGCCAGAGGATATGGTGGTTGTGGACATCGATGGCAATGTCATTGAAGGAACACTGAAGCCGTCCGTCGATATGGGAGGATTATTGTATATCTTCCGTCATCGTCCGGATATCCATGGGGTCATTCACACACATTCACCCTATGCGACAAGTTTTGCCGTACTGGGAGAAGGTATTCCTTGTGCGTTGACAACACTAGCGAACGAAGTAGGGAGCGACGTGCCGTGCGCGCCGTATTCAAGACCAGGTAGCGAGACCATTGGAATTCAGGTGGTCGAGCATATTGGAGATTCCAATGCCTGTCTGCTACAAAGCCATGGCGTAATCTCAGTAGGAACCAATGTGCGACATGCATTGGTGGCAGCTGTGATGTGTGAGGATGCTGCGAAGGTGATTTATCAGGCGAAATCCATGGGTAAAGTGGAACGTTTGTCAGATGAAGAAATCACATATTGTAGAGAACTGTTTCTTAATACTTATGGACAATAGGGGGATATAAAAATGGAAATGTATTCAAAAAACTTTGAAACCAATGCCGTACATGCGGGTCAACATCCTGATGGAGAAACTGGCGCCTTAGTATCACCACTGTATTTGACCAGTACTTATGTATGGACTCCTGAAAAAATGGAACGCTACCTAGCTGGCGACAAAGAGGGCATCTTCACATACGGACGTTCTCGGAACCCTACCCAAAACATGTTCCAAACTAAAATTGCTACCCTAGAGGGCGGCGAGGCAGCCTTGGCGACAGGCTCTGGCATGGCAGCCATTTCTTTGGCTTTGCTTGGCACACTTCACGCTGGCGATCATATGATTTCTTCAGGAACGGTTTATGGCGGAACATATGCCTTGATGACAAAAATCTTCGAAGAGATGAGAATTGAAGTGACATTTGTAAGCGGAGATGACAAAGCGGAAATGGAAGCAGCGCTTCGTCCAAACACAAAGATCGTTTATTTAGAAGCGATGTTGAATCCAACGATTCGACTGAACGATATTCCAATGATGCTTAAATTTGCGAAAGACAATAACTTGATGAGCATCGTGGACAATACATTCCCTACACCATATTTGTTCCGTCCTTTGGAGCATGGTGCGGATCTTGTCGTTCACTCAACAACAAAGTATATTAACGGTCACGGCGATCACGTAGGTGGAATCATCGTCGGTGGAGCGGAGTACATAGAGAAGTTGCGTTCAAGCATCTATCAAGAGCTTGGCCCGGTTCCTTCTCCATTCGCTTGCTGGTTGGGACTACGCGGTGCAAAAACTTTGCATTTGCGCATGAGACAACATTGCGAGTCAGCGATGACTTTGGCGAAATGGTTGATGGCACATCCAAAAGTAGTGGATGTTTCTTACCCAGGATTGGAGAATCATCCTCAACATGAACTTGCGAAAAGCATTTTCACGGGTAAAGGATTTGGCGGATTGGTTTCTTTCACCATCGATGGTGGCATTCCAGAAGCGCAAAAAGTAATCAACGAGCTTCATATGGCACAATATTGTGTTTCTCTTGGTGATTTGGATACTTTGGTTCAACATCCAGCAACCATGACTCACGGAAAGATCGAACCTGATGAGCGTGCTCGAATGGGCATTCCTGATGGCATGATCCGTATCTCTGTGGGCATCGAGAATGTAGAAGATATTATTGCAGACTTTGAACAGGCGCTAGAAAAATTCTAGGAGGCCCTTATGATTTTAGTGATCGACGCGGGAACATCCCGATTAAAGATAGCGATCATAGATAAATCGTATCAAACAATTGCGCTTGCTTCGGAAGCGGTGGCGGTCAGCCACCCTTTCACTGGCGCTTGTGAGATTGATATGCCCACATTGTGGGAACAAGTCATAAAACTGCTGAAACAATTGCGGGAAACCGCGCCGGAAGCTTTTGATCAAATTCAGGGAATTGGAATCACAGGCCAAGGAGACGGCATGTGGGGACTCGACGAATCCGGGAATCCGGTTCGTCCAGCTATTCTTTGGAATGACACAAGAAGCAAATTTCTTTCGATTCCAGAACTGGAAATCGCGGATCAGAACTGCTGCAAGCGTTCGGTTACACCGAATTTCGCGGGCGGAAACACCCTGATCCTACGTTGGTTAAAGGAGAAGGAACCGGAGAATTATCGGAGAATCGCTCATGTTCTTCATTGTAAGGATTATCTCAACTATCGTTTGACGGGGGAGATAGCAACCGAGGCATCGGACGCATCAACGGCGATGATCAACATTTTCAAAAAGACCTATGTAAAAGAAGGTTTGGATGAACTTGGAATCGGAGAAATGGTTTCGAAAATGCCGCCGATCCTGGCCAGCAAGAATATTGCCGGAACCATTCAACCCTCCATCGCTGAAGCAACGGGGCTGTCAGTTGGAATTCCTGTCATAGCTGGCGCGATCGATGTGATCGCTGTTTGTTATGGAGCGGGCGCATCAAAGGTGAAGGATGCCTGTATTATTTTGGGCACAACCTTGGCCAATGGCGTTGTCATCGACGAAATCCAAGCGAAAGAACCCTATACCCTGGGCAGTATCCTTTGTCATGTGCCGGAGAACACCTATCTTCGACTTATGTCTACTTTAAACGGAACGGCCTCCATTGAATGGGCGCGCGATCTGTTTATGCAAGGAAAGTCTTATGGGGAAATTGAAACAATCATCAGTCCATTAACACCTGGTGAGACGGGAATCATCTATCACCCATACCTATATGGGGAGAGGGCTCCTGTAAAAGATTCCTTTGCTTGCGGATCGTTTATCGGTTTGCGTAGAGAACATGGCGCGAGGGAAATGATGCGCGCGGTGTATGAAGGGATAGTCCTTTCTGTACTGGATTGTTTGGCGCACCTGCCGGAAACGGGAGACTCTCTGATTTTCACGGGAGGCGGAGCAAAGAGCAATTTGATCTGTCAAATGGTGGCGGATGCCACTGGAAAGCAGGTAAAACGACCGAAGGAAGAGGAATTGGGCTTGCTGGGGATCGCAAGATCAACCTGGGAGGCGATTCGATCCGATTCGGAAGGATTTGAACCGGATTTTGATCGATTTGAACCGAACTTAAATTGGACGAAACGATATCAGAAGCTCTATCGGATGTATGTGGAAACCCGTCAAGGGTTCACAGGCTTTTGGCAAGAGCGTGATAAGGAGGAAAAATAATGAGAGCATTAGTGAAAGAAAGTATAGAACCGGGCCATTTTTCCATGCATGACCTACCAATGCCAATCCCTGGAAAAGATCAGGTGCGAATCAAGATTGTTCGTGCGGGAATCTGCCAGACGGACTGGGTGTATATCAATCAAGGTGGATTCGCATTGAAGCCGCCCGTTGTTTTAGGACATGAAATCGCCGGATACGTCGATGAAGTGGGTGAAGGCGTTGAAGGTTTTGAAATTGGACAACGCGTATTGACTCAAACAACTTATCATGTTTGTGGCAAGTGTCGTTTCTGCAAACAAGGACTTTATAAT
>JABXKS010000057.1 GCA_013619125.1 Clostridiales bacterium
ATTTACTTCACATTTTTTGTTCACTTTTTTTAAAACCCCATTTCCTGAATGTAAATTCCATTAAAAGTTTTTTCGCTTGATAATTCAATATACGCACATTTTTCCCGTATTTCTTCCAAATTCTCTTCATAATTCAAATCAAAAAGGGCTTTAACCGCCCCCGCAAACGACGCGTTCCCAATCGTCCGACTTCGACCGATCAACTCTTTTGGAATGAGCCCGATCGTCCCCGCGTGCTGTAGATTCAAATATTGGCCAAATCCGCCGGCAATAAAAAGACTTTCGATTTGATCCACTGTAATTTCAGCATGTGCTGCCAACACTTTTATTCCCGCCGCAATTGCCGCTTTTGCTAGTTGAACCTCGCGAATGTCTTTTTGAGTAAAAACGATCTGTTTGGGTTCTTCACACAAACACAGATCTCCCTTGGCCATTCGACCCGTCTTGTCAATCCGTTCAATCCGAATCCCTTCCGCAACGACATCAATAATACCAGACCCGCAAATTCCGATTGGATCCGCTTGATCAATCGTTGAGTACACAACCTCTTTCCCATCAAATCGTACTTTATCTATCGCCCCAGAGATCCCGCCAATTCCCGACTGAATTCCCGCCCCTTCAAAGGCGGGACCCGCCGCAGTTGCCGCGCAGATCATCTCATTTTGATTCATCAGTACAATTTCCCCATTGGTTCCAAGATCCAACAGACATGCTGGCTGACTCTCCTCAAGCTCTTCCCCGAACGCATAAAGTCCCGAGACAATATCACCACCAACATAGGCTGAAATGCACGGGAATATTCGAACCGTCCCCCGCCATTTCTTAGAGAAAAATGTACTGGCATCGTATTCCGCATACTCCGAGTGACTTACACGAAAGGGAGCGACTGCCAATTCCCTTGGGTCATACCCTTGCAGCAAGTAGAGCATGGTCGTATTTCCCGAAATCACAAAATCTGTGATTTCAAAAACCCTAATTTTCTCCAACTCGCACAGCGCTTCAATCCCCTTGCGGATTTCATCTAAAATTAATTCCCGCAACACTTCAACACCATATTGCTTTGATGCCTCAATCCTCGAAATCACATCCGACCCGAAACTGCTTTGTGGATTCAAAAAGCTGATGACTTGAGCAATCTCTTTCGTTCTACGCGATACAAGCCCGATCACGACCGTTGTTGTTCCCAAGTCGATTGCCACCCCATATCCCTTCGAATTCTTTTTGTCCAACTCAAAAGAATTCGGCAATTCAAAGTTGGTTAGGCTTTGATAAGTCTGATTTTCCTCTAGTTTGATTCTCATCCCTGAACGAATCTGATGGGCGCATGACAATCGATGCCCTTCTTCAATCTCGCGAGAGGAAAAGAATTGATGTTCGCGATCATTTGGCATCGGACTTTCCTCTAAAATTTGCACCTTGCATTTCCCGCAGGTCTGATTTCCCGAACAAACCGCCGACACCATATAACCTGATTCCCTTAAAAACTCAAGAACACTCTGCTTCTTCTCACAATGAAATTTTTTGACCACGTTTCCTTGAATAATTTCAACCATGATCTCTCCTTAATATCCCGTCCGATACGGACAAAGCCGATTCCCTGTACATCGTGTGCACTCATGATCCACCTCGTTAACCGGCAGATGACGACCTATGCCATAGACAAACATCATCGCCTTATCCGGCACAATCATATAGGAATCATTCAATTCACCCGATAGTTCCGTCTTCAACTGTAACTTTTCATAAATCTTTTTCTGATTTTCCAATGGAAAGCCTTTCTCTCCTGGGGAATAACGAACCGTTAGATTCTCCCCCTCCAACAAGGTCTCCTTTATTTCCTTTCTAAGTTGACTCGAGACCTGCATAATGGTCTCTCCAAGCATTTCATTCAGCAAGTAACCCAGCATATATTGCTTGGTTTCAAAATATCCTTTTAGAATTTCAACGACCTGACTGCCGATATTCACATAGCAGTAGGCTTTTTTTGCACAGGTATCCAATTCAACAATATCAAAAGCCAACGAATCTTCTTCAATCAAACAAACCGCTTCCACTTCAGCCGCTTCATGAATCTCTGCGAGAAGAGTTTGATAATATTGATCCATCACGTCGGTCATCGCCTCAGAAACCTTCATTCTTTTATAAATTTTTCCTTGATCCAGTTTTATCTCGGTATTTATACGCAATAGCAATTTCTTCCCTCCTATGCATTTACACTCAGATTCAATCCTTGTTTATCTGCCATTTCCAAAATGCGGCTTACTAAACGAATTCCAATCGAAGAAAACAATACAATCTCCGTTGATTCATTCTGCTGAGCAATTTCCCACCGTATTTTTTCTCCAACTCCATTTACCAAATAACTGCCTTCCGAACTCCGAATAAACCCTTTTAAGCGATAGGTTGCCGTTGCAATCGATTCAATAAACAACTTCCACGCATGGATCGAATTCTCCCCTTGATCATGGATCACAACTGTTTTCATACGAGATTCCCATGTATTCAGATTTGGTACGCTTCTTTGCCGACGATGAGACAACACTGCCATCATGTGTGACAAATCAACATCGCAAAACTGGGTGCGTAGAATCTGACTGTCGGGTTGAATTTCAGTTAACGCCGCTTCCACCAGTTTTATTTTTCTCTCTGTCTGCAAATCGATTTTATTTAAAAGCACAAGATCACTATAGTAAATTTGCCGTTCAAGAACCGGTAGAATTTGCATCTGATCCAAAAAATAGACCGCATCCACCATGCAAATCGCTCCATGGTAAACCGCATTGATGCCTTTCCCCTTCAGATACTGAATTGCCTCCTGCATGCTTGATGGATCGGCTAGCCCAGACGCTTCAACATACAACCACTCCACCCCTTGGTCATCCATCGCTTCCAACGCCTTATAAAATTGTGATTTCAAGCAGGCACAAAAAATCGAACCTGAATTCAATTCCGACAAATGATATCCCATATCTTGTATCAGTCGTCCGTCAATACCGACATCGCCAAATTCATTCACGACCACCCCAATCCGGCCTTCCAATCGACTCGCCAACAGACGAGAAAGGAGCGTTGTTTTCCCCGCTCCTAAAAAACCTGTCAATAATACAATCTTCATGACTTCTCTCCCGTTAAACCAAACTCTTCATCACACCTTCAATTGTTTCAAACAACTCTTTTTCACTCGGAATAATTGAAGACCACTTCAACTCTCCATTGATATAGATGGATGGCAAATTGCTGACACCCATTTTCTTTGTTCGCGCAATATCTTCTCGCCTCGTATACTTGTACTCCACAATTTCAACCGCATCTCCAAACTTAGGTTTTGCAAGCATTGCCGAGTTCACCATATACGTACATGCCGCACAGGTTGCCGAATCCAGTGTAAATACTTCAATCAAAACATGTTTGAGGTCTTGATACGCAGGCAATTCGATTTCAATCGGCTCGTCTTCAATCGCCTGATATCCCGCCACCATCTCTCGCACTTCTTCCGTTTGCAGAGCCGCCTGTGCAGCCGCAATCGTATTCTCAATCGGTACATCGTATGGCATGTCGCATCCCGGGGCTATAATTAAATTCTTTTGATCCATTGAGTCGATCAAATCAACTACATATTTCATATTGTCCAATTGAGAACCATATAGCATGGTTGTTGTTAAAGGAATATTCCCGCCAGTCGTGATATTATATGCGCCCATCACCTTTTTGGCATCTTGAATCACGACATTTTCATCGATGGATATTGAATCCGGATTCGTCTTGCACATGACGTCCAATTGATTCGTTGCGTTTCCGCAAACAAAGAAAGCTGAATGCGCCTCTTTCGCTCGAATATAATCAAAAACCGCTGTGAATGGTTCTGATAACAGCTCTGTAAAGTGAGCCGGTGACACCTGGCTGACAAGAGGATCCACAACCGCAATAACATCCATTCCAGCTTCTATATAATACTCCGTCATCTTCATCGCAACTTCCGCGCAGTATCCCACCAGCTCTTTCACATACTTTGGATCCAAAATCATATCCATAAAGATCTGGCTGCCACGAAGATGCGATGCCAATGTAAACGGCCCGCATATCAGCCCATAAAGCGCGGTATCCTCTCCCACAGCAGCTTTCATTCGTTCCATGGTACGAAGAATCATGGGAAGTCTTCCGCTCTCTCTTTGAGGAATCTTGCACGCACAAGGAATCTTTTTCTCTTTGCTCAAGGGATGAGACGCGACAGAAGGAGGGTTGTCTTCCGCCCATAACAGATCACACCCCATAATTTCCGCTTCCACTTGCAAATCAAAAACAATTGGCATGCCATCCGGGCGGTATAATCGATGCACCTCAAGCAAGGCCTCTTCTAATTTCTTTCCATCCGTTAAAACTTCCTTCGCGGTATATCCCTTCAACTTCCCGGCATGTACCCCCGCAAAGGGAACCCAGGCAGGTCGTTCAACCTCTTCGTGTCGCAGTATACGTAGCAATAATTCTTTTCCCATCATATCCTCCTCGTTTGTATTTACCTTAATTATATGATCATATCAATCACATTTCTCTCATTCACACTTTATGTTTTAGCACTTTTATGTCATAATAATGAAAGACACAAAATATTAATGACGAAAATATAGATATTAAAGAAAACGAATGCTAGTTTTAGCATTATTTGGAGGCTCTTATGAAAAAAACAGATTTACCGCTGCCATCGGTTCAACAACATATTGATGCCTTGAGTCTCTCAACAGGTCTGCCGATACGCTTTGTCTCGACGGATCATATGGTGACGCACTTTTCCCTGCAGGAACGGCACCTTTGTACGCCTTTAACTCTTTATAACTCGCCTGAAAGCAGTTGCAGCCAGTGCTTTCAAACGGCACAGCGAGTAGCAAAAAAAATGGGTGAAGCCTATATTTTCACTTGTCCTTCCGGATTTATTCATATTGCGATGAGCCTTCTTCAAGATCTTGATGATTACGGAACGATACTCATCGGGCCCATTCAAATCAAATCCCTTGAACAACATACCCTTGAAGAATTCATTCGATTGCATCATGAACCATCCAATAATCTGGCGGATGCTTTGTCAAAAATTCAGCGTATGCGCTCCTTTACATCCAATGAAATCCACGCCCTCGCAACCTTAACCTATATCACGGTCACACGATTATTTGATCAAGAGATCATTTACAAAAAACTACGTGAAGAAAAAAAGAGTCAAGCGCGCATTGGCGAATCCCTTTACGACTACAAGACTTCACATTCTCCTGTTCAATTTTCAAATGACAATAAAACCGATGTGCTTGAATTCGTATTGCAGTGCGAAAAAGAAAATGCAAAAGAATCCATGAAGAAATTGATCAATGAATTGTTGCTGCTCGAATCAGGCAATCTTGATCTAGTAAAAGTAAGAGTACTCGAATTCTATTCCCTGATTGCACGAACCGCGGTAGAAAAAGGACTTGAGTTGGATTCTGTTTTTGATCTGAATTTCAAATTCATTTCTTCTTTAAGCAACATCTTCACCGTTAACGAGCTTCATGCATGGGCAGCCGAAACTATTTCCTTCTTTGTCGACGAGTTATTTGTTCATGCATCTAGGCAACATACACCCCTCATTTCGAAAACGCTATCCATTCTTGAGGATAACTTTATGAGCGAAGTATCTCTTGGTGCTGTTGCAAAAGAACTTCACGTAAGCGAAGGACATCTTTCTAAACTCTTCCACCGCGAAGTAGATGTGCCGTTTTCCACGTACATCAATCAACTCCGCATCGCAAAGAGCAAAGAGTTGCTCCAAAACACGAATATGACCATTAGCGAAATTGCATTTGCAGTTGGGTATAATCACCAAAACTATTTCACCCGTGTTTTCAAACGGCTCTCCAATATGTCTCCGTCTGTTTTTCGGGCAAAAAAATAAGACAATCCTCTACACGAGAATCGCCTTATTATTTTACCTACATAGATAAATATGATAGAATCGGTACATCAAAGCTCAAAACATCTCTCTGGCGGGAGTAGGATTGCTCGACAATCAATGTTTTCGAGCTTTGTTTTTTAAGCTTTTTCATCTGTTCCTCCTAAAATTTTACTACAATTCATCCAAAATACTTGATACGATCATTTCTGAATCCAGTCCATATTTTTTCTTAACGTCAGCTGTTTTCCCTGATTCGGTAAACTCATCCTGCACACCAAATCTCATCAGTTTTACAGGATTTGAAAAGCTACTCAGTTCTTCTGCAATCGCTCCTCCTAGTCCACCAATAACTGTATGATTTTCAATGGTCGCAAATCGCTCAGTTTTCTTTGCCATTTCTTTTATCAAGGTCTTATCAATCGGCTTAAGTGAACGAATATTAACTAAAGTCGGTTTTTTTCCAGCATTCGTTAATCCGTCATAAACTTCATGTGCTTGCTTCGCTGCTGTTCCTTCATATACAAGGACAACATCATATCCAACCGATTCAACGATTTCCGCTTTTCCTGAAACAAAAACATTTTTACTCTCTCTTTCAGGAACAAGATCTCGAGCTACACGAATATACACAGGACCATCAATCTCGCAAGCAAGTTTTACGGCTTGCATAACTTCTTTTTCATTGCTAGGAACTAAGACAGTAATATTAGGTATGACACGCGTAATGGCAAGGTCTTCATTTGCGTGATGTGAAGCGCCATCAGGTCCATCATCCATTCCCGGATGCGTTCCCAGTATCTTTACATTTGCATTTTCATAACAAGCTTGTCTCAACTGTGTCCATGAGGTTCCAGTTACAAAGATTGCAAAATTAACATAAAATGGAATCATTCCCTCTTGCGCCATGCCCATTGCAAGGCTCACAGCACTACTTTCCGCAATCCCTAACTCTACAAATGACTCTGGATGTTCTACGGCAAAATCATGAGCACGAGTCGACGTATCGAGGTCACTATCAATAACTGTGATATTTGGAAACTCTTCCTTTGCAGCATTTAATGCTTTTCCAACATAATCTCTAAGCGAAATATACTTTTGATCCATCATTCTACCCCCATCGTTGCTAAATCCTGCATTGCAATTTCATATTCCGCATCCGAAATAACACCACTATGCCATTGAGGGTTGTTTTCCATAAAAGAAACCCCTTTTCCTTTTACGGTGTTCGCGATGATGACTGTTGGTTTATGTTCTTCGCTTTTCGCATTGTTAATTGCAGATCGAATCGCATCAAAGTCATGACCATCAATTTCTGTTGCATTCCAATTAAATGCTTTGAATTTTTCATCAAGAGGATCAATATTCATCTGTTCACAAGCTTTACAATGCGATGAAAGACCGTTCTTATCGACAAATACAACCAAATTGGATAGACCATAATGTCCGGCTTCCATAATTGCTTCCCAAATCTGTCCTTCTTGCATTTCTCCATCACCTAAAATAACAAATACCTGGCTATCATCTTTCTTGATATTTTTCCCCATTGCCATGCCAACACCTATCGATAAACCCTGACCCAAAAGTCCTGTCGTCGCATCGGTTTGTGGAATCGACAATGCATGTGGATGCCCCTCTAACCGCGAATCGATATTTCGAAATCCTTTCATCTCGGATTCAGCAATAAAACCTAAATCATGTAATATCGCATATTGAGCTGGTACCGCATGTCCTTTCGACAACACAACCCGCGATCTATACTTTTTACTAAAATCAACTTCATCCTGATAAATAACATTCAAAAAATCAATACAGGATAAAGCACCACCCGGATGACCCGCTCCACCATCATAAATCATTTTAATAATCAGTTTTCTATATTCTTGTGATTTTACGGATAACTCCGCGATATTCAAAAGCATTTTGTTCCTCCTACGCTAAGCCAAATAGCTTCCCAATGTTAAACAAGATTATGCCTAAAAAGTTAAAGTCGGTTTCAGGAAATGCAGTTCCTGTCAAACCAATTGATTCCATCATTGGATACATTAATGCAGGTCCCACTGCAATTAGAATCCCTGTAACAAAACTACCAGCAACTGCACCCTTCCAGCCGCCTGTGGCATTACCAAATACGCCCGCTGTCGCACCAATAAAGAAATATGGAATCGCAACCGGAATAATCACTGGCCATCCAATGGCCGCAAACACCACCATACAAATCAATCCAGCAATATACGCTGAAATAAAACCTACCACAGTAGCAGTTGGAGCATACGGAAATACTACAGGGCAATCCAAAGCAGGTTTAGCATTCGGAATGAATTTTTCTGAAATTCCAACAAAAGCAGGTACAATCTCTCCCAATAACATTCGCACACCAGTAATAATCACATAGAGTGCCGCCGTAAACGTAAGTGCTTGAATCAATGGATACAACAACCAATGTGTTCCACCAGCAAGCGCTTCAACCTTTGTTCTTCCAGCTGCAAACGCTGAAATATAGTAGAAAATACCAATAGAAATCGCTACTGACATAATGTAATCTTTAAAAATCGCAAGCCACCCAGGTAAAACGATGGACTCTGTACTCTTTTTTGGATCTCCAACTTTCGATCCAATCCAACCCGATAATGCATATGCAATTGTGCAATAATGCCCCATTGCAATTTCATCATGACCTGTGATTTTTCTCATAAATGGTTGCGCGATCGAAGGATACATTGACGCTGATAGACCTAAGAAAATCGCACCCAATACTACTGTTACTATATCGCTAAGCCCCAATGCTTTAAAAATCACAGTTAGCATAGCAGCTAAAAATAGATTGTGTTGTCCCGTTAGAAATATATATTTAAATTTAGTAAATCGTGCAATGAGAAGGTTCATCACAAATCCCAATACCATTACAAGTGCAATTACTGCAGGAAACCGTGTCTGTGCCATCGCCGTTACAGCTTCAGCTAAAGGCAAAACACCTTGCACATTAAATCCTTCTGAAAATAGTGTTTGAAAATTTGCTAGAGCTCCAACTGCAACTCCAGCACCGGCGCCAAAAATCAAAAATCCAACAACCGTTTTAAACGTGCCTGTAATCACAGCGACAGATGATTTCTTTTGCAGCAATAGCCCTACTAAAGCCATTGTTCCTACTAATAACGAAGCTTGACCCAAAACATCAAATACAATAAATTTAAGTAAATTAGATAAAATTTCCATCATTCTCCTCCAATCTTAAGTTGTCGATTCAAAAAACTTCACTAGTTCCGCCTTCATGTACTTCTTGTCCATAATATCCAAAACACCAATTACGTAAACGCCCGAATCTTTAAATTCTGAAACAAGATCTTTCATTGTAATGATTAAATCAACATTGTAAGAATTCGCCCCACTCATAACGTCATGTGATAATTCAATCGGAAATTTGTTCTCAGCAATTACTTGATCCAGTTTGATTCGGAGCATCATACTACTCCCCATGCCAGTCCGACACAATACTAATCCTGTTTTCATTTAATTCCCTCCTTTCCCTCTTCAAATTTAGCAATATATTTAAGGACCTCACTAGGGCTATGAGCAAGATCTATCGCACGATAAAATCCCTCTACTTCTAGTAGTTCAACTAATTCTGATAATGCTTTCATATGTGTTTTAGCATCAACTGCGCTTAATCCAAAAACATATTTCACAGGATCATTCTCTTTATTACCAAAATTCACAGGATTTTTAAGTGAAACCAAACTAATCCCAATTCGTTTCGCACCTTTTTCAGGTCTAGCATGTGGAATCGCAACATGCTTAGTAATCACTACATAGGGACCCAAATCGATTACCGATTGTACCATTTCATTAATATATTCTTTCGTGACACAATCCGCTTCATATAACAGCTCACCTGCAGATTGCACTGCTTCTCTCCAATTATCACATTCAACATTTAATTTCACTTTATTTTCAGTTAACACTTCACTTAACAACGGCTGTACCCCTTTCTTAGGACGTCTTTCAAAATATCGATCAACTATATTTAATTCCGTTTTTATTTTATTTTTCAATTCTTCATTTATACATTCATCGGTCAAACGATATAATTTCTCTAATGCATCAGATATTTCTATGCTTTGCTGCTCTCCTTTCTCAAGATTACAACTCATTCGATTATGATTAAAATATCTTTTAAGATCCGTTATGTTTTCATCTGTTAAAAACGGGCTCACCCGAATGGACGGAAATTTACTTTTTATTGGCACTGTCGTAATAATTAAATCGAGTTCCGATTCTGTTTCATATTTAGGCAATTCATGAAATCCTATTACACCTACAATGTGCAAATGAAAGTGCTGCCTTAATCGCTGCAAAACTACCTGAGCAGTCCCCATTCCTGTACTGCAAACAATTAAGACATTTGGAATCAACAAAACTTGTCTTTTCCTTTCAACAGAGGCACCAAAATGCATCACTAAATAAGCAATTTCATCATCTGTTATTGTTGTGTCTACAAATTTTGCTATTGGAGAAATATGATTGACAACAGCTTGATATATTTCAAAATAATTATCCAAGATCTCTTCTAACAATGGATTTCTTAATATCATATGATTCTTGATTCGATAAATCGCAGTATTGATATGTTTGATTAAACCCTCATACAAACGATCGTCATCTTTAAAGTCAATCTTCAATTCATTGCCTACATTTGTTATCAGCTCTGATGATACGATTTGAATATTCAACCATTTTTCGTATAATTTCGTTTCACCTTGCATATCATTTTTCCCGATAAGATGTAACGCGATATATCCCAATTCTTCTTCAGGCAACTTTATATTCAACTCATTTTCAATCATCTGAGCAATGTATCTCGCCATCAAGAATACTTTCTCATCCTTGATTTCAGCATACAATTCTTGATCAAATAAAATTTCTTGACCACTTTCTAGCCTTAATAGCGAAACGCCAATATGAATTAGTAACCCATCGAATGCAATATCGGTTAACGTATGACTGAAGAATTCTTCCGCATCACATATGATTTTCTTGATTAAACGCAGATCAATTTCCCGAAAAACTTTTCCCAAAAGATTATCGTCTTTAGAAAATTGAACCATTCCTATCTTTTGGTGCTGAAACTCTTTAATCAGAGAAACAATCAACTTTCGCTTTTCCTCTTCTGACCCCTCGATTTTCATCCCTTTGTGTGCTGATCCCTCAAGACGAACCTGATCAACTTTAAGCCAATTTTTTATTTCTTTGATATCGGCAATAATCGTGCCTCGACTCACTCTAGCTCGATCTGCCAAATCATCAAGTGTAACAAAATCTTTTGAAAACAACAATTCAATTAAAATGTACTTCTTTCTTTCTTCAGGAGAAAATTGATATTTGATATCGTTTTCTTCGTCGATATAACGCAAAAAACAATTCATTTCTTCGTTCGATGCTTCAAGATCAACATTTCGTCCATGATATTTAATAGACAAGTTTAACTCGCTATCCCAAAATATTTTCTCAATGTATTCCAAATCATTTCGTATCGTTCTTTCAGACACACCAAATGTATCCATCCAAGCTTCCATATTTAATGTTTGATTATAAATCAATCCTTTTAATAAAATTGCTTGCCGATAATTCATCTCTTCTCCCCTCGCATACAGTGTAATTCCAACAAAGTCTTTCAAAC
>JABXKS010000058.1 GCA_013619125.1 Clostridiales bacterium
CCCTCAAACACTAGGGTTAAATCGCTTCCCTCGGCCATTTCCAGCCCATGGCCAGCCAATCCAAATCCCGTTACGTCCGTACATGCATGAACAGGAAAGTTTTCCGCAATGCGTTTGGCGTAAAGATTCAGTTCCGACATGATGGAAACCGCTGTTTCTAAGCCAGCCTGCGAGATCAAATCCGCCTTGATAGCCGTAGATAGAACGCCCATGCCAAGGGGTTTGGTCAGAAACAAGACGTCTCCAACTTGCGCACCACTATTGGTCCAGATCCGATCGGGATCCACAAATCCCGTTACCGAGAGTCCAAATTTTGGTTCCTGATCCTCTATGGTATGGCCACCCACTACAAGTGCGCCAGCCTCTTCCACCTTGTCACGCATTCCTTTTAAAATCTCGCCCACTTGATCCGCATGAAGACAGGTCGGCACGCAAGCGATATTCATCGCCAACTTCGCTTCCCCGCCCATGGCGAATACATCACTTAAGGCATTGGCCGCAGCGATCTGTCCATATTGATAGGGGTCGTCAACGACCGGTGTAAAGAAATCCATGGTAAGCACCAAAGCTTCCTGTTCATTGATCCGGTATACAGCCGCGTCATCAGATGTTTCCGTTCCCACTAATAAATTTTTGTCCCTTTTCAAAGCTAAATCCCGCAGTACCTGCGAGAGGACCTCTGGTCCTAATTTCGCGCCTCAACCAGAGCTCGCTGTCATTTGCGTTAGTCGTACTCGCTCGATCATCGCTCTCACCTCAATTTATTGTTATTTGATCACAGATTTTCTCATAGGTTTTTTCACCGATTCCACTCACCGATTGAATTTCCTCAACCGATTGAAATGGGTGATCGCTTCGGTAGTCGATAATCGCTTGGGCTTTTGTGGGTCCAATCCCCGTCAAGCCTTCCAATTGAGACGCCTCTGCTCGATTAATATTTACCTTTCCATCCGCCTGCGGTTCGCTCACCGCCGTTTGCACCTCCGTCTCCAGGGTGCTCGGCACAATGATTTGCTCTCCATCCACCAAAACACGAGCCAGGTTCAATCGTTCCATATCAGCGAAATTGGTTTCGCCTCCCGCTGCTTGAATGGCTTCAATCACCCTGGCGCCCGTCCGCAGGGCATACACCCCAGGTTCAAACACCTCTCCGGCGACATGTATCACCAATTCAGTTTCCCCTTCCGCTTCGATGATTGTTTTCACCGGTTCCGCGTCCAGCGTCTCGATCTCACTTAGGTCCACCCGTTGCATTTGGCGTCCAAAAAACAAAAGTCCCGCTAAAGCAATTAGGGCTATCAACAAGATCATTTCACGTTTCGTAAATCGATCCATGCCATTTCCTCCTAATTTCTCATCCACTATATTGTACCGCAATTGAACCACTTTGTCTGTAATCCCATTGCGCTTTTGGCGTCCATCTCATATAATTAAAACAGAATTTCAAGCGGAAGGAAAAAATTGATGAAACGAATACTGACAACCCTGCTGATCCTGACACTAATCTGTCCGATTTTCTCGACCGGATTTGCTTTAACTGAACCTGGAATTGACAGCCCCGCCGCCATCCTTGTCGATCTGGAATCTGGATCCACCCTGTATGAAAAAAATGCCGACGAGGTCATGTACCCCGCCAGCATTACCAAGGTTTTATCCGCGATCGTTGTGCTGGAATATTTCCAACTGGATGAGTTGATTACCGTCGACAAAAACTCACCCTACGAAGTGGCCGACAGCACCCATATCGCTTTGGAACCTGGCGAGGTGCTTACCGTCGA
The DNA here is from genome assembly GCA_013619125.1 of Clostridiales bacterium. Lineage (GTDB taxonomy): Bacteria > Bacillota > Clostridia > Tissierellales > GPF-1 > GPF-1. The sequence goes on from JABXKS010000058.1 coordinate 1,779, forward strand.
GCAATTGCTTTATGCTGGATTGATTCGATCCGCCAACGATGCCATGAAGGTATTGGCGCGAGCCGTAGCCGGCAGCGAACCTGCCTTTGCAGAACTCATGAACAAACGCGCTGTGGAACTCGGGGCAACCCAGTCTAATTTTGTCAACGCGACAGGCCTGCCCGATGACGACCACGTCACCACGGCAGCCGATATGGCGAAGATTGCCGCTTACGCCATGACCATTCCGGCCTTTGCGGAGATCGTACAAACCCCGTACTATAAAATTCCACCCACGAATATCAAGGAAAATGAGCGCTATTTTGAAACCACCAACAAGCTGTTGTTCAGCCCAGGTAAAAAGATTACAGTAGACGGGAAAAAAGTCTATATTAAATATCCCGGCACCATCGGAATGAAAACCGGGTATACCTCACAGGCGAAGAACACCTTGCTTGCAGCGGCGGAAAACGGCGATGCAAAATTGCTTTTGGTTATTTTGAACGCCTCAGGCACCCAACTCTATGTCGATGCGCACACCTTGTTAAACTTTGGATTTGAAAACTTTAAAAAACGAAACGTTTGCGTGGAAAATGAGTATATCACTCAAGTCCCCATTCTTTCCGGAGATCGGCCCGATCTTGCGGCCATCGCAAAATCAACCATCGCGCTTCCCTTCTCGACAGATCGAGATCCAGTCTTTGACAAGACCGTGATCCCGGATGAAAATTTGGAAGCCCCCATCCACAAAGGGGACGAGATTGGCAAAGTGGAGTATTACTTCGAGAGCCAATTGATTGCGCGGGTTGCCTTGATTGCCGCGACCGATGTACGATTTATCGGAAAAGCCACCACCCTGATGGAACAAAAGCCGATTCCAACGACCGTTCTCATCATTGCCGGCGTGGTCGGACTGTTTGCGATTGTGATTCTCTTTGGACATGCCATGCGCCTGAGAAATCAGCGCCTGCGCAAAAAAAGACGCCTCGCGTTAAACGAAGAACGAAAAAAAGAAAATGAACAATAAAAAAATGGATCTGGGATTATTCCCCAGATCCATTTTTATTTTCTTTCACTTCTTCAATATAATTGTATACGGTATATCGGGAAACGCACAGCAAGTCCGCCACATGTTCCACAGCGCCCTTGATCAAAAATGCACCTCGATCTTCCAACTGCTCCACAATCAATAGCTTGTCTGCCTTGCTCAAGTAGGCTACCGGTTTATTGATCGATTGAAACACCTCATCCACAACCTTCGTCAGGATTTCAGAAACATGGAAACGGCTGCGTTCAGCCTCAACCGTCCGTCCCAAATCTTCTGTCATAACAAGATTATGAATCGCCCTGTTAGCCAAGAGAAGGTCTGTCACATCGATATTGATGCACATGGCACCAATTACGGTTTCCGTATCATCCTTCACAAAAATTGTCGAAGACTTCAACGTCCGGCCTGCGCCAATAATGGTCTTATACTTGATCAATGACTCTTCGTACTCCCGGTTCAAATAGGCTTCTAGCCCTTTGGAAAGCATGCCGCTGCCCAGTGTCCGTCCTGTTACATGTCCATTGGCGATCGCGACAACTGAATTCTCCAGGTCACTGAAATCATGCAAGACAATTTCGCAATTATCGCCGACTGTCTTAGATATGGCTTCCACCAGCGGCAACATCTGCCGTAGGATTGGATGAATTTCTCGTTGTTCCAAATCGATCACCTCCGGTATTCTAGATCCAGTCACTCAGTTCCAGACGTTCGCCTTCTGCCCAGACTTTTTCCAGTCCGAACAATTCTCGCTCTTCCTGATGGAAGACGTGTACAATAAGATCGCCATAATCCAAAGCAATCCAACGACTGCCTCGAATGCCTTCTTTGTACTTGGGTTCAACCCCTATCTCGGTTAATTTATCTTCAATTTCACTGGTAATGGCCGCCACTTGACGATCATTGCTTCCGCTGACGATCAGAAAATAATCAGCGATCGAAGAAAGTCCAATCAAGTTGATGACCTCGATATCCAAGGCTTTTTTTGCATCTGCCGCTTTAACGGCTATTTCCAATATAGTTTGATTATCCTTCAATCCGTTCCTTCCTCTCTGTGATGTTTCTCCATAAATCATTGCGCGCTTCAATCGTTCGCGGATGAATATAGGCATGGTTCTTCAATAAGTATTCCAGCGTTTGATTCATGGCGACATACACCGCCCGATCCAAGTCTTGAAAGACCAGACTGCGTAATTCTTCGGTTCCCGGCTGGGTTCGACCCGGTTCCACCCGATCTGCCATATAGATCACCTTTTCCAAAAGGCTCATCCCTTTGCGTCCCGTGGTGTGAGTTGCCACCGCATAATAGATCTCTTCATCCTCGAACCCGAGGGAGGTCTGCAAAAATTCAGCAGCCATCCATCCATGGCTCAACTCCTGAGAAGCGACCGTTTCCTCATCCAATGACAAGCCGGATGCTTCCAGGGCCGCTGCATAGGCTTCCTGGTCCTGCCACTTGTAAAAATCATGCAATAACGCCGCCCATTCCGCCCGTTCAGGATTGATATCATACCGCTCGGCCAATTGCTGAGCGGTATCAACCACACGTAAAATATGATCGATCCTTGAAGGACTTAGGTTCTTTTTCATTCTTGCGAATACTTCTTCTTTTGTCATGACTCGGACTTCCCTTCCTTCTCGGCTTCCATTAAGCGATAGACCGCCTCCGGAACCTGAAAACGAATAGACCTCCCCCGATTCCAATCCTCGCGGATCGATCGAGACGAAATGCCGATCATCGGCATTTCCACCCAGGAAAACAGTACCGGATACAGGGATTCCAAACGTGAAATCTCCTGTTGGCACCGTTCCCTTTCAAAGGGCGGACGCGCCACAACTCCGAAATTCGTCAATCGAAAGATTTCTTGAAACGCCACCCAATTCTCCAATTGAAACAGAGAATCCGCACCAATTAAAAACATCAATTGAGCCTCCGGCCAAATCGCATGAATCTCACGCAGAGTGTCAACCGTGTATGAAGGCTTATCTCGTTTGAGTTCAATGTCGCTCGCCCGAAAAGCAGGCTTGTCGGCAATGGCAGCAGAAACCAGTTCAAGTCGCTGTTCCGGCGAGTACCCCGTTTCTGCCTTGTGGGGCGGTATTCGATTGGGTATAAACACTACCTCGTCCAATGCCAGCTGATCCCGAGCGCATTCCGCCAACACAAGATGACCCATATGAATGGGATTAAAAGTGCCGCCAAACAAGCCGATCCGTTTCATCTAGTCCCGCGGCAAGACAATCTTCTTGTTGTCTTGTGATTCTTTGTACAGGATGAATTTATTGCCAATTGCCTGCACAAATTCCGCGTTTGTCGCTCGGGCCAGCTCATTCGCGGTTTCCTTCGCTTCCAACAGAGAATTGTTTAACACCTTGAATTTTACCAATTCTCTCGCTTCCAACGCCTGATTCACCTGTTCGATGAAATTTTCTGTTATCCCGTTTTTTCCAATTTGGAAAAGGGGCTGCAGATCATGCGCCAATTTTTTTAAATAACTTCTTTGTTTTCCGTTCATCTTCTCTCCTATTCAAAGAATTCAAATTCCACACCGCAAATGACAATCATATCTTCCTCTTCCGTTCCCATACTTTTCAGGGTTTCAACTACGCCCAAATCGCGCAATTTGCGTTGGAAGTAAACGACAGAATGATCATCCTCAAAGTTAGTGGACATCAAAATCTTTTCTAAATACACACCCTCTACATGAACCACTTCTTCAATGGTTTCATAGGTGATTTCATGATCTCTTTCACGATTATTGGCGTAGGTATCTTCCACCACTTCGACAATCTCTTCTTCAATCTCAGCGGTTTGCAATTTATGCCAAATAGCGTGTTTTAGGTCTTTTACCCCATTCCCTGTCGCTGCCGACATGGCATAGAAGTCATACCCCAGAGCGCGAACCTTCTCTTCAAACTCCGCAATTTTCTCTGCGGCATCTGGCAAGTCGGTTTTATTGGCCACAACAATTTGCGGTCTATTACCCAAACGCTCATTGTAGCTGACCAGCTCATGGTTGATGGTCATAAAATCCTCATATGGATCTCGGCCTTCGCTGCCGGAAACATCCACAATATGCACCAGAATTCGAGTTCGCTCGACATGGCGCAAAAATTCATGACCTAGTCCGGTGCCCTCATGAGCGCCCTCGATCAAGCCTGGAATATCCGCCATAACAAATGATTGTCCATCACCGACCCGAACAACCCCAAGATTGGGATGAATGGTTGTGAAATGATAATTGGCAATTCGCGGTTTCGCCTCCGACACCATGGACAGGAAGGTCGATTTCCCGACATTGGGGAATCCACATAGGCCAACATCGGCCAATAGCTTCAGCTCCAAGATAATCTCACGTTCCACGCCTTTTTGTCCCGCTTCCGCGAAATTCGGCGCTTGTCGGGTTGAAGTGGCAAATTTCGCGTTGCCTTTTCCGCCACGACCACCCTTAGCCACGATAAAGGTTTCACCCGGGCTCACCATGTCTGCAATGATATTGCCGGTCTCCTCGTCTTTCACGATGGTTCCCTGAGGCACCTTTACATATAGATGCTCGCCCTTTTTCCCGTATTGTGTTTTGCCACGTCCATGTTCCCCAAGAGGCGCACGAAAATGACGGCGGTACTTAAAGTCCACCAGGGTGTTGATTTTTGGATCAACAATTAAGATTACGCTTCCGCCATAACCCCCATCGCCGCCGGCTGGTCCGCCTGCCGGTTCGTACTTCTCTCGTCGCCATGCAACCGCACCATTTCCACCGGCACCGCCTCTAACTTCAATTTTCGCTATATCTACAAACATGGTTCACCTCTATTTTTCGATTACTCTTATTATATCTAACTCTTTGCAAAAAGAAAACCTACCCATTTGGGTAGGTTTGAATTACACTCTTGGATAAACGCTTACTTGCTTTCTGTCTCTACCTTTTCTTTCGAATCGGACGACACCATCAATCGTTGCAAATAGCGTATCATCACCACCACGCATCACGTTCAATCCTGGATGGATCTTCGTTCCACGCTGACGAAACAGGATATTTCCTGATAAAACAAATTGTCCATCCGCACGTTTCGCGCCGAGTCTTTTCGATTCGGAATCGCGACCGTTTTTGGAGCTACCTACACCTTTTTTATGGGCGAATAGTTGTAGATTTAACTTCATCATCTCTACACCTCCCTGTATTTGAGTTTTACATATCTAGGATAGGCTTCCACAACATCTTCCAATCCTACTAGGATTGTTTCGAAAATTGTTTTTGCCTGTTCTCGTTCTGATTCTTGTAGATTCTTTGGAAGCATCACTTGTAAGTATCCATCTTCCAATTGAATCTCAGGTTCCACACCCACTAATTTTTCTAGCGCGTTTGCACCTGTTTGCGCCAATACCGATACCGCCGCGCAAACAATATCTTGTCCCGCTTCTGCGAATCCGCTGTGGCCCTTGATTTCGTATCCAATCACTTCGTGATTAGATCGAAATATCATCACCCACACCACTATGCGTTGATCTTTCCGATCGTCACTTGCGTATATGGTTGACGATGACCTTGCTTTTTGCGATAGCCTTTTTTTGCCTTGTATTTATAGACCATAACTTTTTTCGCTTTGCCGTTTTTCTCGACCTTCGCTTCAACCGTTACGCCTTCAATAAATGGCTTTCCAATTTTCACATCGCCTTCAACGTTTACAAATAATACTTTATCAAATGTAACCGCATCGCCAGCTTCAACTTCCAATTTTTCAATAAAAAGCAAGTCGCCTTCCTGAACACGGTATTGCTTACCACCAGTTTCAATAATTGCGTACATAGTTTACACCTCCTTAAACTAGACTCGCCAAAAATTAGGTACGGTTTCCCGTTTTGAACCCATATTGTGCGGCTTTCACAGATATGAAGTATACCACGATTTATTTATAATGTCAAACCGTTATTTTTTTCAAAAAAGGTAAAATCCGAAGGAACTCTTCTTCCTGATCCAAGGGCTCCCAAACTACCTGTTTCCAACCAGATGCTGTCTCCCAGGTTTTCCAACTGTCCACTTGTTTCAGTTGCTCGATCAATCCGGAAGTCCCCTGAATTCTGACCCCGCTCGATGTCCCTGTTTGCCTTAACGCAAGGGATAGTCTCCAAAGAGCATAGCATGCCGTCGGTGACTTTACCGAACCTAGGAGTTGATTTACGCTCGCGCCTCGTTTCGTTCGAATCAATTCGATCAGTCCCATGGCTGAAGGACCGTAGACCTTGATGGGATGCGAATCGTCAGTCCGGGCGGCCGTCACCTCACGAGTGGTTCGTTTCGAGCCCCGTTTGTCGATCACATCCATCACAACCATGCCTCCAATATTACGAAGCCTGAGTTGCCGCATAGCTTCCCTCACGGCGAGCTTATCGATCACGGCGACGGATAGCTTGGCCGATCCCTTTCGATTGATATCAATGGCTGTAAGGGTTTCCAGTTCTTCCACCACAATCTCTCCCTGCTGATCTGAAATGGACACCGTTTTTTTTCGAAGGCCTATCCAATCATGCCAGCAAGGCTCCAAGGGCATCTCCTCATGGGAAAATTTCAATCCCCACGCCATCGCCCAGGCTTGATCATCCAGATCGTTGCTGATGACTTCATCAGCCACCTTCAGCCACCGGGTGAAAAAGGTGGGTTCTGAATCTACCTCCACCTGAAAAGAGCGTAGAGATTTGGTTTTCATCTCCTGTTCTTCAACGGCTTCAAATGCGTTTTTTAACTTCTCGAGTTCGGCGTTCACCTGCTCAAGAGTTGCCTCAGCCGCTTGGGTTCTCAGAATCACCCCCGCGGTTTCCGGGCAAACCACATTCGTCTCCAGATTCAGTCGAATCTTTGGATCGTGAATTTTCGTCGAGATAGAGACACCCGACTCCCTTGGCAAATACACCATCAATGCACCCGGGATTGCAATCCGCAGGGTCGCCTTATCCGCTTTTTCTCCGGATTCAGCACGCCGAATCTGCACCAAGAGCCGTTCTTCAAGATGCAAACAGGCTGCAATGGTTTTCCCCCGTTTTTTTCTTTCAGGATCTAAATCCGGCCAACCCAAATAAACTTCCCGGTCTCCAAGACCCAAAATGGCACCATTCACCGCTGGCATCAGTTGCTTTACCCGTGCTGAATGCAACTGGTATCGGGGATCCGTCTCTCCGGTTTCCCAGACCCGTAGGTCCACCATTTTTCCATCCTGCTCCACCACAAAGATCGTCAAGGTTTCACTTCGATCCATTCTCAGTTTCATCGCGTTCTCCTATAAGAGCGGCTTGCGTCCCCGCTTCGTGTCACGATAGATTTCCAAACGCCGAATGTTCGGCATGGTCATCTCTGGAAACAATACAGGCAAAACCTCTTCCGGTTTCAGATTGCCATTGCTACCGGTTTTCAGCATCATCTGCAATTCCTGTGTTTCCTCTCGCCATTCGATGGTTTCAATCCATTGGCGAATCTCCACTTGTTTGCTAACCATCTGCTTCTTCTTCTTTCGTCGACGAGTGGTCCAGATTTCACGCTCCTTTAGAAACGCTTCAATTCTCGACTCCGTATCAAGAGGTTTCCCCTCATCGGGAAAACCAACCGCGTAGAGCGACCAGGAAACGATGCTCATCAAGGATTTTGGCGCGTCCTCGATTTTTTCCGCGTGAAGAATCTTGATTCCGGCTGGCAAGGCAGTGTTCAATCTACTGGCAAACTCCGCCGCTCTGATCTCCTCCGCCATCTCCACTTCCATATATTCCGCCTCACTCTCCATCCCTAAGGCGAGAGCCATGGCAAAGTTCATTTTTTGTTGCGGATTGTACCCTTGCGAATAGGCAATAGGTAGATCCGCTCGGCGCATGGATCGTTGCATGGTGCGCATCAAATCCAGATGCCCGATATAGCGCATGTCGGCTTTCTTTTCAAACTTGACTCGAATGATCATTGACATACCCCTTTTCCGTAGGTCTGAATAACGCCGCAGGCCTCGCAATTGTTGCGGCAGTCTGGAGTGACAGTCCCTTCCAAGGCACGCTGATATTCCCGCCATAAAAACTCTTTAGAAACCCCGACGCGTAAAAATTCCCACGGCAGAATCTCATCAAATTCTCGTGTGCGGTTCGCATAGAACACCGGATCCAACTTTGTCTCCACAAAGGCTTCCGCCCAAGTGTTCGGTTTGAAAAATTGTCCCCAGCTATCGAATTTCGCGCCATTTCTCCAGGCAGTTTCAATCGCACGTCCCATTCGACGGTCTCCGCGGGCAATCACGGCTTCCCAATAACTGGTTGCCGCATCATGGGTACTGAAAGATACCTTGGGATCACGCATGCTCTTTTTCAGCATCGTTTGACGTTCCTTAAATTCATCCTGAGTTGCCTGTCCAAACCATTGAAACGGTGTAAACGGCTTCGGCACAAAGCAAGCCGCACTCACATTAATGCGAAGATTTCCCTTGCGCTCTTCCCGTGGAATCTGGAAAAATCGTTCCTTGACTTGGTAAGCCAACTCCTTAATTCCCATGACATCCTCTTCGGTTTCGGTCGGCAACCCAATCATAAAGTACAACTTCACAGTGGACCATCCCATCTGGAACAATTCCTCCGTAGTTTTCAGAACATCATCCTCTGAAATTCCCTTGTTGATCACGTCTCGCAATCTTTGAGATCCTGCTTCCGGCGCAAAGGTCAGCCCAGACTTCCTCACCTCTTGCATCTTCTTAAGAAGATCCTTTGGAAAGGTGTCCAATCGCATGGACGGCAAAGACAAAGAGACACGCTTTTCAGCGAATTTTTCTGTCAATTCATTGATCAAAGGTTCAATCTCCGTGTAATCACTGGAGCTTAAAGAAGAAAGACTCATCTCCTCATACCCGGTGCTCTTCTCCAACTTCTCGGCCAGTTGCACAAGAGTATCTTTCTTTCGTTCCCGCACGGGACGATAGATCATACCCGCCTGACAGAATCGACATCCCCGGGTGCATCCCCGGAACAATTCCAACATCACCCGATCATGGACCGTATTGATAAATGGCACGATCATCTTTTCGGGGAAAAATGCCTCATCCAAATTCTTCATGATCGTCCGTTGCACCACAAGTGGCGCTTCAGGTATCAAGGCGCGACGTGCTTTGATGGTTCCGTCTTCGTGATAATCCTCTTCATAGAATTCCGGTACATAAATGCCCTCTAAGGGTAACAAGGACTTCATGAATTCACGCTTGGAAGAAAAGTTGCCTTCTTCGTAACGGCGCATGATGTCGAGGGTTCTCTCTTCACCGTCTCCGATCACAAAGAGATCGAAAAAGTCGGCAAGTGGTTCCGGGTTATAGGCACAAGGCCCTCCCGCAATCACCAAGGGATCGGATTCGAGACGATCTTCCCGACGCACGGCAAGTCCACCCAAATCCAGCATGTTTAAGATCGTGGTGAAACTCATCTCATATTGCAGAGTAAAACCAACAAAATCAAATTCCTTTAACGTTCGTTTCGTCTCCAAACTGAAAAGGGGCATGCCCTCTTCGCGCATAATGGCTTCCATATCAGTCCATGGCGCATAAACGCGTTCGCAGGCCAACCCTTCCTGTTCATTGATCATTTGATATAAAATATGTCCACCCATATGAGACATGGCGATCTCATAAAGATCTGGAAATGCAAAGGCCATCCGTACCTTCGCTTCTTGTTTAACTACACTATTGACTTCCCCACCCGTATAT
>JABXKS010000059.1 GCA_013619125.1 Clostridiales bacterium
ATAGAAAAGGAGGAATGAGGGTGCACGTATACTGGGCGTAACTTCATTCAACGAGCGAAGACGACGAAAGTCGTCTTTTTTCTTTTGTGATTAATTGTAATCTAAATATTCGAAAAAATAGCGTGAAACCCGTTAAAAAAAGGTAAACTAATTAAAAGATGGGAATAAATACTATATATAATAATCGCTGGAACCCTAAAAAATGGAGACTTGAGATGAATAAACATTTGTCTGCCCTCATTGTATATAGGAGAAACAGAAAAAAATATTTGTCGGAAATTAGGTCACTGGAATGGGCAACTGAAGAGGAGATCTTCGCCTATCAAAGGGATCAGCTTGAGCGTGTCTTGAAAGATGCCAAGGAGAACGTCTCGTATTATCACAAGCGAGTCGAGGGGATCCGACTGTCGGACTTTCCAATTTTAACACGACAAGCGATAAAGGAAGAACGTGAAGATTTGATTGTGTCAAAACGGATTGATTCGAAAACCCGTGAGGATACAACGAGTGGATCCACCAGCGTGCCTGTTTCCTTTCTTTTGGATTACGAACATAGGGAACGAGGCATGATACTCAAACTTTTTTTCAACGAGTGGGCTGGACTGCAATTGGGAGAGCCAATGATTAAATTCTGGGGACTTTTCCCTGCTGAATCATGGAAAGGTCGGATGCATGATCGGATTTCTTATTGGTCTCGGAATATCATTCCGGTCAGCACATTGGATTTTCGAATGGAGAGATTGGAAGAATTTCAAGACATCTTTCGCAAGAAGGATCCCAAACTGATTTTGGCCTATAATCTACCCTTGTATGAATTTGCCAAGGTTTTGCGGCGAAAAAATAAAACACTACCGATCCATGGTGCCATTATGACGTCAACATCAACCCAGACGCCAGAAATTCGAGCAACCTTAAAAGAAATATTTCAGTGTGAGATTTTCGATCGCTATGGGACAAGAGAAATGATGGATATCGCCTGTGATTGCGAGAAACATGAAGGCTTGCATGTTTGCCCGTATATGCAATTTGTTGAGATTGTGGACGACAAGGGGAATCCTGTGCCAAAAGGTGTGCCGGGAAGGATTGTGGCAACGCAGCTGCATAATACCGTAATGCCTTTAATTCGTTATGATACCGGGGATATTGGCACATGGGCGGAAGAAAAATGTTCCTGTGGGCGTAATTGGCCTTTGATCAAACAGATTGATGGTCGTGCGATCTGTATGTTTAAGCATCGAGATGGCGGCAGACTGGGCAGCTATTATTTTATGCATCATTTGAACAATATCATCGGGCAAGATCAGTTTTCCCGTCAGCAAATCATTCAAACGAATTACGATGCTTTTACGGTTCGACTTGTGCTCTATGAACCTGCCAACTGGGGACAATTTAGCCAAGCACGGACAGCATATGCGGAAGCGATTGAGTCACTGGTTGGCGAGCCTGTGAATATTACCTATAATCTGGTGGATGAAATTCCGACTCTGCCGTCGGGAAAATATCTGCAAGTGATCTGTGAAATACCGGAGGAATGATGATGAAAGTTGGAATTTTGATTCATAAGTGTTCCGGCGGTGGGGCGGAACGTGTTGCCAGTGAGATTTCTCTTCTTCTTGTGGAGCAGGGCGTGGAGGTTTATTTTCTCACGTTTTTTAAAGAGGATAAGGAATATCCTCACGCGGGAGTACGATTGAGCTTTGAGCAAGAGAAGACCGGATCGCTTTTGGTATTGTTCATGCGGCTGCGCTGGGTGAGACGATTAAAGCGAGAACAAAAATTGGATGCGGTGATCAGCTTTCTGCCAGAAGCCAATTTAATCAACTTGCTTACAGGCGGAGATACGATTCTATCTTTTCGCAATAACCCAGAATCACTCTCAACGGCATATAAGGTGCTTTTTGGACTGACCTTGCATGGGGCAAAACGGATTGTTGCAATTTCAAAAGGGGTGGAAGATTGTCTGATTCGGATGTATCCAGCAGTTCGTGGAAAGACAACGACGATCTATAATCCGATTGCGCCGTTTTCTGCATATGAGCGACCAATTCGGTCGGTAAAGCGCATTATTCACGTGGGACGGTTTTCCAATCAAAAGGCGCAGCAGCATTTGCTTGAAGCCTTTCGCATACTTGCGCCAACGCGTCCTGAATTGATGTTGCGGATGATTGGCAATGGCGTGAGAAAAGAAGAATTCGAACGATGGATACAAGAGAATGACTTGGCTGATCGCATAGAAATGATACCTTTTACATGGGAGATTGAAAGAGAATATGAAGAAGCGGACCTTTTGGTTTTATGCTCGGTTTATGAAGGGTTTGGCAATGTGATTACGGAGGCATTGACCAAGGGTCTTCCTGTTATTTCAACGGATTGTCCATTTGGTCCCAGAGAGATCTTGGCACCGACCACTTTGGTTAACGAAGTGGCAAAGCAGGTGGAGATTCATGAATTTGGGATTTTGACACCATGGGATGATGGAGAAGAAACGGCTAAATGCTTGGCAAAGGCGATTGCTAGGGTCATTGATGATGACGAATTGCGCATTCGACTGCAGGAATGGGGACCCAAGCGCGCGAAGGATTTTTCAAGAGAGAAAGTGGGGCAAGCATGGAGACGGATTCTGAATATGTAAAGATTGTGCATATCACCAGCAAGCATATGGGAAGAAAAGGCGGGATCCATCAGGTGATTCAGGATTTAAGCGATGCGCAGAATTGCAGGGATGACAGTGAAGCATGGATATACGAAACCCTGAAGCATCGGTTGATTGCACCCAATGGAGATATGACTGCAGCCAATGTAAAAAGCATGTTGGCATTGCAGCCTGATTTAGTAGTATTTCACGCGGTATATATTCCATCGTTTATTGGGATTGCCAGCATTTTAAAACGAGAGGGCATTCCCTATGCGGTTGAACCCCATGGGAGCTTGAACCGCCGCGCGTTGGCAAAATCTCCATGGAAAAAGAGAATTGCCCATATCCTATGGGTGGACCGATGGATAAAGAAGGCGAAAGGTGTTGTGTATCTATGTGAAGAGGAACGGGACATCAGCCGTATGCCGGGTTTGGATTATGCGATTGTTCCCAACACGATTCCCTCTGATTTTCGAATTTATTCCAATCAGCATCCTGTCAATAAGCCCATTCAATTGCTGAGTCTTGGGCGAATCGACCATTTTAACAAGGGGTTTGACCGCTTACTTGCGATCCTCCAAGCCATGCCGGAAGAGATAAAGTCTAAGATTGAGGTATTGATTTACGGGAAGGGATTGCAAAAAGAATTCGACCGGTTGGAAGCGCAAATAGCAGAGATCCATGCGCCAAAGATTCGGTTTTTTGGTCCCGTTTATGGAGAAGAAAAATGCTCGGTTTTCAGAAATGCAGATTTATTTGTAATGCTTTCCCGCTATGAAGGATTGCCCCTCACCCCGTATGAAGCAGCCGCATCCGGACTTCCAGTCGTTGTCACGGAGGGCACGAATCGAAGAACTTGGGTGGAGGCCAATAACAATGGATGGGTGCTTTATGATGGACAGGAAGAGTTGTGGCCGCAGCAATTGGCCGCTGCCATTGAGGCCTATCAAAAAGCCCCGGTTCGTTATCGAAAGAATGCCTTGCGAGCAGCGAATGATTTACCCACCTGGGAGGAGATTGCAAAGATTTCCCATGATGCATATCGGGATTGGATTCAAATGTCAGAGTAGCAGGTCTAGTCGTTGCGAAAAGAGAGAAACATAAACCGAATGATAAGAGAGGTTTGGTACCATGCAGATCATCCGAAAAGTGGTTATTCCGCTTTACCTAAATTATAATGGAAACAGGCGAAGCTGGCATGTTAAGCGAATACTAGAAAGTTGGACATGGTCGGCCGAGCAAGCGAAGGAAGCACAGCGAGAAAGGCTGGCCGAGACGCTGAAACACGCCCTGGAGCAGATTCCATTTTACCAGGACCAAGTAGATTTGACTGCATTGGACATTCGGCCGGACAATGCGGAGGAAGCCTTGCTTCATTTTCCGATTTTAACACCCGGAATGGTAAAAACATATTTTGACGAGTTGCAGATTCAACCTCGACCCAAGGGTGCATTTTTGAATCGCTCGGGGGGAACGACAGGGGTTCCAACTTGCTTTTATTTGGATCAGGCCTCAGAAGACTGGGTGCGCGGAATAAAACGCACACATCAAGAGGCAATGGAATACCGGTTGGGAGAGAAAAAATGGGTGATTTGGGGCTCCATGAATGAAAGGCAAAGAAAGCAAGCAGCCGCAAAAACCAGGCTGATACGAGGAATCGTAAATATCAAGCGAATTCAAGGGTTCTCTCTGTCCAATGAGGAGTTGGATGAGATTTTAGCAGGCATGCAAAAGGAGAAACCCAAATTGCTATTGGCCTATGTCGATATTCTTTATCGCTTGGCAGAGCGAGCGGAAGAGACCGGACTCGACATGCCAAAGGACATGAAGATGAAGGTTACGGCGGGCACCCTTTATCCAACCATGCGCAAACGCATTGAACGGGTCTTTGGTCCGTCGCTTTTTAATTGCTATGGATCCCGGGAGTTTGGGGATATGGCACTTTCCTGCAAGGAGAAACAAGGGTTGCATATTCAAGGCCTTGCCTTCTATGTTGAGGCGATTGATGAAAACAACCAGAGAGTAGAAATGAACGAGACGGGCGAACTCTTAATTACAACCATGGTGAATCAAACGATGCCTCTGATCCGATACCGGATCGGCGACCGTGGCAGTTTGTCGAACAGCCAATGTTCCTGTGAAAATCCGTGGTCTCGAATTGAACAGATTGAGGGGCGCAGCCAGGATCTCTTCTATGCCAAAAACGGACGAAAGATTTCGCCCAATGCCCTGGTCCATTTTTGCTGGGTGTACGGGATGGAGTATCAAACCCGAGTACAGATTATTCAACGGGACTATGGTAGGATTGAAGTACATCTTTTGGATATGGGGAAACCACACGAAATTCATACGAATTTTGAGAAAGAAACAAAACGAGAAATGGAGAATATTTTTCAAGAACCGTTAAGAATAGATATAATGTGGAAGAAAGAACTGGCATATGCGCCTTCTGGAAAATTTCGTATGATCCAGCGACGCATGGACGAATAAAGATGACGAGAAGGAGGAATGGCAATGAAAGTGAAAACATCAGTGATTATGCCTGCATACAATGCTTCAAAATTCATTAACGAAGCCATTGCTTCTGTCGTGGACCAAAGCGAGGCCGATTGGGAACTCATCATTGTGGATGATGCGTCAACGGACGATACAAAGAAAATTGTTGAGGAGTGGGCAAAACGAGACCCTCGCATTCAGTGTAGTTATATGGAAGAGAACCAAGGCAGTGCCGTAGCCAGAAATACGGGAATTCAGCAAGCGCAAGGACGATATTTGGCTTTTTTGGATGCCGATGACTTGTGGCACAAAGAGAAACTTTGCAGACAGATTGCCTTTATGGAAGAAACCGGTGTGGCGGTGTCCTTTACGGAGTATGATTCGATCGATGAAAAGGGCGAAGTTTTACTGTCGGCAGAAACCTTGCCGGATGCTGTTACGTACGAAATGATGCTGAAGCGGAATTGGATGGGATGCCTGACCGTGATTTTGGATAAAACCGCCTTTGAGAGTGTGTGGTTTCCTTCCATACGGAAGCGACAGGATTATGCCTTGTGGTTGAAATTGATGCGTGAAGTAAAACAACCAGCCCTGTGTCTGCATCAGACATTGGCTTCTCATCGCTCCCACAAGGAATCCTTATCCAAAAAGAAGATCAGTCTACTGAAGTATAATTACCGTGTATTCAGAAGACACGAAGCAATGGGGCGGATGTCTTCCGCTTGGTCGGTCATTCAAAACGTATTCTATCGTCTTCGGGGGCATGGAAGCAGCCAAACAGGCAATGCAAGCTTTTTAAAGAAAACGGCATTACTGATCGGCGTACTTACCTTACTTAGTCGTGCGACGGGTTTTCTGCGGGAGATTTTTATCGCAAAAAATTTCGGCACGGGAACGGATGCGGACAGCTTTTTTCTGATGAGTTCCATGGTGAGTTTTATCTGGTTGTTTACAGGGGTCTTCAGCAATGGGATGATTCCCCTTTTAATTGAAATCAGAAACCGAAAAGGGAATGAGGAAAACCTGATTCGCCGATTGACGCAGGGGCTTGTGCTGTTGTATGGGGTCGTTGTTGCGGTTTTGCTTGTCTATGCGCCTGTACTCGTAGGATTCATTGGGTATGGATTTTCATCCTCCAGCCAAGAGCTTACGGTAACCCTGTTTCGAATCGGTGTATTTTCCATCTTTTTTGGTGCCATCTATGACTTGCACCTCAACTACTTAAAGAGTCACCAGAGTTTTTTGGTCGCAAATTTTGCAGGCATTTATTCCAATCTGATTTATATTGGTTTTTTCATGATATTGCCGGTTCGGTTTCAATCCATAGAAGGATTGGCTGTTGCAATGGTGCTTTCTGGTATGACCAAGTTTTTGACAACGGTGCCGTACATGAGGCGTTTGGGGTATCGGTATCATTGGGTGCCTCGATTTTGGGACAGTGCGGATGTGAAGAAACTTGCCCGGCTAAGCATTCCATTGCTGATGGGGAGTGTGGTTTACCATATCAACGGAATGGTGGACAAAATCTTGGCTACGCCCCTTGCAACAGGCAGTGTTGCGGCATTGAATTATTCTTACCGAATTGTCGGTACCTATGAGTCGTTGATTATGGCCGTTTTTGTGACCCTTTTATTTCCAACCCTTTCGCACTTTGCTCAGACGGATAGGGTGCGGTTTCGCCGGGTCATGGATCGGTCCATGCGGGTGATGGTGGATATGTTAATCCCTTCTGTTATTGGATTGATTATCTTGGCGGGACCCGTTGTCACGGTAATTTACCGCCGGGGTGCTTTTGATCTGCATGCTCTGGTGCAGACAACGAGTCTTTTACGCATTTATGCGGCAGCTATTTTGGCGGTAGGAGTGAATAGTCTTTACGTTAAGGGCTTCTATGCAAATCAGGACACCAAGACACCCATGATAATTGGCATGATCAGCGTGGCCGTCAACATTGCATTGGATCTTCTTTGGGTCGGCCGATACGGCGTGCAGGGTTTGGCGGCGGCAACGGCGGTTGCTGGGTACCTGGGAATGTTTTTACGCCAATGGAAGTTTTATCACCATTATGGAAAGGCAGAAGTGGAGAGTCAATTGCCGGCAATACTTCCGCCCGTGATTGCTTCGGGTGCCATGGCTCTTGTTATTTGGCCGTTGCAGCAATTCTTGGGACCGTATTATTTGACCCATATGAATCTGTTGATCAAACTGGGTGGACTTTCAACCGTGATTGTGTTGGGGGCGGTCACCTATTTGCTGGTGCTGAGGCTTTTTAATCCGCCGGAGTGGAAATGGTTGTTCGACAGAAACAGATAGGTGTTATTTAGGATTTTTTTCTGCCGAAATAAGGAAAATGGTGTAAAATAAAGGCAGACTAGAGTTGGAGGGAAGCATGAAGAAAATAACGGATAAAGCGATAAAGTGGCAGGAACTTTTGCCCATTGCCTTGATTATGGGATTTATTCCTTTGGTGTTTCGGGTACACACCCACAAGTACACCCCGGATGAATCGTTGTACTTTGCGAACGCCTATTTTAATGATCTGTATTCTTATACGAAAGCAAGGCTGCTGATTGCCTTTGCGCTGATTGCAGTTGTCATTTTTCTTTACCAGGTGGCGAAGAAGAAAATACACCTCGAGAAGAGCAGTTACACCATTCTTGCGGGGATCTACGCGGCAACGATCTTGGTTTCCGCGCTGGCAAGCTCATATGATGTGGCGTTTAGCGGTTTGACGGACCGATTCGAGGGCGCATGGGTCCTGCTTAGCTATATCTCGATTTTCTTTATTTGTATTCACTATGGAAGGCAAAAAAATGCGATACATTTGCTGACCCATGTTCTTATGGTTTCCTCCATTCTTATGGGTATCATCGGTTTTCTTCAATATGTCGGTTACGATCCGTACACGGCAGGATTTCTGCGCTACTTTGCGTTTCCAAGCTCGGTATGGGGCACCATTGGAGACACCGTAAAAACGAATTTTCAGGCAGGTGTTGTGGGAAGCCTCTACAACCCGAACTTTATGGGCAGCTACGGCGCCATGACAACCCTGCTGTCGCTGGGTTATTTCCTGAACAACAAGGGCGGCACAAAGGCGAAAGTCTTTTATGTGATCGCAAATCTTGTATCATTTTCAGCCCTTGTGGGTTCTAGATCTTCAGCGGGTCTTTTGGGCTTTTCAGCCGGAATTATTATCATGGTTCTTTTAATGCCGCAGGTATTGAAGGAAAACAAAAAGCGTTTGGCCGCTCTAGTGGTGGCTTGGGCAGGCATGGTCGTTGTGATGAGCATGGTTTATGCGAATATGTGGGACGGCAGGCGTTTGATCCAACAGGATTACCTGACCCTGTCGCTGTACTTTCTCTACTTCGTGGCGGCAACAGTGGTCTACCGTCTTATCTTTAATAGAAGGGAAAAGAACAAAATACTCCTTGCCATTACTATCGTGTATGCAGGTATTGCGTTGATTGGAGCAGCTGTGCTTTACAGTCCCTTGCAGTCCGCTACATACAAAGCTTATTACGGCATGAGCCGGGAAGAGCGCCATGCTCAAAACGGAGAAGAAAAAGAGAAATTGCAAGACTTTGCGGTTACTCCAGACCAGATTAAAATCTGGGAGGCGGACGGAGACTATATCGCATTTGAAATCAAGAATAACCAGGTAAGGGCGTTGGATAAAGACGGCAACAACCTGGGATTTGAAAGCACCAGCGCGGGCCATTACCAGGTTGAGGCAGAAGGCTACCAGGACTACGAACTGGTGATGACAAAGATCACCGGCCATGAGGACCAGCTCTACGCCACTGTGCCGAAGTATGACATTTGGGTAATGGTGGATAAGATGGGACTTGTCTACAAGGGAAGAAACCACGAACCGGCAGAAATTGACAGCCCGCCACGGATGGGATTTAAGGGACAAGAGTCCATGTTTACCTACCGGGGTTATATCTGGTCAAGAACCTTGCCGCTTATTAAGGACCATATCCTTTTGGGGGCGGGACCTGACAGTTTTGTCTTCGAATTCCCTCAGTATGAACATGTGGCTAAGTGGAACATCGGGCAACCGACCTACCTGCTATATGATAAGCCGCACAACTGGTACCTGCAGATGGGGGTAAATACGGGACTACTCTCCCTCTTGGCTGTATTGGCCATGGGCGTGCTTTTGCTGGTTCATTCCATTAAGAAATTTATGTTGGACAACAAAGAAGACACCATTGCTGCAACCCTGGTTGCCGTGACCTTCGCCTATGCGGCGGCCGGCATCTTCAATGACAGTGTGGTCCATGTGGCGCCGGTCTTCTGGACAATCTTTGGATTGGCCGTAGGGGCGGTGACCGTAAAAGAAATCAAAGTACATGCAAAGAAAGAAACCCATAAAAAGAAAACGAGCAAAAATCATAAATAAACAGAACTCGCTCCGGTCATTGACCGGAGCTTGACTTCGTGGAAAAACAAACCTTCGACTGGACGGAAATCAAGAAGCAGGCGGAGAAGCATTTACAGCCCTCAACCGATGGGTGCTGGAAGGAGCGTGTGAAGTTGAATCCAATGATCAGTGTCATTATTCCTACCTATAATCAAAAAGCCATGCTGGCAGAAGCCGTCGAAAGCGTGTTGATGCAGACCTACAAGAATGTTGAAATCCTCATCATTGACGATGGTTCCACAGATGGCACAAAGGACTGGTTCAGGGAAACCTACTATGGCAACGACAAAATCCAATATGCAAGAAATGAAGTCAAATGCCATACGGGGATCAGCAGAAACCGGGGCTTCAATCAGTCGAAAGGCGATTATCTGGTGTTCTTGGACGCAGATGATTTTTATACGGACCCGGGATTCTTCCAAAAAGCCATCGGCGTTCACCAAGCTGACGACTACGCCTTTGTCAGCGCCAATGCGGACCAACGCAATGAAGAAAACGGAACCGTCAAGCACCAGCCACTAAACCGCACGGGGCGTGTTAGCCGCGAACAATTCCTGCGGGGATTTCAGCAGGAAGTGAAAAAGCCCCTTTCGACCTTTACCACGCTGTTCAAGCGGACCCATTTGAATCGAATTGGTTTTGAGACCATGAGAATGATGAATGACGGTCCCATATATATGCGGGCCTTGCTAACTGGTGACCCCTATTTCATGGAAGACTTTATTGGGGTCTGCCGCAAGAGTAAAACTGATAGTTCTTCCGACTTGGACCTTGATTTTCTTTTAAAGAACCTCGATGAAAAAGTATGGGTTTGCAAAGAAGCCATGGAAAAAGAGATTCCAGGCATTGACTATGACTGGATGGTGAATGAGACCCGGGCAACTGTCAATTATTATGCATCCAACGCCAAGCCGAACCGCGACAATCGTGAACTCATGTTTCAGTGGGTGAGGGATAATTTGCCGAAGGTGGAAACGCATATGCGCTTGCTTGTTTTGAAGATTCAGCTGAAAGCAATCCTCAAAAACTTTCTAAAGAAGAAGCAACGGGCCTAGAATAAGCAGGAGAGAACAATGAGTGGAATATTAGTTACCGGCGGCGCCGGTTTTATTGGGTCGAATTTTATTCGGCACATCATAGACAAAACAACTGAAACCATTGTCAACCTCGACGCCCTCACCTACGCGGGGAGCAGAGAGAACAACAAAACGGTGGAATGCAAAACAAACTATGTCTTTATCCATGGAGACATTGCAGACAGCAAGTTGCTCAACAAAATTTTTAAAGAGCATAAGATTACCAGTGTAGTGAACTTTGCCGCCGAGTCTCATGTGGATAGAAGCATTCAGGACCCAACGGCCTTCCTAAGAACCAATGTTCTGGGCACCCAAATTCTGATGGATGCGGCGAAAGAAGCTTGGCAGGCAGAAGATGGAAGGTACAAGGAAGGCACGCGTTTCCTTCAAATATCTACGGATGAGGTCTATGGTTCGATTGAAGAAGGTAAATTCACGGAAGAATCCAATATTCAGCCCAACAGTCCCTACTCGGCAAGTAAGGCCGCCGCGGATATGTTGGCGCTTTCATACCACAAAACATACGGGTTTCCGGTATTGATCACACGCTGCGGCAACAACTACGGAGAGAACCAATACCCTGAAAAGTTGATTCCCGTAATGGTAAAACGGGCAACAGACAATAAACCGCTGCCGGTATACGGTGACGGCCAACAGGTGAGGGACTGGATTCATGTGCTGGACCACTGCAGGGCAATCGCCCTGGTGCTAAATAAAGGCACCATTGGTGAGGTCTATAATGT
>JABXKS010000060.1 GCA_013619125.1 Clostridiales bacterium
GGTTATGCATACAATTACAATGACTGCTGTACCGATGGATGTTGCGTCTACGATTGCTGCACCGATGGATGCTGCGAGTTTTTCTATCAACATCAACACCGTTGGCTTTGTAACTGGCCAGAACTGCCAGATGAGCCGGTTGTTCTTGAACCATAATGGTAAAAATTGAATAGCCTTCACGCGCAAAAAGGTGGTCCTCTGGATCACTTTTTTGTTGTGGAAGTAAGACGGTGTGAAATATAAATCACTTCTCTGCTGGTTTCTTCCGTGATAAAATAGGAATAATTAACAGTTATAGGAGGCATAATGGGAGAACCGGGGAAAGACAATCAGGGAGAATCGATCGGAAAGAAGATCGCAAAAGATGCGGGGGTGCATCTGGGAGTCAAGAATACAGCCAATACCGTAGCGGATCAGGTTGTCTTCAATAGTCGCCAAGGACATGGCTTTGCTGGGGAGCATGCCAACCATTTGGCGGACAAGATGACGGGCAAGAAAGCGAAGCTAGTGGGCAAGGGCAACGAATTGGATGGCGCGGACCGTTTGGTGAATGGGGAATTGATTCAAACGAAGTATTGTGCATCTGGATCGCGCTGCGTCAACGAGTGTTTTGACGGCGATCGGTTCAGGTATATGGATAATGGCAAGCCGATGAAAATCGAGGTACCCAAAGACAAGTACGATGCGGCCCTCGATGCCATGCGGGACAAGATTAATGATGGAAAAGTGCCCGGGGTGACGGATCCACAAGATGCGGAAAAGATTGTTAAAAAAGGTCTCTTCACCTATGAGCAGGCCAAGAATATTGCGAAAGCCGGCACGGTCGAATCCTTGACTTATGACGCAGTCAAGGGAATTGAATTGGGGATTCAAGCCTTTGGTTTGTCTTCTGTGTTGACCTTTGCGGCTTGTGTATGGAATGGTGATGACTTGGAAACAGCTTTCTTGACTTCCATGGAGGCTGGAATCAAGGTATTTGGTGTTGCCTGGGGTGGCACTGTGATTTCCTCTCAATTGGCGAGAACAGGTTTGGAAAAAGCGCTTAGACCCATGACGGACCGTATTGTCAATCAAATGGGATCCAAGGCGGCAGCCAAGATTGCCGCAGCGGTTAGCGGAAAGAAGATTGCTGGTGCCGCGGCGAAGAAGCATGTATCCAAGCTGATGCGGGGCAATATGATTACGACCATTGCTACAACAGCGGTGTTGTCTGGCAAGGATATGATCCATGCGACAGAAGGCAAGATATCCGGTGGTCAGCTGACTAAAAATCTGGTCACCACGGGCGCCAATGTAGGTGCCGGAACCCTAGGCATGGCTGCGGGTGCGAGCCAAGGCGCTGCGTGGGGAACGGTTATTTTACCGGGTGTTGGAACAGCAGTGGGCGGTTTCTTGGGCGGTCTGTTTGGTGCTATTGCGGCAGGAAGTGCTGCCGGTGGTGCCACCAAAATGGTACTGGATCAGTTTATCGAAGACGACCGCGAGCAGATCATGCCGATTGTAGAAGAACAGTTTGGTCTTGTTGCCTACAACTTTTTATTTGGTCAGCCGGAAGCGGATCACTTAATCGGATGTTTGCAGGAGGATGGATTTGAGAACCGCTTAAAGGAAATCTTTGCGGCGGATGATCGGGATAGTCACACCTATGAATGGATCGAATCTTGGGCGATGCCAATTGCCGAGAATCGTGAAAAAGTCCAATTGCTTGAAGGCGATGCTCTACAAAAACAATTGGAAGAAATGGAACGTAAACTTCGTTGGGAGAGCATGCTAGGGTGCTTCCTTGAATCTCTTGAAAGTTCAGATGACGAAGGCGCTATTGAGGCACTTGTGACCTGGGAGGAAGAATGGGATGCGAAGGATTTGGTCGAATTGATCGCCTTGGCAACGGAAACAGATTTGCCGAAGACATTTGCTTGGATTCAAAATCGGCCGGAACTTTCAATGATACAAAAACAGGTTGCTTGGCAGGAAGCGATGGCCATGGAGAGCTGGCGCATTATCGTCGGCAGTGAGATTTATACTTTTGGTGCCGGAGAAAGTATAGGACAGGCTTCTTCAACTTCAGCGGCTGGTCTTGGACGGCGTCCAATTCTCCGATGCGGGATTTGAACTAATTCTGGGCAAGGATGAAGCACATTTTCAAATGCTGATGGGTGAGTATGAGAAAAACAAGCCGATTCACTCGTATACGGGGACGGATTTTGTTGCCTATATGATGGAAGAAAACGAATGGGATCGGATCGGGTGGCTTTTTGTGCAGCATGAGAAATATTCGGCGCCAATGATCGTCAATGAGTATATCAACGCCTGTACAGAAGAAGGCATTGTCTTCGATTCCGGGATCTTACATACCTTGGTTCTTTCTGAGAATACCTTTGAAAAGAAAGGACTTAGAAAGCAAACCAATCGATTTAAGGAGATTCAACAAGCCCTAATTGAAGAAAAAATCATGCGACGGAATCCATTCTTTTGGCTGCCGGGATTTCGTACCCTGCATCCGGGCAAGATCCTTTTGTCTTCTGCAGTATATGCTTTTATGACATGGATGGTTTCGGACCCAATCTTCGAGACGATGGCAAAGATCGCAATCATCTATACCTTCTTGTCGGGCTTGGTTTTGGTGACGAACCCTGTGAACCTGCGAAACAAGTTCCCGTTCTTCGCGAAGAAGAAATATATCCGCGCCATTCTGGTATACTTCCTGATCTGGTTTGTTGTGTTAGGTTCCTTGGCGAATGCGATGGCTTCATAATTGAAAATGAATAGGTAATGCCCACGGACTTAACTTGGTCCGTGGGCATTTTTCACGCAATTTTAATCTTCCTTTTGGAAGCCATTGTTCAGGTTTGTCGAAATAGCCGAAACTTTCGATTTCATGACCAGTTTTCTCATCCCCAAATGATACATGGCTGGGGATTTCACCTGTTTGGCCAAGAGTTTCAGAGCGATCTTCCTGCATTTTCTGCGATAGAGCTGAGCGGGTCTTATTGCTTCGTTCGCGAGAACGTCGGCCAGGTAGAGGGAAGACTGCAAAGCGTAGCTGAAGCCTTCGGCTGATGTCGGGCTGGTCGCTCCCGCCGCTTCGCCCACAAAATAGATGCCGTCTTTTTCCCAAAGCAATTGATTCACATGGGTGATCCGCTCGATAAATGCACCTTCTGTGCGAGTCTCGTCTCGCAAAGGAATCTCGAGATGAGTTTCAATTTGACTGCGGAGGTGTTCGAACCGTTCGTGAAGGGGTTCGCCAACAGGAATGGCGGTGCCAAGAATGAGGTGATCATCCTTTTGAATGGTCCAGGAATAGTAGTCCGTCACGCTGGAATCGAAGATCCCCGTATAGTAGGGCATGGAGGCGTGGAGGGGATACCATTTTTGCAAACTGATATATTTTTTGGGTCGCGGAACATTCGGTGCGAATTTTCTTCGCAAAAAGGAATTGGCTCCGTCAGCCGCAATGATCGTTTTGGTTTGAATGGATTCTGTCTGTGTGTTGGTGCGAAGATGCAGGGTCCAATGGGATTCTCTTTTTTTCACATCAAAAAGAATGCCTTGACGCTTCTCCACCCAATTGGGCACCAGATGAAAAAGGAAACGGTCAAACTTTTCTCGATCCATGTTCAAATAATGACGCGGGTAGTGGTTCTCCAGGCGATTGTCAAAATCGATGGTACGCACGCTGAATAACTGCGGATCCTCTAAAATGGAAACCGGGATGGTCAGTCCTTGACGCGCCAGCATTTTCTGGGCGTCGGGCGACAGAAGTCCCCCGCATGCCTTTCGTCGCGCGTTTGGTTGCATCTCTTGCAAGGGGCGCTTGTCGATTAAGCAGATTTTCAATTGGGTTTGTTGGGCTAGAAGCCGCGCGAGATTGCTGCCGGCCGGTCCGGCGCCGATAATGGCGATATCGTACATGGAAACCTCCAATAATAGTGTTGCCTTTAGTATACCGGAAGGTGGGTGGGATGTCTCTTGCATGGATCTTAAATTCACGATTCGTTAAAGAAAGACGAATCAACCATGTCTGAAATTCGTGATTCGTCCGAGAAAGACGAAACTTCTATGTTTAAAGTTCGTGATTCGTTCAAGAACGACGAATCAACCATGCCTGAAATTCGGGATTTGTCCTATATGAGTCAAGTGAAAGGGCCATCGTTCGAAGAAAATTGAACGAATAGGAGTTAATTAGCTACATATATGGATAAAAAAGGACAACAAAGGGGGATATGTTGGCAAAGGTTAGTATTTATTCAGAATTAGGCGGTAAAATAAGCTAGAATGCTGAACGAATAATTAATTGTTCAAAATAATTGAACGCAAGCAGAGGAGGTGGTACAATAAAATCGAACGAATAGATATTCGTTCGATAGGAGGAGGAAATGAGCAGATTCTTTACACCGTCCGAGCGATATGAAAACAAATATCTGGAATTCAAACTGAAATACTCTTCAACGGTTTTGAAGGCAATATGCGCTTTTGCCAATGATCATGACGGATCAATTCAGCTCGGTATTGATGACGAAGGTCAGGTAATTGGATTGGAGGATCTGCCAGGGTACAGCTTTACAGATTGAAAATGCAATTCGTGATAACATCGTGCCAATACCTTATTATGAGCTGATTCGCAGGGAAATGGAGGATCAATCCGTTTTGGAAGTGAAAGTATTTTATGGAGAAAATCAGCCCTATTTACTGAAAGGGATCGCCTATATGCGAAAGGATACGGCATCGGTGCCTGTCGATCGAGAGGAATTGAAGCGTCTAATTATGAAAGGACAAAAACTCCAATTTGATTCAATGGCGGTTTCTGAAGAGAGGGAACTAAAGTTTACAACACTTCAATCGAAACTACGAGAACGAATCGGCGTTGAAACCCTTGACCAAAATGTGTTGAAAACACTGGGACTCATTCAGAATGATGCTTACACCCGTGCAGCGTTGCTCCTTTCAGATGATCCGCAAATGGAAAATGCAACAATTCAAATGGTGAGGTTTGTCGGTAGCAATGTATCTCAAATTATGGATCACCAGACGCTTAAGGACATGTCGATATTGGATCAGGTTGACCGTTGCTTGGATTTTTTAGAGAAACATCGATTGGTTCAGGAACGAATCGAAGGCGTTTATCGGGAAATAGTGGAAGAAGTTCCGCTGATAGCCTATCGAGAAGCGGTTGCGAACTTGATTGTTCATCGTGATTATATGCATCAAGCATCTGCTCGGATTGAAATTTTTGATGATCGAATCGAAATCATGTCTCCTGGAGGATTGCCTGCGCGGATCAGCGAACGGGAATATATTAGTGGCAATGTTTCGATTCCTAGAAACGAGTTGCTAGCGAATCTTTTTTTACGGCTGGGCATGATTGAAAAATTGGCCACTGGCGTCAAACGGATAAAAACCACCTATCAGGGGCGAAGGCAACAACCAGAGTTTGTTGTGCGCGAGAATTCCATTACAGTGATCTTGCCGAAAGAACAACTAGCAAAAACGGAGCGGGAGATACCTTTGGACCCAATTGAAGAATTGATTGTCAGTTATCTGAAGGTAAACGGTAGTGCGCAGCGCGCCGATCTTGAAGGGCTGATTAAAAAAGGAAAAACATCGACGGCAACAATTTTGACAAGAATGGTGGAGCGGGGGATTCTAATCAAAATCAATGGAGGCAGAAGTGTCTCTTATCAAT
The DNA here is from genome assembly GCA_013619125.1 of Clostridiales bacterium. Classification (GTDB taxonomy): domain Bacteria; phylum Bacillota; class Clostridia; order Tissierellales; family GPF-1; genus GPF-1. The sequence continues at coordinate 5,687 of JABXKS010000060.1, forward strand.
TGCGAAAGTAAATCCCGCTGGAGAGGTCGAAATATATTGGCCAGGGACACATAGTCAACGATATCTCCTTACCTTCCCCTTGATTACAAAAGCTTGTCGATTGATTCATTCAGCTTTTCAACGGCACTTTTATCGCCATTTTTGACAGCATCGACGATGCAGTGATTGAGATGGTCTTTTAGAATGACTTTACCAACACTGTTTAAAGCGCTTTTCACCGCTGCGATTTGATTGAGGATTTCCGTGCAATCGCGGCCTTCATCATACATATTTTGAATCGATTTTGCGTGACCAGTGATCTTGGCGAGTCTCGCTGCTACAGCTTTGCTATTTGGATGGCTCATTCAGATACTCCTTTCGTAATACTGAAATATTTTTTGTTTTTTTATTGAATCGAATCCAAAGCAGGCTGCCCCGGAATGTAATGTCGATTGCGTAAGAGATCCATACGCCGATTAGTCCAAGCCCCATTTTTTGCCCCAGAATGATGGTGCCCAAGATGCGAATGACCCAAATGCCGATTGTGGTGAGATAAAAGGGATATTTCACATCTCCCAGCGCTTGCAGGGAAGAGGCAATGACTTGGGTGCTGCATAGCAGTGGTTGGAAGAGGGCGATGATTCTCAGCACGGTTGAAACAAGGTGAATGATTTCTGGGTCATCAGTGAAAATATCGGCGAGCTGCGGCGCAAAGATAAAAAAGACGGCACCGATTCCAACCATAAAGATGGTGGAATACTTGTATGTCAATCGCCCGATCTTTCGGATATCCTGAAAATTCCGTTCACCGATGGCGTGTCCAATCATGGTGAAGGCTGTAACGCCAAAACCCATGGCGGGCAGGTACGAATAGGCCTCAATGGTACCTGCAATATTGTGAGCGGCATAATGTTTGATTCCGATCGAGATGATCAATCCGCCATATACCAATTGCCCGATGCGCATGGATATTTTCTCCAGGCCAACGGGAAGGGCGTAGCCCACCATTTCCTTGATGGAACCGGAAAAATGGAAACGAAAGCCGCGCAAGAATTGTGTTTTTCGGTTAAGAATAACAAATAAAATGATGCATCCGATCAGACGCGATGCAGTGGTTGCAATGCCGGCACCCAAAATCCCCCATCCTTTGAAGGAACCGATGCCAACGATCAAAATATAATCCAGTAAAATGTTGATGAGATTGATCACCAATACAGTAAACATGGGCGTGCGGGTGTCACCGAGCGATTTTAATATGCTGGAGAGCACCGTCATAAAGGACAATGTCGCAATGGGAATAATAACGACATTAAAGTAGATCTGTGCAACTTCCACTAAATTTGTCTTTTTGCCAATAAGGTGGAGAATTTGATCCCCGAAAACCACGTTCATTGCGAAGAAGCCCAGACTGATGCAGAATGTGAGAAGCAATCCATTTTGAATGTTTTGTTTTACCTTGGCAGGATTTTTTTCGCCTTCCCCTCGTGCGGTCAGAATGGAGATCCCTGTTCCCAAGGCAATAAAGAAGGTCAGATAAAGATTTGAAATCAGCGTATTTAACCCGACAGCCGAAATAGCAATGGAGCCAAGGGATGCGACAAAATAGATGTCAACAGTGGACAAGGTGATTTGAAGGATATTTTCTATGATGGAAGGCAAAGCGAGAGATACAATTTTCTGCTGCATTCTTTCCATAATCAATAACCCCCCTATGGGGTTATTGTATCAAGTCATCATGAAATTGACAACAACGGATCAGGAACTAAAATGTCGGTGAGATCTTCCTTGGTTCCAAAGAGGAGGGCAGGCTGTCAACCGGTTTTCTAGGATAAACTTCTTGTCGGAAATCTGCACCGTTGGAAAGAAAAGAAATAGGAACCCCTATTCTACGGGGTTCCTATTTCTTGAGCAATACATGGGTGTGCTTGGTTTTATGGCCATAGCGCACGCGTTTCCATATTTTCTTTATTACATAGCGCAGGGTTTCTCCATAGGAGTCAAAACTGAGGCTCTGTTTTAAATAGCTGGGCAAACCGATAAGCTTTTTGAGTAGGGAAGCTTCACTTCGGCTGAGGTTGTAGATCTGCCATTGAACCTTGATCACATCATATCGGGACGGGTTGGTCAGATATTGGTAAAGCTTTTTCTCTGCTTTTCGTTCCGGTATGGCGCGTAAATCATCCATAAAGGAAGAGGGAATGGCAACACCGAACTCATTGGAAAGAAGATTTAAACCATGTTTCAAGGTGAAGACGAGTTTTTTGTCCTTCGCTTCTTGCAGCAAAAGGTTCCAATCGATGTCTCCGTTTCTTTTTTCGATGACTTGGCAAACATCGGGGATCCATCGGATCGATGACAACGCGTTCCATCGGATTCCATGTGATAGATTGTGCAGAATCTGCAATTCGGGGCTTAGGATTTTGACGGTACGTTTCATATACGGCACATCTTCGGTATTTTCCCAATAGGATTTTTCTGTTCCTTCCCAAGCCGCTTGGTGGATGACATTCCAGTGAAGATCTAAGTCAACGTTGTCATCCCGATTTAAACTGATGGAATAGGTGGAATGGAACGCTTGCTGAAAGGTTCTGCCGGGATATGGCTGCCAACCCAAATCGGAAAGCACTTGAAACGCCTTTTCCGCATCTTCGCGTTTGACAAGGATGTCGATGTCGTTCATGGGTCGAAGGGCTGGTTCCTGGTAGTATGCCGCAACAAGGGCGGCACCCTTCAAGAGGATATACTCGATGCGTTCCTGCTCCAAAGTTTCCAAGGCGATCAGGCTTTTGTGCATCAGGATGCTGTTTTTATAAAGGAAGTAGCGATAAATACCCTGCATTTTGTTTTTATTCGGGTAGGAATCCTGCAGGGAAGACATTTGCTTGTAAAGAAGAGGAATGAGCCGAAAACTGCCGGCTTCAACATCGTCAAAGTTGATCTCATTTGACCAGGCATAAAAGGCATCCCTAGTGGTTGTGGCGTCCTTGTCCAAAATGGCATGGAGTAACTTTCGTTCCTGATCATTCATGGCCAGACTCCCGTTTCTGCTTCAGCATTTTCTTTATGATCTTGAGGTAGTCGGCGTTGTTTTCCTTGTGGATAATCCCATGGTTGGCATAGTGTATACGCACCGCGGGAGAGACATAATGGCTCAGCCCTGCCATTTCCGCTCGCTTAAACCAGTCGATGAACTCTCCGGTTGTGTATTCAGTCGTGAAGGGACCCACCTTTAAAAAGTCTTCGCGCTTGATCAGCATGGTGCCGGGGTGGATGCCTTTAACGGGTTTCTCGGCGCACTTGTAGCGGCTTCTGAATGCTTCGTCCGTTTCGGGGCTGTAGAATTCTTCAGTCATGCCAAAGAAAATGGGGGGAGCCCCCTCCTTCGTAATGGAGGTAATTCCGTCCCGCAGCCGGTTTGCCGACCAAATATCGTCCGCATCCAAGAAGGCGAGGTAGGTGCCTGTTGCTTTGTTCACCCCCAGATTTCTGGCGGCGGCAGCGCCCTGGTTTTCCTGTTTCAGGTAGATGATCTTGTCGCTGAAAGACTTGCAGGCAGCCTCTGTGCCGTCGGTGGATCCGTCGTCCACAATAATGATCTCGAAAGGAGGGAAGTGTTGGTTCAGCACGCTTTCAACAGCTTCGCCCAAATACTTTTCTCCATTATAGACGGGGATCACTACGCTGATCCGATTTCGATTCCTTCTCATAATTGAGAACTTCACGGCCTTCATTAGATTCATCTTGGTGGTGGCCGTATTCCCCGACAGATTGTTTCCATGGATGCGTTTCAGTAGGAGGTTTTCTGGGATAACGGCCATTTTGAAGCCAAAGTCCCGGGCGCGCAAAAACCAATCGCTGTCTTCGCCAGTCTTTAACGCTTCATTGAACGCGCCGATCTTCTCAAAATCCTCACGACGGACAACAAGTGAGCTGGGGATATATCCCGTCAATTCGTTTTCCTTGTAATCTGGCCGGATCCATTCCGGAAAGATTTCCATATTCTCATCCAAAAACAGGGTGTGGTTGGTAAAGGAATAGGAGACCTGGGGATTGGCTTCCATAAAGTCGATCTGCTTTTCCAATTTGGTTTCATCCCATTTGTCGTCTGCGTCAATAAAGGCGAGATAATCACCGGTTGCAACTTGAATACCCGTGTTTCTGGCCGCTGCTACGCCTTTGTTCTTTTGATGAATATACAAGGATACGGCGGGTTCGGCCAGTTCTCTTGTTCTGTCGGTGGAACCGTCGTCCACCACAATGATTTCTACATGGGGATAGGTCTGTTGTTTAACACTATCAATGGTTTCCATAATGTATTTTTCGCCGTTATAAACGGGAATGATGACACTTGCTATCGGTTTTTTCATTTGATCACAATCCTTTGATCAGCTCGTTGAGCTGTTTATTTATCATTTCCGTATCATTTCCCAAAACCATTTCATAGACCGGGATGTTTTTGATGGCATCGGAGATATTCCGCAGGGTTTTGTTTCCGCTTCCAGGCATTTGAAAGATGGTGCTGGAGGCAAGAACCAAAAGGGCTTTGGCTGCAGGGATACGTCTGAAAGTGGTTTCAGTTCCCTCCCCAATACTGGGAATGACAAGACCGCTGAAGGTCAGTTTCTTTTCCAGGTTCACGTGTTTCTGATTTAAGAAAAAATACCCTTTCTCTTCATCCTTAGAATTCACGGCAAGTTTCTCGATTCCATGAAGGATAGTCTCCGAATCCCAGCGGAATTTTCCGCTGGCATAGAGGCTTAGGATGGACTGCGTCTTCGGGTTGAGGATGACATAGTCATCGCCCAGGTATTCAAATCCCGCCAATGCTGCTGATAGGGCGGTTGTTGTCTTACCGGACCCGCCCCGCCCGATCAGTAAGATCCCTTTGCCGTTCATTCCGATGGACGCTCCGTGAACCAGCGACCAGCCATTGGACTTAGCAAAGTGATGGAAAATCATGCGCATGGGCGCCGCCTTCTCGTAGAAGGGGAGCATATCCAGGGATGGAATATAGTAATACGCCGTATGCTCATGGCTGTCATAACCGGTCAAGACCTTGCTGTCGTGGTTATAAAGCAAATGTTGGCCGTCTTTGTTGTATACGTGCAGTTTCTTCTCATCGGAGGAGTCGTTTTCAAAGTGTTGCCATGCTTTTAATGGTTTTTCCCCGGATTTTCCGTGGTTTACAAAGAGATTCAGATCGGCGTCCGACTGCGCTTCGGTTATCAGATGGGCAAAAGGTCGCAGAAAGATTGCCTGGCTTTGGTCTGTTGGAAAATGCATGTTGACATAAAACTTGTCTAGGGCAATGGTTGTTCGGCGCCACTGTTCCGTTTCTTTTCCTATGCCAAAAAGTTGATTCATGATTATTTGTCCGCTTCGTTGGGCCATCCCATTTCCGATACTTCATGGATCGGGTCGAGGAGAAGCATCTCCTGCATGTCAGAAAATTTTTCGATGACGGGCTTTTCATAAGAGTCGGATTCGTACTCCAGCAGATCCTGATCGGATGCGGAAGCAATCATCAGCATTTCTTCCTCAAGAAAACCGCAGAAGGACGCAATGGTATCATTGACTTCTGTTTCGTCAAGACCGTCTCCCTGTTGAGCGGCAATAATTTGCTCGACGGAGATGCCTTTGTCCAAGTAGGACCAAATTTTTGCGGCGGCCCGGTTCAGGCTATAGTAACAGCCGCTTTCCAGGTTGATAACCACCAATTCGCCTTCCATGGGTTCGCTGATGACATTCGGTTCATTGGGTTTGAGTGTTTTTTCCATTCCGTTTCTCCTCTCTTATTTTCGTTGCAATCTTTTACCAACTCTTTCAATCAACAGTCCAAATTTCTGGACCAAAAGCCCTGCTTGTATTTTCTTGCGTTTCCTTTTGGGGATATAGAGGAAGGGGACAATCCCCTCCAATAAGTCTTTATGGAACACCTGAAGAGGTTCCATTGGATAGAATGCCCGCAATTGTTCTCGTGATTGCGTGATGTATGGCGGTTGATAACGGCTAAGGCCAAGGGCGGCAATGAAAAAAGCGTCCAGTTCCACAGGATTGTCAGACAAGGAGATAATGCCCAAATCCCGATCTTGTCCGTGCAGAGGTCCGCTGCCTTCCATGCCCGGGCAAACTTCAAGAATGGACAGGGACGGCAGAATAAATGCGTTGACATCGGCAAGGACCTTGCTTATATATGGGTGATAAGAAGTCTTGTCTGACATGGGTAGGCACCCGAACTGATTTTTTAGAATGCCCGAGAAGACGGTCAGTTGATGGGTCTTCGCCTTCGCCAGGGAAATAAAGAAAATCTCTTCTCCAAAAAGGGAGGGCATTTCGATTTTTCGGCGAAAATAACTCCCCTGAAAGTCAAAGGTGGAAATCGGATTTTCGGATAGGTTATATAATTCAAGATTTCGATCTTTTTCCACGAGGGTTTGCATTCCGTGGTTGACGAATTTGTCTCTTGCCCTGTTCTCTTTGCCGCAGTCCGATTCCACAACCAAAATCTTCGCGTGACCGTTTATGCCGCGGACTCCTTCAATCACCAACTCCATGATCCAGAGTGGCGTGGTAACGCCCTTATGGTGGTCGTCTTTTTGCGCGGTTGTCAAATTCGGTTTCAGAACAATTTTCTCGGATCTTTGGAGCTTGTCCATCAGTCCGAGGTTTTCGACGGTTTGCTGAAAAGATTCAGCGCTAAAATTTGTTTGTTTCATCAGATAGATCGTAGCCATTTTCTGGACCTCCTGATTCGGCTAGTTCCTGTCTTCAGGTGCGATAATTTGAATTTCCATATTGCTGCTTGATGGCTTTCCAATAGATCAAGTACCCCGCTTTGACCAAAATCAAAGGGAGCGCTTGAACAAATCGATAAAACAGACGATAAAGCACTGCGTCCTTTTTACTAAGGAAGAATTGGCTTGCGGGTTGTTTCTCCGTTGGAACGGGTTCTGAAAGTTGACTGCCCAAGCCTTCCTGATAGGGAAGCCCAATAAACGCCATAACGGTTTGCATGGAAGCTTCGCGATTTGCGATAAGATCCTCATATTCCAGAACCAAGAGATTCGAATGTTTTGAAATGTAGCGCAAAGCGATTTTATCGTATACGGCTGTTTCGTAGAGGACAGTAAGGCTTCTGATTCTGAGGGTACGGTTCCACGTGGTGTATTTCTTCAGCAAATCGCTCCGATTCAGGGAGGAGTTTACCAGCTTGATCAGATCCCGCTTCACATAGATAAACGCGATGTTTTTGATCCTGGCATTGATTTTGCCAATAGAAGGCGTATTGTCCTGGGTCTTTTCGAGATAAAGGCGTTTGTTGCTGGTTGAAGCCGCGTGATGCATAAATTCATGGTAAAAGCGATACGGATCATAGACGGGATGATGGGAAAAGTAGTTTGCGTCAACACCGGAATTCAGGTAATAGGCAGAATCGGCAAAAGCCGTCCAATATTGGCAATATGAAGAACGAATCCGATTTGGACGGAACCGGTGGATAAAATGTGAAAAATAATAGCTTTCCTGCGGTTTTTTTCCTTCCGGGGTTTCTTTTTTTACAGCATAGATCTCGTCATGCTCTGCCAGAAGCCGCGCCAGCCATGTTTCTCCGGAGCGTTGCATACCGATCACATAGATACCAGTATTTTGCATGGTGTTCACATCCCTTATTAGACAGAATTGTCTTTTACCCTCTGATATACCTTTTATACCCACCCCTTGCAAGCTCAAAAAAACCCGGAAGCGCAGATCCAATATTGGCTGCGTTCCAGGTTCATTTTACGGGGATAGGTATTTATTTTCTGTCGTAATCCACGAAGGTTCCCACCACTACCTGATGGTCCTCGTCAGGCTTCAGCCCTGTAACGGTAACGGCACCGATGACCCCGCCCGATTCAAGAACCAAAGGAATGGATCCGCCTACGGCGACATAGGCTTCGTTGGCCAGACCGTATTTCTTTTTCAGGCTGGTTTCCTCTTTGGTCATTTTCTCCTCCATGGCCAGGGTTGAAGTGGCAAAGTGCATGGCGGTTTTTCGTTTTCGCTCGATCCAAAGTTCCTTGTCTGGAGAAAGTCCCCCGAAGCTGTAGCGAAACAGGATCTGTCCATAGGCGTAGACCTCAAAGGCAATGGGTTTTGGCAAGGTCAACCCAAGTTGATAGATTTCTTGTCCCAATTTCCAGGCGTCTTGGGCAGTGAATTCCGTGATGCGCAATTGATTCATAAGGTCCTCCTTAAAAATGTCTTCCTATTATATAGTGTTATTATACCGGTTCTAAAATCACTTGTCAGCTAAAGAGAAGTCCACAAGTGTGGACTTCTCTTTAGCGTCTTAATACAGTTTTCTTGCGGGTATACTCTGCCTCATCGATCTCGCCTTTGGCAAATCGTTCATCCAGAATCGCCATGGCATCGCGGTTTGGTCGTGGACCGGCGTTTCTCTGACTGCTTTGGCTTTTTGTTGCGATCAATCCGATCAGCAAAACAAATCCGAACACAATAATGGGAACCAGTATAATAAATGACATATGCTCCTCCTCTTATCTATCTTTTCAACATCTCTTTTTTTCTGATATACTCCGCGTCGTCGATTTCGCCCATTGCGAACCGCTCATCCAGGATGCGCATGGCATTTCTGCTGGAACTGAAACCATCTGCATTTTCATTGTTTTTTCGAACAATTTTTTTAATTAAAAGGATCACGCCAACAACAACGGCGATTTGAATGATAATAGGTATGGCAAGAAATAGTGCACTTTTGAATGGGAAATAACTCATCGTTGTCCTCCTTGTTTTCTTTGATTTCAGTGTACCACAACAGGTTAAAAAAAGCCCTGAAATCTGCAACGATAGGAGTCGCGGAATTCAGGGCTTTCGTGTAGGGTTATTATTTTTCATTACGTACGGGCACCAAGCGCATGCCGCGTGTCTTTCGTTTCTCCGCAACCTTCGTTGCAACGGTTGCAATGCCAATCATCATGGCGATTCTGCTTAAAATGGTTATAATCATCATCTCTTCTCCTTCGATTCAGCTTTATGAGTGGGTTGCGTTATATTCCAAGAATCGGGACAAGATATAAGTAGCGCCAAGAACCATGAGTAATCCTTGTAAAATTGCCATTAGCATCAAGTCGGCCTCCATTGTTTGATTTGGTTTTAAATGAAATCGATCGGTTCGATTTCAAAGCATCATTTCTTTACGTTGATCTTAGTATACCCGCGAAAGTTAAAGCGAGTGTGAAGAGAGTGTAACCAATCTATAAACTTTCTTCAAAGTTGTGTGAAAGCCTTATGGAGGGAACAAAGCCCGCCGAAGATTAACAAGGCGCCAACAACACCGGTTACCGGCATGATCCAAGCTTGGGCGAGTTCCCAAAAGCCGATGCGAACCGCGATTTCTGGAAAATAACCCAGGGACTTCACCGCGCCAATTAATATGGTAATGGCACCGCCACCAACCAAACCGACACCAATAGATCCACCAAACAGTACTATGAGAAATCGTTTAACAAAATCTCCAAATCGTTGCATCGTTTCATTCATAATCATCCACTCCTTTTCTTCATAACTTGATAACCTTATTCTATGGCAAGGAAGTGAGGTGGGAATAAAATGAAGATGAAATTTTGATGAAAAAACACTCCTGATTGTTAAGGCATTTTGATTTGTTCAACTCCTTCAGCGAGTCAGCGAAAAGGTAAGTCGGTTTTGATCTTTATTATATGTTCGTAAATATTCTAAACATTATTTGAAACAAGTCGCTAATTATTAAAGTTAATTGAAAATAAATGGAATTTGAAATATACGGAATAAGTAAATATATATCAAGAGAGTAAAAAAACGTAAATTAGGAGGGTACTTTTGAAACGAAAAGTGATGCGAAGGATCGTATATGCACTTTGTTTTTCTCTGTTGTTCCAGTTGGCGGGCATTCCAGTGTTTGCCGATTCTCTGATACCGGCCGGTGAAAAGACAGCTGTAGCGCGTAGCGACAATAATAATTTGAGTGGACTGAAGATTGATGGCGGTACCTTGATTCCGGCTTTCAATGCGAATCAAACCGAGTATGTGGTTGTGGGTGATGGTACCGGAACCCCAATTATAGCGACGGCAACGGCTGAAGAGGCAGAGATAGTAATTCGCGGGTACTCTTCGTTCCTTTTGGTGGAGGAGAACCGATGTACAATACCCCCATCCCCAGATCAAGTTTCATTTGAGATTCAAGTCACCGCGAAGAATGGAATTATAAAAACCTATCATGTAACGGTGTATAACAATTATATATATACCGAGAATCCTTTGACTGGCTTGGATGTAATGATCGGGTCATTGACGCCTGAATATACAGTGAATTCATTTATCGAACCGAGCTGTTATGCTATTCAGGTCGAAAATGAAGTGAACGTTATGGAATTACGTGCAACTGGACCGATGATGTACGGGGGGATTTATTTCGAATATGGAGCTCCAGTGATCGAACAACCTACAATCAATGGAGTGTTGGGTTGGCTTTTCTTGGCCGAGGGATTCAATAAATTTGAGTTCCAAGTTAATGATATTGGTTATTTCGATAATTCTAGCATGGATCCTCGAACTTCTCATTATTCCATTATCGTATATAGAGAAGCAGCATCCGTACCGTCCAGCGGGAACAACGACCTTAGCGGATTGACCCTTAGTGAAGGAAGTCTGACCCCGGTCTTTGATCCAGAGGAACTGACCTACACGGCAACGGTGGCCAATGATACAAGCGCGATCACCGTGACGGGAACTGCAGCGGATGGTAAAGCAACCGTATCAGTCGACGGCGGGAGCGCTATCAAGGAAATCGCATTGGTTGATAAAACGACTGAGATTACGATTGTTGTAACGAGTGAGGATAGTAAGGTGAAGACCTATACGGTAAGGGTGACAAAAGAAGCCAAAAAGACGGCCGGTCGCGTTCATCCTCTTGTTTCAGAACGCACGGTTGGAGGGCGGACGATCGCTCGATTTGATGACTTAAGATTTGGTTTAATTGTCCAAAGAGATGAAAGTGGATTGGTTGATTATCGGGTACGGCTTCGATCAAAGGTGAATGATGTGCGGCTACAGATTCCATACGCCGACGTGATGACCAAGATTACAAAAGGAGCCAGGGACCTGGTTATGAGCTATCAGGGTCATGAAATCAGGATTCCGATGTCAGTCTTCGAAGGCGACTGGCTAGCCGGTATGCCGTGCGAAACCGAGTCGACGTTCGAAATTCATCTGGCCGTTGATGAGGCGGGGCAGACCACCTACACCATTGATTTCTTTGTGATCGAGCAGATCAATGAAAAAACACGACTTGTGCATCGTAGAACTGTGCAAAAGTAGCAAACTCTTTTCCAATCTGCTTTAACGAGAGTTAGAAAAAGTCTATCCTAATAAGGATGGACTTTTTGTTTATCCTGTACTCTTTTTCTATGGCAGGGAAGAGAATCGGGCATAAAAGGAAGATGAAAATTCGATGAAATTTACGGTCCAAAAGTGATATAGAATAGAAGTATTGTAAAAGTGGCAGTAGATAGTGACAAACGATGAACTGTAATGTTAATTGAGGAGTGTGTAAGATGAGTGTAGATAGGGAAGAGGTGTTTTCATGGTAGATCAACGCTGTTGCAAATTAATGAAAGCGATGATAAAAAAACCAGAGTATTGGACGATGAAAATGCTGGCTGAACAAATTGGTGTTTCTCAACGAGCCGTTCGCTATGACTTGGATCGGGTTGACGAGTATCTAAAAGATTTAGACATTTCTTTGATCCAAAGAAAAAAGGGAAAAGGCGTCAAGCTAAGTTTGAGTGCGGTTGAGCGAGAACGATTGAACCGAGAGCTTGAGCGAATGGAACGCTCAACGTATATATTTACGGCAGAAGAACGAATTTATGTGATGGTGGATGCATTTTGTAAAACACCTGGATTTATCACATTGGATCAAGTTTCTGAAAGTTTGCAGGTCAGTGTATCCACAGTAAAGAATGATTTGCGTTTTGTAAGGCATGTGTTTCAGCAAGAAAATGTTGAAATTAAATTTCTTCAACGATCTGGGTTAATGCTTGTGGGATCAGAGCAGAATATTCGCAGTGCATATGTTCGGTTAATACGCGAGTTGGTTGCAGAGATGCTGAAGGTTGAAAAAGGAATCTTTGTTGAAAAAAATGAGATTGACCGAAAGATCTTAGCGGAAGAAATTTTGGATGAAGAAGTAATTTACTTCTTGCAAATGCTGATCCGTAGCATTGAACAAAATATTGGCGTCACCTATACAGATTTGGTGCATTTGGAGTGGATTTCGCAAGTGTATGTGGCGTATGTACGAGATCAAGCAGGATATATGCTGCGTTATGAAGTAACAAAGAAACACCAAGAATCGCTAGAATATGAAGCGATTGAATATGCGGCTAAGATATTCAAAGAACGATTTGGCCATCAGTGGACATCGAATGAATTGAATGAATTGGTAAAAGTTTTGTTAGGGGCCAGTCGGTCAAAAGTCCAAGTTGAAAATGGCGGGAATCTGATTTTCCATCAACTGCTTGCGCGAGACTTAATTGAGTCGGTTAACAGGGATGTTCAAGTTGAAATTGCAAATGATCAACGGCTCTATAAAAATCTATTGAAACACGTGGTTCCAATGGTATATCGGCTGCGGAATCAAATAGCAATTGATAATCCACTTTTAGTACAAGTAAAGCGAGAGTATCGATCGCTATACAAGATCGTAGAAAAGGCCTGTAGAGCAATTGAAATAGAAATTGACACCAGTTTTCCGACGGAAGAAATCGGCTATTTGGTTCTACACTTTGGTGCGGCGCTCGAAAGGATTAAAAAGAAGAAGCCTGAGAAGAAGAAAGTGTTGGTTGTTTGCCACACCGGAATGGGTACGTCGGAACTATTGTCGGCACAAATTCAAAGCAACTTTTGGGTGGAAATTGTAGGTGTGCATTCACTAGCGTCATTTCGAAGACATCAACCATTTGTAGGAATCGATTATATACTCTCGACAATTCCATTGGAGTCAGAATCGGAGATACCCATTTATGTTGTTCCACCGATTTTAAAGGACAAAGAGATTCAATTCTTGGCAGAACGATTACTGAGAATTCAAGATACGCGCGTGGAGATGGCATCGTTGATTCAAACGATTGAACAGTCTTGCGCCATACAAAACAAAGAAAAATTGGAAGCAGATTTGAGGCAATTGTTAGAAGTCGGATTTATACAAACATTGAAAAAGGAGACAGGTGCTATGTTAAAAGACATTATTTCACTTGAGACGGTTTCGCTTCAAGTAGAGGTTGATAATTGGGAAGAAGCAGTCCGAAAAGGCGGGAAACTTTTAGAGGATCAGGGAATTGTAAGCCCAGAATATTCGGATGCGATGGTGGAAACGGTAAAGAATATCGGTCCCTATATTGTCATGGAAAAAGGAATTGCCATGCCACATGCGCGACCGGAGCGAGGAGCAAAGAAAATCGGTGTTAGCATCATGACCCTTAAGGATCCGGTTCCCTTTGGGAATGAAGAGAATGATCCAGTATTTTTAGTCATCTGTTTTGCATCAACGGATTCGAAAAGTCATTTGCGAGCACTATCAGATTTAATGATACTTTTTGAAGATCCGGAATCGATTGAAAAAATACATCATGCAAAGAAAGCCGAAGAAGTGTTAGCAATTATTGAAGAAATCTGCGAGAGGGGTGAATAAGATGTTGAAGATCTATACAGTTTGTGGGAATGGTATTGGAAGCAGCATTATGGCGAAGATGAAGATTGATGAGATCTGTGAAGATTATGAAATTGAGGCTGATGTTGAATCAACAGACTTCAACTCAGCGCAAGGAAAATCATGCGATTTGATTGTTACGATCAAGGAGTTAGCCGATCAGTTTGAGGGGAAACGGCTGGCTGTGATTCGTAGCTATACCAATAAGCGAAAAATAAAAGAAGATATTCTGGAAGATTTATTAGAAATTGCCGGCAAATAAATTTTTCGGGTCTTATATTAAATAGGAGGAGTGAAGAATGCAATTACTTAAAATTATTTCTCAAGATTTACTTACGCAACCAGCAATTCTTATGGGACTTATGTCAATGGTAGGTTTGATTGCCCTTCGTAAAAAGGGTAGCAAGATTATTGTAGGTACGTTAAAACCAATCCTAGGATTTATTATGTTGGGGG
>JABXKS010000061.1 GCA_013619125.1 Clostridiales bacterium
TTCTCGCCCTCAAGTAAACAATTGTAACACTCGAGTCCCTTCGAATTCCAAATTTCTGCTGTGTTTTCTCTTCTTTCCATTCTTTTCTTCACCCGGTTATGATAACCTATCAGTGGAAATAAATTCAAACGCAATGACCCATAAAATACGCAACACACAATGAAGTAAGTATCAAAACGCTTCCAAAAAACCGGTACTCTGGAAGTAATTAATGGAGAATAAACCTATGAAGAAAAACCATATGATTCTGATCGCGATATTGATTCTATCCATTGCCGCATTAGTCATAGACACTAGCAATTATGACCTTGCAGAAGCAGATCTGGAACAGGATCTGGTTGAAAAATTATCCGATATCACAGCACCTGAAACAGCGAATTATCAACTGCTGGACCAATATGACAAGGGCCGCCTCCGATTTTACTCCGGACAGATGTTCAAAGAAACACAGAACGTCCCCTTTATCTTCGCCTACAAAAAGCACTGGCTCTTGCCGCGATATGAAATATCGGATTACGTATTACAGTATTCGGATACCTTCATCACCCGCCATGCTCCAGAGATCAAAACACTGATTTTCGAATATGCGGCACATCATCAGGATGAAAGTCTCTCGCTGGTTGTTGAAAGAAGCATCAACAATAAGAACTTTTTGATGCTTGGCGTATATATCTTCGCAGCATTCTTAGGAAGACTTGGAAAAAAACAATAAACCCAAAGCTTTTCAATACTGAAATAATTTCCGTATCTTAACAGCACTCGGTAGCATTCTGGCATTATACAAGGAGAATTGAAATGAATAAATTTATTTTTTTAGACCTCGATGGTACGTTGCTTGACGACCAAAAAGCCATTCCCCTTTCCGCAGAAAAAGCAATCCGCCTAGCTCAGGAAAAGGGACACAAGCTAATTGTGGCAACAGGCCGATCTCATACAGGCGTCATACCAGAAATCCGAAACCTCGGGTTTGACGGGTTTATCTATTCGGCCGGAGCTGTTGTAGAAATCGAGAAAAAGACCATTTTCAAAAATAAAATGGATGCTGACCTAGTTGGCAAGTTGATTGATGTTATGGACCAAAACGATATTGGCTATATTCTTGAAGGCTATCATCATTCCTTTTACAATCAACGTTTCATCGACTACTTGGGATCACGAAAACCCCTTGGAGATTTGAACCCTGCCTTTCAACCCATGGAATCCTATGAGCACGGCACCTCAAAAATCTATAAGATTGCATTTTTCGCGTCCGACCTCGAGCACGCTAAAGTGCTGGAAACAAAGCTGAAAGACTGCTCTAAAATATCCGTCTTCACACACCAAAAAGTTCAGGGTGACCTTATCAATGGAGAAATCACCAGTACGGGTGTAACAAAGGCAAGCGGCATCAAACTACTGATGTCCCACATCGCGGTGCCCCTGGAACACACCATCAGTTTCGGCGACAGCCTCAATGACATCGAAATGCTTTCGGTCACAAAGACCGGAGTCTGCATGGGTAATGGCGTACAAGACTTGAAAGACATTGCCGACGATATCACCGAAACCCCCGCAAACGACGGAATCTACAAAGCATTTGTCAAACACGGCCTAATCTAACAATCCGGTCTAAATAAAAACAGCCTGCGAGAACAAATTGTTCTTTCAGGCTGTTTCTAAATAAAAACAGCCTGCGAGAACAAATTGTTCTTTCAGGCTGTTTCTACATATCTCTTACTCTATTAGTTGAACCAATCCCTCCAAATCAGTCACGGTGATGAATGAAACCTGTGAATCTGCTTTGGAGTTTTTTCTGTGGAAATAAACAAGATCGACATCCCTAATATTCTTTCGCCGTTTTCTCCTTGCTGACATATGCCATACTAACAGCAATCATCCCAGCAATGCATAAGGCAATCATATAGATCATCATTTTCGTATAGCCAATTACACCATCATCAATCCACGATCCAATCATCTGGTGTAAGAACGTATCTGGAAAAAAACCAATGCCGCCAACAATTCCCATTGCTGATCCCGTTAACGCATAGCCGATCCCCGTCTCAGAAATGCTCGCATAATACAACGCCTTCATTCCATAAATAAAGAACACCGCCAGAAAATAATTTGAGATTGAGACAAGAAACATCATTGATCCGTCAATCAGAGTCATAAAGAACACACCCGAGACAAGACAAATCAATAAACATGCAAATATTACTTTGTAGCTGGATTTCACTTTGTCAGACGCAAGCCCAAGAGCAATGGGAGCGAAAATCTGTATGATATAACGGCCGCCTGAAAACATGCTGTTTTGCTCCAAGGACACGCCGAACACTTCGATAAAAAAGGAAGGCAGAAAACTTAAAATTCCATAGAGAGAATACATAATAAATACGATAATACTCAAATACCAAATCTGCTTATTTGAAACCACTGCCTTGATCTGTTCTTTCAAAGATATGTTAATCTTCAGCTTCACATATTCATCTGGAACAAGCAGCACAACACCCAACCCAACAAGAATAATAATAATGGAATAGGCTTTGATAATCCACCTGAACCCAAACACGCCTCCGCCCAGTGAATTAAACAGCACTAGCATCAACAGAAAAATCACGCCTCCAGAGAAACCTTTCCCCGACTCCATCAAACCGAACATTTTCCCTTGACCCAGTTCCTTGCCAAACATGCGGAAAATACGTATGGTAAAACTGAAATAAGTCATCACCGTCGTTACACCCATCAAAGCAAATATCACTTTCATATGAAAAAAGCTCGGAAGCGTCGAAAAGGCAAATCCCAAAATCCCCGTAAGCATAAAGGGAAGAAACAGCATCGCCCTCGATTCGATGCGGTCAGAAATAAACCCTCCAATAACATAGGTGATTGAAGCGGCCAGAGAGTAAATGCTGAGCAAAATTCCAAATTCGTGATTTGTTACATTCAGCGCAATGCACATCGGAATATAGAAGCTATTCCTTAAATACGCCAATTCAAATATCAGGCTCATACCCACAGTTAAGATAATAAACGTTCCCATTTTTTTTGCTTTTTCCATAGTCTCCCTCTATCCTAACCTTCCATCCAACAGCCCCATCTTGGATCGATGATCGAGAAATTGGATCGTGACTGTTGTACCTTTATTCAACTCACTTTCAAAGCGTAAACTTGCTCCATGGCTCTTTACAATTTCACTGCATATTGCCAGCCCCAGCCCTAAACCTTTTTGCGACCGGCTTCGTGATTTGTCCACCATATAAAACACTTCCGTAAGATTCTCAATATCCTCGGCAGGTATTCCAATACCATAATCGCATCAACTCACTGTCCCCATAAAGGAATATGCCTTCGCAGTCCGGGACTTGAATCTTCATATCTTTCATCTCCGCCTGCATTTTAACAGTCAGACAAGACGCTTCGATAAGATCCGACACGTCGATTTTCGAGTATTCCATACCGTCAACACCAACCGTAAGAAAACTGATGATCTTGTCCACCAAGGAGTTCAATCTTTTGCTTTCCTTTCTAATGTATTCAGCCGCTTCCGCTTTTATTTCATTTGAAAAATTGTCGTTGCTGATAATCTCCGAATACCCCATAATGGACGTCAATGGCGTTTTCACATCGTGGGTGAAATTATTGATTGCCGATTTGTAATTGACAATGTTCCTTTCCACCGCATTACTCATCACATTGATTTTTTCGGACAATTCGTTGAGCTCGTCCATATTGTACACGGGAAGCCGAAATGAATAATTGTTAGACGTTATATAGGTTACTGCTTCATTGATTTTTTTGATCGGCAGAGTAAAAAGCAAGGACGTTGTCAGCATGATAAAAGCTGCAATCATCGAGAGAATCAGGCATAAGTAAAAAAGTATGGTCAGTTGCTGGTTCGCCCTTTGATACACGCTCTCGATATTTCTAATCAGGTTGATCCGTATGACACCTTGATTGGACTCGTACTCCCTAACAGAAAAATAATAGTGCGTATCTTGAATCTCTTCGACATATAAGTTTCCGCGGTTTTGGGCGGCGCTCAAATCATACCTTGGCCGCTCCATTTCAACATTCAAGGTATCCACAATCAAAGCGTCCTTTATATACACCCTCAAAGATAAATCGTTTCCAACATTAATGGCCGATAATCCTTGCATTAGATCTTCAAGCTTTTCCAATGAGACAATCTTCTCCATTGCCACATCCAACTGTTCTTCCCCAGGAATGAGAAAAGACTGTTCATAATCAAGGTTCAGCTTATGACCAGACACCATCACAAAGATGCCACAAATTGCAAAAAGAAAGATGTTTGTGACCAACGATACAATAAATATCTTTTGCCATAACTTCATCCTGTAAATCATACGTCCTCATCCTCAATCATATAACCGACTTTTGTAATCGTCTTAATGCAACCATACAGATCCAGCTTTTTCCTCAAACGCTGAACATGGACATCCACCGTACGCGATTCGACAAAACTGTCACTCACCCAAACCTGCCGGAAG
>JABXKS010000062.1 GCA_013619125.1 Clostridiales bacterium
CGGAGATGTGTATAAGAGACAGTCTGACACCAATTTCCCAGAGGTTTCTTCTCCCGGAATCAATCGTGCATGAATCAATTCTCCATACTTCGTATCGCTGGAAAAAATTTTACCAACTACATAATCCTCCATTTTGATCGCATCTACCGGGCAAACCAGCTCACAAACTCCGCACCCCTCACACTTGCTTGGAATCAATTCGATGGATTCCGTTATCGCATGAAATTTACAATGATCCACACAGGCATGACAATGGATACAGCGATCAAGTTCAATCACTGGGCGCTGTAGACCGACAAAATCTCTTGACTGTCGATTCTGCTCATCTAGCAGGATGTGAAGATCCGGGGCGTCCACATCGCAATCAGCCAATACTGCGTTTTGAAAATAGGGAATCATGGAAGCGATCAGCGAGGTTTTCCCCGTGCCACCCTTCCCTGAAAGTATTGCTATTTCTTTTATTACCATCCCATACTCCTTCAATCTTTGATGATCTGATCTAAGACTTGCTCCATCTTTTCTCGAAATTCAGGAAATGCTTCACAGAGCATCCCACCACTTGCATAGGATTTCGCATAGTCTTTTGAGAAAGGAATTTCCGCAAGGATCTTCAAATTTTCTTCCTTACAATATTCATAGATCTCTTGATCGCCAAGACCCGCCTTGTTGATCACAACACCCATTTCAATGGATAAGCTGCGAAGCAACTCAACAACCATCTTCATGTCGCTGACGCCAAAAGGAGTCGGCTCTGCCGCGATAATCGCATAATCAACATCTTCAATAGCCGCAACAGTTGAACAGGCCGTGCCTGGCGGCGAATCGATAAAGACCAATGGCTCCTTGTCTGTCATCCTCCTCAAGTGCTCAATAATGGGAACGCCTGAGACCTCGCCAACCAATAAATCGCCATACGCAATCGTCAGTCCTGATTCGGTCTTTCCAGAAAACACATTGCCAATTGTTCGATTTTGGTACTGGATAGAATCCGTTGGACAAGCCAATTGACAGCCGCCGCAATCATGGCAAAGTTCCGGATAAACCAATACCTTTTTCTTCGCCGGCAAAATCGCATTGTATCTGCAAAAATCTCCACAGGCGCCACAAAGGGTACACGTCTCTGGATTCACAACCGGATACCCTTTCTTAATCGTAATCCGCTCCAGAATCAAGGGCTTCAAGAACAGATGGCTATTGGGTTCCTCCACATCAACATCGATGAGAATACCTGCATTTTTTGTTTTAAAAAGATTCGTAGCAAGGGTCGTTTTTCCAGTTCCGCCCTTTCCGCTCAGTATCGCAATTTTCATCAATATGTCCTCTATGCTCTTCGCAATCCGCTGTGACTTTTTGTTGTGCTTGTCTCAATTTGTTGCAAGTCACCGGCTTGATAGGCTGCGATGGTTTCACGAACCGTTTTGCGATCCGCATATCGAAATGCCTTCATCTCAAATCCATTGACCGCATCAACCGCTTTTGGTCCCAGCTCAGGCACCAAAACAACCTCAACATCATGCTTACTCAACAAGCGTACCGCAGATCCACCAGCACCCGCCGGCTCTCCTTTGGCTGTGTTTTCGACGGTTTCGCTACCGCGCTCGTCCGTATCGAAAATCACATAATATTCCGCTCTGCCAAATCGATCATCAGCAATTGATTCCATTCCTTTTTCCTTTGCGCAAACCGCTATCTTCATCTTCTTCCTCCTAATGCTCGTGATCGTGCTTACAGGCTTCTCCAGATGATACAAGCTCACCACCCATATATACCTTTAAATTCTCGTCAATGCTTCCCTGTGCCCCAAGGATCACCTCAATGTTTTGTTGCTTGAACAGATTAATCGCCATCTGGCCCATTCCGCCGGTAATGATGACATCAACCTTATTCTCCCCTAAAAACTTGGGCAGTACGCCAGGCGCATGTACCGGAGCTTCGAGGTATGAGGTTTCAAGAATTTTGTTGTTCTCAACTTGATAAACCGCAAAGTATTTGCAATGTCCGAAATGCTCATCGACCTTTTGTTTGTCCGTTGTTGGTAATGCAATCTTTAAACTCTTTTGTAATTCTTTACTCATGTTATTCTCTCCTTTTAGTTGAATATTTTCTATTTCATTTTCTAGAACGATCGCCTTGTAGTTCAGCAAGGCATCGGTCGTTTTCTTGCGTCCAGCTTGCAGCAACCTTTGAATGGTCGCACGCGACACCTTCATCTCTTGACTGGCCTCAATCTGATTTTTGCCTTCAAAATCACACAATCGCATCGCTTCAAACTCATCAAGACTGATTCGAACGGAAGCTTCTTCATTCAGTTCCAACCCAAGGGGATAAAAGATCTTTCCCTTGTCCAAACGCCGACAATATCTTTTTTTATATGGACCCGTCATACATCTCCCCCTTTGCAAATGTGCATATGCTCATTTATAATATACTGCTAACCCGATTCAATGTCAACTCTGCATAAAAAAAAGATGCGCGCAAGCTTTCAGCCTCTTGGCTGTCGCTTCCACGCATCTTCTTTCACTTTTTACAGCTTCACACGATGTTTCTTTTCTCGCAGTTGAACCATCCCCACGGCGATCAACAACGCAATCACCCCGTTGCTGGTCCAAACCATTTCCAATCCATTTTTCATTGACATCCAACCGGCAAAGGGCGGTCCCAGAATAAACCCAATCCTGCGAATAACCGGAAAGATCGCATTGAAACGGCCGCGATGCGTACTGGGTGCGTGATTTGCGATATAGACATTGGTATTGGTTGCGATAATAATCTCCCCAATCGTCCATAAAACCGTTGATATAACAAATCCTGCCATCGAAGTGACCGAACGCAACATACCAAATCCAATCATATAAAACAGAGAAGCAATGGCAATATTGACAGCCGCGGAAAACCGATCCATCGCCGATGTAATGACGACCGTAAACACACTGCACATAATTGCATTGACTGTCATCAGAAGACCATAGAACTTCGCCCCTTCTATGCCAAATCGCGCCTCTACCTGTAGCGGAAGTCCAAAATTGAATTGCGAGAACACAAAGAAAAGCCCTATGATCCAGAAACAAAACCAAATGAGTTTAGGCTGTTGAATCAACAATTGCCACAATGGTGTTTTTTCATCGATGCACGCTTCCACCGCATCTTGCGAGATTTCAGCAGGTTTCGTTTCTGGTACAAACTTTGCAACCAGCAAGACCGACAGAAGTGTCGTCGCTCCATCGCCGAAGAACAGAATCTGCGTATGAGAGGCAAACAAAAGACCTGCCAATAACGGACCAACCGCATATCCGATGTTCATTGCAATGTACATCAAACTAAACGCTTCCGTTCTCTCGTCCTCCTTCGTAACGTCTGTCACGATCGTATTGATAAACGGACCTGCGACACCCCCAAAAAAGGATCGGAGAATTAAAAAGAAAGCGACCCACTTTGCCTGACCGACCATCCCTGCCACCAGCATGGAACCCGCAGTTAGAAATGAGAACAGTAAAAAAGCTCGTCGTCTGCCAAATTGATCGGCGATTTTCCCACCGATCACCGCGCCCATCAGCCCAACAGCACTGACGATCATCACAACCCACCCTGCGGTTTGAACAGAGAAGGAATATTGAGTTGTTAAGAGCAGCGTCATAAAAGGGGCAATGAAATTCCCTAGATTATTGATTAACCGAGAAAAGAACAAGACCCACACAGTCTTAGGCAAGTCACGATATTTTTTCAGCATTGAATCACTCCCAATAAAAAAGAGGCTCTCGTCAGAGCCTCCTTCAAAATTTCTATTTCTACTTGTTTTTGATTGCTGCTTGCGCTGCCGCCAAACGTGCAATTGGCACACGGAATGGTGAACAAGACACATAATCCAAACCAACATTATGGCAGAACTCAACTGAAGTTGGCTCTCCACCATGCTCGCCACAAATACCGATTTTCAATTTCTCACGAGTCGCGCGACCTTTTTTCGTTGCCATTTCAACCAATTGGCCTACACCACTTTGGTCAAGACGTGCAAACGGGTCTTGCTCGTAGATGCCTTTTGCGTAATAATCCGCTAAGAATTTGCCTGCATCATCACGAGAGAAGCCGAATGTCATTTGAGTCAAGTCATTCGTTCCGAATGAGAAGAACTCAGCTTCTTCAGCAATTTTATCTGCAGTCAAGCACGCACGAGGAATCTCAATCATGGTACCAACCATGTATTTGAAATCAACGCCAGTTTCCGCTTTAACCGCTTCAACCGTTCGTACAACGATTTCTTTAACATATTTCAGTTCGTTCACGTCTCCAACCAGTGGAATCATGATCTCTGGAACTACGTTTAAACCTTTTTCTTTGTTTACGAATGCTGCCGCTTCTGCGATTGCACGCGCTTGCATTTCAGCAATTTCCGGGTAAGAAACGGCCAAACGGCAACCACGATGACCCATCATTGGGTTAAATTCGTGAAGGCTGTCTTTTGTTTCTTTCAACGATTCGAAAGATACACCCATTTCTTCGGCTAAAATTTTAATATCTTCATCTTCGTGTGGCAAGAATTCATGAAGAGGCGGATCCAACAAACGAACGGTTACTGGACGGCCTTCCATTGCTTCGTAGATGCCAATAAAGTCAGCTTTTTGGTATGGAAGCAATTCACTCAATGCTTCACGACGTGCTGATTCTTCTTCCGAAAGAATCATGATTCGCATCTTCGCAATTCGCTCTTCGTCGAAGAACATATGCTCCGTACGGCAAAGACCGATGCCTTCCGCTCCAAACTCAACCGCTTTTGCTGCATCGCGAGGAGTATCTGCATTGGCTCGAACATTCATCGTACGAGCTTCGTCTGCCCATGCCATGAATTTCGCAAAGTCGCCTGAGATTTCAGGATCAACAGTCTTGATATCTTCAATATATACATTGCCCGTTGAACCATCAAGAGAAATGAAATCTCCTTCTTTGATTGATTGTCCGGCAACTGTAAATACTTTTGCTTTTTCGTCAATTTTAATATCGTTACAACCAGATACACAACAAGTACCAATGCCACGAGCAACTACAGCTGCATGAGAAGTCATACCGCCACGAACAGTCAAAATACCCTTCGCTGCATACATTCCTTCAATATCCTCTGGAGAAGTCTCCAGACGAACCAAAATAACACGCTCGCCACGTTCTGCCGCTTCTGCAGCATCTTCTGCTGTAAAGTAAACCTGACCTGCCGCCGCACCAGGAGATGCTGGAAGACCATTTGCTACAACAGTGCCTGCTTCCAAAGCCGCTCCGTCAAACATTGGGTGAAGCAATTGATCCAATTGATTTGGATCGACTTTCATCAATGCTTCATCAACTGTAACCATTCCTTCTTCCACTAGATCAACTGCGATCTTCAATGCAGCGGCTGCTGTACGCTTGCCGTTACGTGTTTGAAGGAAGTATAATTTTTTGTCTTCAATAGTGAATTCCATGTCTTGCATGTCTTTGTAATGAAGCTCAAGACCTTCTGCAATTTCCATGAATTCTTTGTAGATCACTGGCATGTCTTCTTCCAGCTTACGGATTGGTTGAGGAGTACGGATACCCGCAACAACGTCTTCGCCTTGCGCGTTGATCAAATACTCACCATAGATGCCCGCTTCGCCGGTTGCCGGGTTACGAGTAAATGCAACACCAGTACCAGAAGTATCGCCCATGTTGCCAAATACCATCATCTGTACGTTTACGGCAGTTCCCCAGTTGCTGGCGATGCCATTCATACGACGATAGATCACCGCACGAGGGTTGTCCCATGAACTGAATACTGCAATAATTGATTCAAACAATTGCTCTTTTGGATCTTGAGGGAAATCATGACCCATTTCTTCCTTGTAAAGAGCTTTGAACTCTTCAACAACTTGCTTCAAGTCATCTGCAGACATATGTGTGTCATCTTCAACACCTTTGGCTTCTTTGATTCCATCCAAAACGCGCTCGAATTTGGATTTAGCAATGCCCTTAACAACGTCAGAATACATTTGAATAAATCGACGGTAAGAGTCATATGCAAATCGTGGGTTTGAAGTTGCTTTTGCAAAACCTTCAACCGCAACATCCGTCAAACCAAGGTTCAATACTGTATCCATCATACCCGGCATTGAAACACGTGCGCCAGAACGGATAGAAAGCAACAATGGCATTTCAGTATCGCCAAATTTTTTGCCTGATACTTGCTCCAATTTTGCTAATTGCTCTTCAATTTGCGCTTTGATTTCATCAGAAATCTTTTTTCCTTGCGCATAGTAATCATTACACGCCTCTGTAGAAACAGTGAAACCTTGTGGAATTGGAAGACCCATAACTGTCATTTCTGATAAGTTCGCGCCTTTGCCTCCAAGCAAGTCCTTCATTTCTTTTCGACCTTCGTCGAAAAAGTATACAAATTTTGTCATTGAAAAACACCCCTTCTTTATTTCTTTGATATTTTTTGGATAATATCATTAGCTGTTTCTTCAATCGCACGATTGGAAACCGGAATTATTCGACATTGTAATGAGCGCATTACGCCTTCGGCATATTCCAATTCTTCCAAAATTCGATTTGAATCAGCATAACTAACATTGCTTCCTAAGCCCAGTTCCTTCAACCGTTCGGTTCGAATCATCGCCAATTCTTCTGGGTCGATGCTCAATCCTATAATCTTCTCGGGAGGAATCTTGTACAATTCATCTGGGATTCGCAATTCTTTTGCTAGCGGCACATTGGCCACGCGTAAATTTTGAAACGCAAGATACATACTCAAGGGCGTTTTTGATGAACGGGACACCCCGATCAATACCACATCTGCCTCTAAGATGCCACGAGGATTTTTCCCATCGTCATAACTGATGGCAAATTCCAACGCCTCAATGCGATTCATGTTTTCTCTTTCAAGCATTTTACCTTCATGGGATTCACCCATGGGTTTTGATCCGACAACCGCTTCCAATTTTTCGACAATCGGTGTAAGCAGGTCTATCAGAACAATTTCCTGTTTTGAACAGGTTTCCACGACAAAGTGATGCAGCTCCTCGTTTAAGGTCGCGAGAACAATAACTGCACCGTTACGTTTCGATTCTTTTAAGATCTTCTCGGCTCTCTCTTGCGTCCGGACATAAGAATGCCGCTTGATGCGGTATTTCTTGTCCTTGAACTGTTCAATCGCAATTTGTGAAATTTGCCGAGCGGTTTCTCCAATCGAATCTGAAATCACATGAATATAAAGCTTCTCGTTTTGCATGGAGACCTCCCGTTTCCCAAATTCCCTTGCTGAGACGTCGCTCTAAATATTATACCCTTTCAGCCGGTCAAATTCAAATCTTTTATATGAAAAAAGCGTCTCAATTGAGACGCTTTTTAATCGCGAGTAAGTCAATAAGCCGAATTCTGTTTTAATAATCATCTATCTAGACCGATTGTTGCCAATCGGTTCATGCGACCTACCACCGGGAAGCAGCGGGCAACTGCCTTTTCATTCCCTACTTGGTCTTGCTCCAGATGGGGTTTACATAGCCAACCAGTCGCCTGATTGCTGGTGAGCTCTTACCTCACCTTTCCATCCTTACCTAAACATGTTAGGCGGTATATTTCTGTTGCACTAGCCTTAGGGTCGCCCCCACCGGACGTTATCCGGCATCCTGCCCTTTGGAGTTCGGACTTTCCTCATGTTTGCACATGCGATTATCCGACTTACTCATGACCTTCTGCATTCTACCACAATTATCAACGTTCTGCAAACGGAATCGCCCAAGACATTTCAAGCAGATCATCTGCATTCGATCCGAAGATCTTCAAATCCGAAAACCATTCTTGAAGCAACTCCTGAAATTGCTCAACACCTGGCTTTTCCGTTTCGCGATGCGGCAACACCAAAAGAGCCAATCCTGCTTCAATTGCCATTTGCGCCTTGGATGCACGAATGTCACCCGTCACATAAAGATCACTGCTCCCTGCTGCTATAGGGATCAAATCCGCACCTTCTCCCCCGCAGCAACTGATAATCTTCACTTGTCGATTTCTATCGCCATAAATCGAAATGGGACACGCGAATTTATTTGCGAGTTCATCCGCGTAATCAGCAAGCGAAATCGATTCTCCTCGTTCTCCAACCATGCCATATCCCGTTTCACCGAGCGAGTTTTCCATGGCAAACAAATCATACGCCGCAACCTCATAGGGATGTGCTTTTAGCATCTCCCGAATCACCTGCTCGCGATTCACATCCGTCACCAAAACCTCCAGCTTTATTTCTTTGACTTCAGCCAATTGATTCACCTCGCCCAAAAACGGTCTAGCGCCGTGCAGCGCTCGAAAGGTTCCAATCCCTTCCAACGCAAAAGAACAATGGGTATAGTTCCGCAAGGTACCCGCACCCGCTTCCATCATGGCAAATAAAACTTCTTTCGCATGAGTTTCCGGTACATAGGTGGAGAGCTTGTACCCTTTGATCACAGAAGTCCCCTGCAAAAACTTGATTGATTCAAGACCCAGTCGCTTCGCCAACGCATCGCTGATGCCAAAAGGCATTTGATCCAAGTTGGTATGGGCTGAGTAAACGATCAGCTTGTTTTCGATTAAACGTTGTACCAATTTGCCACGAACACTGGTGAAATCCAAACTGCGTATTGAGGTAAAGAAGAAGGGATGATGGGTAATAATCATTTCACATCTTTTTTCAATTGCCTCATCGATCACCCCATGGGTCATTTCCAAAGCCACCATCACGCGGTTCACCGATTGATTCGCATCCCCTAGTTGAAGCCCACAATTGTCCCAGGATTCTTGCAACCGTTCAGGAACCTGGCGATTGATCTCCGAAATAATCTCACTAGCCAACATTATTCTTCACCTCCAAAAACGTTTCTTTTTTCTTTTCCCAACGTGCAATTTCATCGGTCTTGGCCTCGAGACATGCCCGCAATTGCTTCTGAATAATCTCAATCCTCTCGATTCGAAAATCCAGATACTCTTTAAGAACCGTTCCGCCATTTTTGAGAATCACAGGCCCCACTTCACGATAAATCGGCAAAAAATTAAGTTCTTCGCCATGGGTAACCTTGATAATCTGATAGAACTTGTTCCCTTCCCGCACCAATGCTTCATCAAGAATACGGAATCGATTTTGCAGCAAGAATTCGCGCAAGACCGGTACCTTTACCATGGGCTGCAAAATATAGGTGGAAAGAGACCGTGTCTTTTCCCAGTCAGCTGACAAAATCTCACTGATTAATTCGCCGCCCATTCCCGCAATCACAACGAGGTCCACTTCCGCACAGCCGATTGGTTCGATTCCATTTCCCAATCGAAACTGCATTTGATCGATCCATTCTTTTCCCGTATTCCTTCTGGCAGAAGAAAGAGGCTTTTCGTTGATATCCGCAGCTATTGCGGATGGAATTTGCTTTCGTTTCAATAAAGCGAGGGGCAAATAGCCGTGATCAGTGCCCACATCCGCTATGGTTGCTCCCTGAGGGATCATTTTTGCAATAGCCTCTAATCTTGGGGTTAACATAATTCCTCCTATAAAAAAGATTCGCTTTCGCGAATCTCTAATCTAAAAAGTCTTTTAATCGCTTGCTTCGACTTGGGTGACGAAGCTTTCGAAGCGCTTTTGCTTCAATTTGACGAATCCGCTCACGTGTTACATCAAACTCACGACCAACCTCTTCCAAGGTTCTATTTCTGCCGTCATCCAGTCCAAATCGCAACCGGAGCACCTTCTGTTCCCGTGGTGTTAAGGTTTCCAAAACTTCCACCAATTGCTCGCGAAGCATGGTAGACGTTGCCGCATCTGCCGGCGCTTGTGCATATTCGTCTGGAATAAAATCGCCCAAATGGCTATCTTCTTCTTCGCCGATTGGCGTTTCCAATGAAACCGGTTCTTGTGCGATTTTCATGATCTCTCGCACCTTATCTTCATCCATGCCCATCTCTGTTGCGATCTCATCGGCGCTTGGCTCTCGCCCTAGATCTTGCAGCAATTGACGAGAAACACGCATTAATTTATTAATGGTTTCCACCATATGAACAGGAATCCGAATCGTTCTTGCCTGATCGGCAATGGATCGTGTAATGGCCTGGCGAATCCACCAGGTTGCATAGGTACTGAATTTATATCCTTTTCGGTAGTCAAACTTCTCCACCGCTTTAATTAAACCCATATTTCCTTCTTGAATCAAATCTAAAAACAACATGCCTCGACCAACATAACGCTTCGCGATACTGACAACCAAACGCAAGTTAGCTTCGCATAATTTTTGTTTCGCAATTTCGTCTCCCTCTTCAATCCGCTTGGCAAGTTCAATTTCTTCCTGCGCGGAAAGCAAGGAAACCTTGCCAATCTCTTTCAGGTACATGCGTACCGGATCATCCACATTGATCGATTTGCCGAGATCAGCGGACTTGGAGCTTGTCGCTTTTTTCTTTTTTTTCTTTGGTTTTGCTTTTGTTTCTTTTTCAATTTTCAAGATCACCGTATCGTCGCTTGTATCATCAACAACATTAACTTTCTTTTTCTCTAATTTTTGATAAATCGTATCTATTTGCTCCGTAGATAAATCAATTTCTGAGATCGTATCCATGATTTTTTTATAGGTTACGGTTTTATCCTTCACTGCTGTTTCAATCAACTTGTCAACAACCTCTTGGCTTTTCTTATCGAGTTTACTCAATCTCGTACGCCTCCCATTACATAGTCCCTAATTCATTCATCTTCCTCATGATCTCTTGGATCTCAAGAATAATCATTTTTCGCATTTCTTCATCCCGCAATGGGATCGACTGCAACAAACCTTCTCGGTCCTTTTTCAGCCCACGATAATATTGCAGATGAATCTTTTTGATATAATCCATGAGCACTTTTTGTGAGACTTCCCCACTAAACTCAGTTCTACTATTATATAGCATCTCTCGCTCTTTATCAAATCGATCGACAAAAAACTCGGATATCGCTTCTTTATCCCGAAGCTTTCCTTCCGATAAGAGCGGAAATAACTCCGCCACATAGCTGTCTAAGCCGCTCCCGGCAAAAGCAACCACCATGGGATCCACTTTCAGCTCTTCAAAAAGCGCTGGCTTTTCATGCAGCATAATCAAGAATTCTTGAATCAAGGAGCGATTATTGCTTTTAATCACCAGGGGTTCTTTATGAATCGCAGGGTCTCTCGGTTTCTCTCTTGGCTTTTCCCTCGGCACTTCAGCAGCTCTTTCCAAAAATAGCCCTTTTGGCACCTGGAAGTCACGGGCAAGATGCTCCGCATAAATCTCCCTGGTGGTGCGATCCTTCAATCCCTTCAAGTACTGCGTGATCTCTCTTATACATAATACCCTTTGTTCATCATCTTTGACGGTATATTTCGATTGAATGCGCGCCAATTGATAGTCGACATAATAGGTTGCTGTTGTGATGGCTTGCTGAAAAGATTCAACACCATCTCGTTGTATCCATTCATCCGGGTCTTTGGCATTCCCCAAAATGATGATGCGCGGTTCCATCTTTGCATCCAACAAGACCTGAATCGCTCGATCAGTTGCTTTTTGTCCAGCGGAATCCGAATCATAGCAGATATAAATCTGATCAGTATATCGCTTGATTAAATGTGCTTGTTCCTTTGTCAAAGCAGTTCCCAAAGATGCAACTGCCGTTGTAATTCCAACCTGATGCAAAGCGATCACATCCATATATCCTTCCACCAGGATCAATCCCTCGCGCCGGGCGTCTTTTTTCGCTAGATGCAAGGCATATAGGTTAAATCGTTTATTGAAGATGATCGTTTCTGGAGAATTCAAATATTTGGGTTCACCCTTCTCAAGTACGCGCCCGCCAAATCCAATCATTCGACCTCGAATATCTTGAATAGGGAACATCATACGTCCTCGAAATCGGTCGTACGTTCGTCCAGTTTTTTCCGATTTTGACAAAAGACCCGCCTTCATCATTTCTTCTTCCGTGAAACCTTTCTTCAACATGGCTTCTTTTAATACCTGCCACTCGTCAGAAGAAAAACCAAGTCCGAATTTTTGAATGGTCTCGATAGTCAAAGACCGTTTTTGAAAATACGCATAAGCCTCCCGTTCATTCTTCAAATTGCGGTAAAAATAAATGGCAGCTTCCCGGTTCAATTCATATAATCGTTTCTTTTCTTTTTGATCCGGGTCATCCTCATCAGATTGTTCCGGTATTGCGATGTTGGCGCGGCTGGCTAAATACTCCAACGCCTCAATAAAATTCATATTTTGTGTTTTCATCACAAAAGCGATCGCGTCGCCGCTCTCTCCGCATCCAAAACACTTATAAATTCCCTTTTCGGGAGACACCATAAAAGACGGCGTTTTTTCATGATGAAAGGGGCAACATCCTTTGTAGTTGGCTCCCGCTTTCTTTAGTGGGACCGTCTCCCCGATTACACCAACCAAATCGCTCGCGCTTCGTACTTCTTCTATCCATTCATCTGTAAATCGCGTTTTCATCTAATCACCTAATCCCCATTATATGCGAATTGCCTCTTCTTTCTCAACCATTCCATGGACGAGGAATAAAAATATTCGAAAAACGACTCAAAGCATATCGATCTGACATGCCCGCAATAAAATAACAAACACTGTCATCGATGGAATACTCCAGCCGATGATAGGGTTGTGGTACTTCTTCAGGATGTACCAAATAGTATTTATACAACTCCTTCAATAGATTGATCGCCTTTCCCTCTTCCTGCTTGGCAGAAGAGTGCAAATAGACATGTTCAAACAAATATTTTCGAAGGGCTTGCATGGCAATCGCAATTTTATCGCTTTGAATAATCCGATCTTTCTCCCAACTATTTTCAATAATATCCTTCACAAGGGTATCAAGCCGTTGACCATGGGTTTCCCCCAAAACAAGAATCGACTCTTTCGGTAATTCTTCCATACGCAAAACGCCTGCACGCAAAGAATCATCGATATCGTGATTGATATAGGCAATTCGATCCGCGATTTTCACAATCTGTCCTTCCAAGGTTATTGGCAACACCGACCCGGTGTGATTGAGGATTCCATCCCTGACTTCAGCCGATAAATTCAATCCAGGTTTCCCCTTGTGCTGCTCCAGTTCATCCACAATGCGAAGGCTGTGCTCATTGTGTCGAAATCCCTCGGGGTGAAGCTGGTTCAAGACGTTCTCACCGGTATGTCCAAATGGGGTATGCCCCAAATCATGGCCTAGCGCAATCGCTTCTGTCAGATCCTCATTTAGCGACAATGCTCTTGCAATCGTCCGAGAAATTTGCGCGACCTCCAAGGTGTGGGTTAAGCGCGTTCTATAATGGTCCCCTTCGGGAGAAATAAAAACCTGGGTTTTATGCTTCAGTCGCCGAAAGGCTTTGGTATGAAGAATGCGATCTCGATCCCGTTGAAAAATGGTGCGAATGTCACAGGGGTCTTCATTATTCTTTCGCCCCAAACTTTCATCGCTTTTTGTTGCATGTGTCGATAAAAATTCATGCTCGCGCTTTTCTATGCGTTCTCGAATATTCATCAATCCCCCTCCTTTCCACCTATTATATATATACAACATAATTAGAAAAACTCCTTGTCTTAATAAAATGTTTACAAAAAAAGATGCTGGATTTTCATCCAGCACCTCAAATCTTTCATTTCTTACCCCTTATGCTTCTTCTCTTAAGGCAAAATCCGCATAACTGATTGCCCCATGTTCTTCCAAATCCAAGCCGATATTCTCTTCAGAATCCGTTACGCGAAGACCAATGGTTAAATCTACACCCTTGAATACCAAAAATGCCATAACAACAGTCCAACCAAGAACCGCTGCAACACCCGTTGCTTGTACGGCGAACAATGCACCTCCGCCTCCATACAACAAGCCGCCAGTTTCAGCAAAAATGCCGACCATCAAGGTGCCAAAAGCACCGTTGATTCCATGGACTGCAACCGCGCCAACCGGGTCATCAATCTTCAGACTCTTTTCAACAAACTCGCTGCCGAGAACGACCAGAATACCGGCAAATGCACCAATAATCGCCGCGCCTGCTGGTGTAACCACATCACATCCTGCAGTAATAGCAACCAAGCCCGCCAATGCGCCATTCAAGGTCATGGCCACATCAGGTTTTCCTGATCGAACCCAGGTAAAGAACATAGCGCAGATCGCTGCAACCGCCGCCGCTAGGTTCGTCGTAACGAAGATCTTGCTGATCGCCATGACGTTGTCTGTTCCAGCTGCTGCCAACTGCGAACCCGGGTTAAATCCAAACCAGCCAAACCAAAGGATAAATACACCCAACGCACCCAGCGTCAAGCTGTGTCCCGGGATGGTATTCGATGTCCCATCTTCATTGAATTTTCCAATTCGTGGTCCCAAAATTTTTGCACCGATCAATGCTGCCCATCCGCCAATCGAGTGAACAACGGTAGAGCCGGCAAAATCATGGAATCCAAGTTCAGACAACCAACCGCCTCCCCAGATCCAGTGACCAACAACCGGATAAATCAATCCAGATATCAAAACACTATATACTAAGTAAGAAACAAACTTGGTTCTTTCCGCCATGGCTCCCGAAACGATTGTAGCCGCGGTTGCGCAAAAAACGGTTTGAAAGATTAAAAATGCAAAGATTGGAATGCCAAAATCATAACTGCCTTTTACAAATAAGTCAGGAATGCCAACAAATCCGTTGACTGAGGTGCCAAACATAAGTCCAAACCCCAGGACCCAGAACATCACTGAGCCAACAGAAAAGTCCATAATGTTCTTCATAATAATATTTCCAGCGTTTTTCGATCTCGTAAACCCAGTTTCCACCATTGCAAACCCGGCTTGCATGAAAAACACCAAGGTTGTTGCAAATAAAACCCATACCGTATCAATTGAAGTAATTAACTCATTCATCTCTCATGCCTCCTATGTTTTTTTCATTTGCAGGTGATTGTAGTATCCGGATACAAAAAAAGACGTCCAGGGGATTAACCCTGGACGCCTTTGCCCAATCAAATGTTAAACCAATTATAAAAGGCAATCGTCTCATTGTCAAGCGCCTATTTTAAATTTTCAATCAATTCTCTGCAATATTCCGGCAAATCCGGTGGTCTGCGGCTCGATACAATATGTCCATCTGTAATGGCCGGAACATCCTTCCAAATCGCCCCTGCATTCTCCATATCATCACGTATTCCCGGGGTGCTAGTCACTACTTTCCCCCTTAGAATATCCGCGGAAATCAACACCCATCCTGCATGGCAAATCTGCCCGATTGTTTTTTCTTGCGCATCCATTTTTTTAACCAATTCCAAGACTTCTGGGAACCGCCTTAGCTTATCAGGCGCCCATCCACCCGGCACCAATATACCATCATATTCCTTTTCCAGAGCATCAGCAAAAGAAAATTCTGAGATCGCAGGAACCCCATATTTCCCTTTGTATTTGATTCCAGCCCCTTCTCCGACCAATTCTACAATTGCGCCTTCTTCTTTTAACCGGTATACCGGCACCCATAACTCCAAATCCTCAAAGTCATGATGCACCAGCGCACAAATCCGCTTGCCTTTCAACAACATGGGTGTTCTCCTTTTTCTATTTATTATATCACGCAAAAAAGGGATGGAGCAAAAACTCCATCCCTTCTCACTATGCTGCCGTTATGCCGCTTTATTATTTTTTGTTTCATCGGTCTCTGTTTTTGATGTTTTTCCTGCTTTCGCTAAGAAGAAAACAAGGGTTCCCAACGCTATAGCAATCCCTGCCGGCACTCCGAAAGATTCTGGTAATCGAAGTCCTTCAGGCGCAACCAATATATAGCTGGTAATCACTGCCGTCATAAAGGTCGCAGGAATTGTCGCGATCCAATGGAATTTCTTTTCTTTCACTAGGAACGCAGCTGATGTCCAAAGCATGATGGTTGCCAGCGTTTGGTTCGACCATGCGAAGTATCTCCAGATGATGGAGAAATCAATAAAACATAGTGCCAATCCAATCGCAAACAACGGAATGGCTACCTTGAAACGATTTGCAAATGCATCCTGCTTCAGACCGATGGCATCAGCAATCGCCATACGAGCGCTTCTGAAGGCCGTGTCGCCAGATGTGATTGGCGCTGCTACAACACCCAATACTGCCAAGATTCCACCGACTGGTCCCAATAGCGAGCTGGAGATCGTGTTGACGACAACCGCTGCAGAACCTGCTTCACTCAACCCTTCTATAGAACCGAAGAAACTCATCGCAGCTGCTGCCCAAATCAAGGCAATCATACCCTCTGCGATCATGGCACCATAGAATACACGGCGACCTTGTTTTTCATTCTTTAAGCAGCGTGCCATAATTGGCGATTGTGTGGCATGGAATCCACTAATTGCGCCACATGCGATCGTGACAAACAAGAATGGAAAGACCGATTTCCCTGCCGGGTGCATATTGGTGAAAGAAATCTCAGGAATAGTGTATCCCTTTAAAATAATACCACCGATAATGCCAACACCCATGATTAAAAGAGCTGCGCCGAAAATCGGATAGATTTTTCCAATCACCTTATCCACTGGCAAAACAGTTGCCAACAAATAGTACGCGATGATAATACCCAAGAAGAAAAATTTATTGATTCCCGTCATGTTTTCCAATAGCCCTGCTGGTCCGTTGATGAACACAACACCGACCAAGATCAAAAGTAAAACCGAGAATACACGCATCACGTTCTTTGCGCTTGTACCTAAGTAACGTCCAACAATTTCTGCCATCGTATCCCCGCCATGTCGCATGGAAAGCATACCCGCGAAATAGTCATGAACGGCTCCCGCAAAGATGGAACCTAATACGATCCACAAAAATGCGATTGGTCCCCAAAGGGCTCCTGCGATTGCACCGAAGATCGGTCCAAGTCCAGCGATGTTCAAAAATTGAATCAGAAACGCCTTTTTCCATCCCATCTCCACAAAGTCAACGCCATCCGCTTTCGCGATCGCCGGCGTCTCTCTGTTTTCATCTGCACCGTAAACTTTCTCAACAAATTTCCCGTAAACAAAATACCCTACTATCAATGCCACTACCGATAATAAAAATGATACCATTTGTCTTCCTCCTTTTTTAATTGTTCTCAGTATACCAAGAACCAAGGAAACGGTTTCCCACCGAAGGATGGAACGACAAAAAAAGAGGGTGAATCGTCAATTCACCCTCCCGAAATGCATTTGGCTGTCGCCAATTAAATTTGATAGTATTCCTTTAAGGCCTTCACGCGTGATCGACTCACTGGAATTTCTTCGGTTTGCCCCGAAATTTTTAAGACATAGGTGTTGTTAAACCAAGGAATCATCTCCTCCACACGCGAAAGATTTACTAAGAAACTCCTGTGGCACCGGAAAAATCCGTCCCCCTGAAATCTTGCTTCCAATTGAGCCATGGTCGCATGCAATTCGTGGCGATGATCCCCTTCAACCAAGAATACAGTTCCCTCTTCCGCAACAAAGTAGGCGATCTTTTCTAGAGGCATCAAAACAATTCGATCATTGACCCAAACGGAAATGCGCTTCACCCGAAATCCATCTCGTCGAAACGCTTCAATTTGAGCAATTTTTTCCTCTGGTTCTTCTCGTCCACTAACTCGTTCACGGATCCGCTCCATCGCTTTTTGAATTCGCTCTTCCTCAAAAGGTTTTAAGACATAATCAATGGCTTGATGTTCAAAAGCTTGCAATGCATAGTGATCGAAAGCTGTGGCAAACACAATTGCCAACTCCGGCTTCCGTTGAATCAATTCTTCCGCTAAGCTTAATCCATCCAGTTCAGGCATCTCAATATCCAAAAAAACCACATCCGGATCAATTGTAGAAAAATTTTGCAAGGCATCAATCGCATCGCAAAACTGTGCTTCCACATGAATGCCCTCCATTTTATTTAAAATATATTGCAACTCATTCAGAGAAGGTCGCTCATCGTCAACCAACATGACTCGTATCACTCGTCATCCTCCTATCTGGAATTTGAAACGAAATAGCCGTTCCTCTCCCTACCTCACTGCTCACGATCAATGTTTCTCCATAGATGCTTTTCA
Source organism: Clostridiales bacterium (assembly GCA_013619125.1). Classification (GTDB taxonomy): domain Bacteria; phylum Bacillota; class Clostridia; order Tissierellales; family GPF-1; genus GPF-1. The sequence goes on from JABXKS010000062.1 coordinate 18,033, forward strand.
AGCGTTCATTTACATTACGAAGTCCTATTCCGCCGCTTTTTTTCTTTACCAGCAATTCACTCAGCTCTTCCTGAGGAATGCCTACGCCATTGTCCATCACTGTAAAGATAATATATTGCTCCACCCGATTGACCGATAACACAACCGTTCCACCTTCTTTTTTCGGTAGCAATCCATGCTTTACCGCATTCTCAACCAAAGGTTGAAGAATCAATGGCGGGATTCTGCACTCCAGTCCTTCCTCCACATCGATCCGCACTTTCAGCCGCGACTGAAATCGTGCCGCCTCAATGGAAAGGTATGCTTCCAATGTGCGTACCTCTTCACTTAAACTGATAAACGCTTCTTGATGACGAAAACTAGACCGTAAAAAATAGCTGAGTTCATGCAGTAATTTCCGTGCAATCTCCGGGTCAGTGCGCACCAATGACACAATCGTGTTTAATGCATTAAAAAGAAAATGAGGATGGATTTGTGCTTGAAGCCGTTTCAACTCCGATTCCCTCAGCATCTTCTTTTGATATTCAATTGCACTCAACTCGATTTGAGAAGAAAACAAAGTTCCCAATCCTTTTGCCAACACGATATCCGAAGGCATAATTCCATTTTCAATCTTTTTATATAGCTTTAAAGTTCCAATAATTTGATCTTCCGCCATAATTGGCACTACGATCGCGGACTTGAGCAAACACCCCTTCACTTTACAATCAATCGTTTGACGATTTTGAGCAATTTCCAATCGACTCGTTTTCAAAACCTTTTTCGTCATCTCCGTCGCAATCTCATTCCCAGCAATATGATGATCCGCTCCAACCCCCACATGGGCAAGCACCTCTTTCATATTGGTAAATGCAACTGCAGCTACTTTCGTTTTCGCGCGAATAATTTCCGCTGCTTGTTCTGCGCTCTTTCTGGTAAATCCCTTCCGCAAAACCGGCAAGGTTTCTGTCGCAATATCCAATGCCAATTGCGCCTTTAAGGCTCCCGCCTTTTCGTGATCATCGTAAATTTGTTGCGAGGTCATCATAAATAAGGCGATTCCGATCGCATTTAGAACAGTCATGGGCAAGAAAATAACTTCCACCAATCGAAGGGCTTCAGCAAATGGTCGTGCGATCAACAAAATCAAACCCATCTGAATCACTTCAACGCCCAATGCCACAAAGAAACCATATAGCCAGGGCCGTGATTTTTTCTCCAGCCATGGTTTGGTCAAACCACCGATCAGACCACCCAGAATCGTCGAAATTCCACACGCGACCGCCGTTAATTCCCCTCCAACAACCAAAAACATTCGGTGAAAACCGGCAATGATCCCTGCTCCTAGCCCTACCCATGGACCACCAAAGATCCCTGCTGCCAATACCGGAATCGTTCGCGAATTAGCAATGCCACCGGATACAGGTGTCCCCCAATAGGTCATCAACACTCCCGCCAAACCAAAGGCAACCATAAAAATCAGCTTTTCGATAGAACGTGTTTTTTCCTGTAAAATAAAATTTTGAAAGAGTTTTGTTTTTGAAAGTATAAATGCAAATAAAAATATCAATCCCAATTTTTCAAATAACTCTTGACTGAGTAATCCAACCATCTTACCACCACCCTTTCTTCATATATATAGGATTCCAGACACTTTTACAAGACTTACGGCCTAGGACATCCTTCTCCATATTGGATGATATCCGTCATAAGCAGGGACAAAAAGGCATCATATTCCACCTCGCTAAGTATTGTATCCACCGTCATCACCCGGAGTGGAACCTCTTCATCCCCAACCCGCAAAGGAAGATTCATATGCAAATAGGGATTCAAAACCCATCCGTCTCGTTTATAAAAGTTCATTCTGCGAATAGAAGTTTCATCGATTGGCGGATCAATCTCTAGGATCAGTCGACCCGGTTGCTGTTTTAACATTGACAACACGGCGCTTCCAATTCCTCGTCCCTTGAACGCTTCTCCAATAGCTAAGTATTCAACAAAGAGGACAGAAGGCAACACCCAATAAAAAACAATTCCAACCACTTCGTCATGATCCAATATCGCCATACAGTGATACCGGTCATCTACAAGTGCACGCTTTTGATCCATCAACAATCTTTGTTCCCCCGAAGGAAAGTTCGATTGATAAATTTTCCAACTCTGCTCCCAGGCATTATCTTTTGTTGTTGTCATTCGATGAAATCTCATGATGTCTTTCCCTCCAGAATCGGTTTTCTACTGGGAATCACACGATTGATTCCCAAGGCAATCACGATGCCGATCAAGGTATCCATCACTCGATTCGCTGCATATACAGCTGCCGTCACTTCTTTTAAATTCGTTGTAATCGCAATCAGTACAATGCAGGCAATCGCCACTGAACTCTGTTTCCCGAAGTAATTGCACAACGCAATCACCATAACAATGCCCAGCCCTGTCGCATACCAAACTGGACCAAAAATCAGATAGACGCCCAGACCGACCAAGCCTCCTATAATGGTTCCAATCATTCGATCCCGTCCCACACGAAAAGAATGCTCAATCGATCGTTGCATGCAAATCACCGCTGCAATGCAGGCGTAGAATGGATATGGTCGATCCAATACTTGAAAGATCAAAATACATAAACTTACGGCCAGAGCCGTCTTAATGTTGCGCAAACCTATCTTCATAAAGAATACTTCCCCCAATAACTTAAAACATATCTTTCAATCATGGTTACAATCATTTCTACTTTACCACAAATTATAGAGCGATAAAAGTAAGCTCAATGGCGTATTAATCAAACGCCTTTACCCTTTATTGAGAAACACATTGAATTCGATCCACAAAAAAACCACGAAATTTCCCAAACAAGTGAAAACTCCGTGATTTCCCTTTTTAGTTTGTCAGATAATATGCAATATAACTGAGTACCAAAAAAATGCTCAGAAGCATCAATAGTCCTTGCTTAAACTTCTTCTCCTCAACGCTTAAATCCCGCCATGTCCTTCGATTGGACTTCCATTTGCTTTTATTAATCCCGCCAATAATCATCAATGCGGCTCCAAACACCAAGAAAGCCGGATTGCTCGACTGAATAAGAAACACGGTCCCGACTCCAACCCATATAACGCCTAAAGTAAAAAGCGAAAAATAGTCAACCGGCGGGTTTGGGCGATCTTTGAAAAAATATCTACGCATAAAAAAAATTGCAACTAGGAATCCGACAATAACAATTCTGAAAAAAAGCTCCATTCTCATACCCCTCCAATCCTCAATCACAATAGCTGCCCTTTAATCCCCCACACACTACTTTCGGTCTTTTTATTTTTATACCCAGTATACAATCAGCCAATATCCATCTTAATCGACTTGTCTCTTTCGATTATTGTTTTCGTTGCAAATGCAAAGCATCACTCAAACAGAAGATTTTTTCGCGGTGCTAGGCACTAAATTTCAAAAACAATAAAATAAATGATAGGCAAAAAAACACGAAAATCCATTTTCACAGACTTTCGTGTTTCATTCATTATTCTACCGTTACACTTTTCGCCAAGTTTCTTGGTTTATCAACATCGTTTCCTCTTTCGATGGAGGTGTAATACGCCAATAATTGCATCGGAAGCACACTTAGGATCGGTGTCAGCATGGAACTCGTCTTCGGAAGACGAATCACCACATCGGCAATATCATCCACCTGCTCAGCGTCCTCTTGCACAATGGCAACCACATAAGCACCACGCGCCTTGACTTCTTTCATATTAGAAAGGGTCTTCTCATAGACATGTTTTTGTGTTGCCAAGCAAATGACCAGCGTTCCCTCTTCAATCAAGGCAATGGTACCGTGTTTCATTTCTCCAGCCGCAATGGCAAATGAATTGATATAAGAAATCTCCTTTAGCTTCAAAGACCCTTCCAAAGCGATGTCCGAATCCATACCGCGACCTAGAAAAAGCACCTTGTCCTTATGGAAATGTTGGTTCGCTAAATTTGAAATCTCGTCTTTCATAGTCAACACTTGCTGAATCTGATCCGGCAGTTTCTTCAGCTCATGAATCACCGTCCGTATTTCTTCCTGTGCCATCGAACCACGCAATTCTGCGAATCGCAATGCCATCAGTTGGAATGCCATCAACTGTGTCGTAAAGGCTTTTGTGGATGCAACCGCAATTTCAGGACCTGCCCAGGTGTACATCACATCGTCAGATTCCCGCGCAACCGAACTTCCAACCACGTTGCAAATCGTCAACACACGCGCCCCTCTGCGTTTCGCCTCTCTCAAGGCAGCCAAGGTATCCAAGGTTTCTCCCGATTGGCTGACAGCAATAAAAAGCGTATGCTCATCCACAAAAAGATCGCGATATCGAAACTCGCTGGCAACATCAACTGTCACTGGAATCTTTGCATAACGCTCAATCAAGGCTTTTCCGATCAAACCTGCATGATAGGCCGTTCCGCAAGCAACAATTACAACCTGGTTCACCTTCGCAAGATCATCTTCCGTCATGGTCAAGCCTTCCAGATTCAGATTGCCTTCCGCAGTCAAGCGTTGATTCAAGGTTTCTCTAACCCCTGCTGGCTGTTCTTCGATTTCTTTCAACATAAAATGCGGATAGCCTTCCTTTTCAGCAGAAGCCAAATCCCAATTCACATGAAAAACTTCCCGTTCAACCGGACGATCGAACTCGTCAACAATCGAAACGCCTTCCCGTTTGAGGTCTACCAGTTCCCCATTTTCCAAGAAATATACATCCCGTGTATATTTTAAAATCGCGGGAATGTCAGAGGCGATAAAATTTTCATTTTCGCCCTTTCCTACAATAAGAGGACTGTCTTTTCGCACCGCAATCAAACGATCCGGCTCGTCTTTGCTCATCACCGCAATCGCATAGGCTCCTTGTAGTCGAGCCGTCGCCTTTTGTACGGCGACTTTCAAATCATTTTCATAATAATGCGCAATTAAATGCGCGATTACTTCAGAATCTGTTTCCGATCGAAATACGATCTTATGGGTTTCTTGGAGCCATTGCTTGATGTCCATATAATTCTCGATGATCCCGTTGTGAACAACGGCAATCGCCTCAGTTTCATTGGTATGAGGATGTGAATTTTGATCCGATGGCGCACCATGCGTCGCCCACCTTGTATGTCCAATTCCCATCTGGCCTTCCATCGGCGAATGCTCAAGTACGCCGGCAAGATTTGCCAAACGCCCGGCGCGTTTCTTTACGGTAATATGTTGATCCGAAAAGATCGCCACCCCTGCTGAGTCATATCCCCGATATTCCAATCGGCTCAACCCTTCCAATAAAACCTCTGTTGCTTGCTTGTTCCCAATATACCCTACGATTCCGCACATTTTGTAATTTCCTCCAGTCCATTTTTTTTGTGGGCCGGTCAGCTGTCTTTTTTCCCTGCTATTGTCCTCAAGATCACCCCTGAGATTTGTCGCAGTTCTATAGATGAGAAGACAGAAACACCCCGAGGTACCCGCCGAAATTCGAATGTCCTCGTCCTCGTCAACATCAAATGATGTTCAGGCGCTTTGTTGGCATGTTCAGTTTGCTTGGTTCATATATCCCCCCCTACATAATGATTTCTGTCTTGAAGCTTGTTCAATACAGACCATCTTCATAGAATGAATTCAGTCTCTCACTTTGTTCGTTCCTGACCACCTTCGCCTTAACCGGATCTTAATGAATTGGATCTTTTCGCTAATTCCTGGGCGAAGATATATTCATCCTTGCCTAACATATATTTGCAGATTGGTACCTCTGCAAATGATTGCGAAGATCTATTCCTTAACCATAAAAAAATGGAGATCCGAAGATCTCCATCTATTGTACTATTTTCCGAGCCGTGTTTCAATGAGTTTCACAAGATCTGTGGCCATTTCGCGCATTTCAATCTCATCTTTTCCTTCCAGCATCACGCGAACCAAAGGTTCCGTTCCAGATGGACGGATCACGACGCGCCCTTCCCCGTGAAAATGCACTTCGATCTCGGCAATGCGCTTCGCAACTTCCGCATCTTCCATATATCCGTGTTTATTTTGATTGGATACTGCTGCATTTAAAAGCACTTGAGGGTACTTCGTCAATGAATTAGCCAGTTCGGAAGCCGTTTTTCCGGATTTTACAATCGCTTCCGCCAATTTAATCGCAGACAGCAGACCGTCTCCCGTCGTATTATGCTCTAAGAAAATGATATGGCCAGATTGTTCCCCACCCAAAACATAGTCTCCTTCACGCATCTTCTCAAGGACATAGCGATCGCCAACCTTTGTCTGAACAAACTCGATGCCTTCATCCGCCAAAAAGTGATTCAGACCCAAATTCGCCATAATCGTCCCAACAACCATATTATTCTTTAAAACCCCTTGCTGCTTCATCGCTCGGGCACAAATCGCTAGTACATGGTCGCCATCAATCATATTCCCATGTTCGTCAACCGCCTTCAATCGATCTGCATCGCCATCAAAGGCGAGACCAAAATCAGCACCGGATTCCAACACCAGCTCCTGTAATCCTTCTGGATGCGTCGATCCGCACTCCACATTGATATTCAAGCCATTCGGAGAATGATTGATAACCGTTATTTCTGCTCCCAACCGTTCGAAAATTGCTGGCGCAGCTTGATAGCTTGCACCATTCGCGCAATCCAACACAATCTTAACCCCTTTTAACGAAACCTCTGTCGCGCTTTCCAAGAAATCCAGATATTCACCGACTCCGTTTTTTACCATAATGCGTTGCCCTACATCTCGTCCCGTTGGACGATACGCAATGCCCTCGCTGCTTTCAATAATTGCTTGAATCTCGTCTTCCATTTCATCGGTGAGTTTGAATCCGTCACGGTTGAAAAATTTGATTCCATTGAATTCTACAGGATTATGAGACGCTGAAATAACAACTCCGGCATCAGCCTCATATTTTCGAGTTAAATGAGGAACCGTCGGTGTTGGCACCACGCCAACACACAAAGCATCAGAACCGACTGAACAGATTCCCGCTACAAGCGCCGCTTCCAATAAATCACAGGATCGACGCGTGTCCATCCCAACAATTACTTTTCCTTGTTTTACACCTTTGGTGATGACATAGGTCGCTACGCGTCCCAATTGAAATGCCAATTCTGGCGTCAATTCAGAGTTTGCCACGCCACGCACACCATCTGTTCCAAATAATCTTGCCATACTAGTTCCTCCTTGGAGCCATAATCAATTTTATTAATATTCCCAGCGCTAAAACTAGGAAGAATGGAATTATCCAAAATCCAATAGCAGCACCACTGCGCTGCGTAATTGTTCCAACCAAAAATTCACCCGCCATCCGTACAATCGCCGCCACCATATTCACAGCGCCAATCACACGCATCGAGTTATTCGGATATTGCTCGTTAATCACCAGCATCAAGGTTGGGATACAGATGGAAGCAAATAATCCTGATAATGCAATCATAAAGGCACTAATTCCAGGGACCAACAGACCAATGGCAATACTGACAATCATCATTCCAATAAACCAGGCTGAGATCTTTTTATAGGAAAACCGATCAATAAAGAAACTACCTAAAAGTCGGCCAATTGTCAAAAATACAAAAAATAATGCCGCCATCTTCGAGGCATTTCCCTGAGGCATTGACAAAGCAAATTTCATATAGTTAGGAAACCAATTGATTAATGCCAATTCCGCTGTTAAGTAAAAGCCAAAGACCCCTGCCAACATCCAAAAATTAGCTTCTTTCCAGAAACCGTGTCCAGCGCTTGCTTGTCTTGCCGCATGATCTGAAGTCGGAAATTTTGTTATGGCTAAAAGAAAAATGGCAACCACAAGCATCAACCCGATCATCAAATATGCATTCTGCCACCCTGTTTTCGGAATTAGGTCGCCCATCCAAAAAAGTGCGATACTTGCTCCAACCCCATAGGCAAAATGAATAAACGACATCGCCCTACCAGGCCGCTTCAACCCCAAAGCCGGAACCGCCGTATTGACCGCTACAGCAATGGAGGATGCCCCCAATCCAGTGAACGCATAGAATACAACAAACAAAAATGGGCTCGATACCCATTGCAGCCCAAGAATTGCAATCCCATAAAAACCAAGACTCAAAATTGCGAGCCCTTTATTTCCAATCCTAGCACAGAGCTCGCCAGCAACCAAACTTGATACCAACATCACCGCGCTTAACAACCCATTCACACCACCCATAAAGGTGTCGCTTAAGGCGAATGTCGCTTTGAATTGCGGAAGAAAGACTCCCCGCGTCCCATTCACAAACGAATGAACAAAAAATGCTAATGTAATTGCAAAAAAAGCTAATTTAGTCGATCTTTTCATGTATGATTCCTTTCTGTACAAGTGTCAAAAAAATCAGGCAAATCACTAATGAGAAAGGGATCAAAAACATAGCAACTCGAATGCCAAATTGATCACTGATTTTACCGATAAAAATATGCATAACAAAGACAATGGACCCAGTAAATCCAGTGATGTACCCCACCGCACGCTGTGTTTGATTCTTGATCACATAGCTTATGGATACAAGCATCGTCGGGTAATTAATGGAGAAGAACAGGCCAGACAACGGCAATAATAAAATTCCTTTGCGCCCCAACAATAATCCCACAAAAACCATCAAAATCGCAATGAACTGCGTAAACTGAATCATGCGAAAATGATTATATCGCTCCAAGAATCTGCTTCCAATCATTCTTCCAATGGAAATACTGATTAAGAACCCGGCTGCAGCAATGGATGCAACCCCTGTATCTATTTGAAACGCTTGATGCAGATAATAAATACTCCAGACAATCATACCGCTTTCTGCTGAAACAAAGAAACCAAAGATGATGATATAAACATATAAAATCGGCTGTTTCAATAAAGCATGATTGCCTCCTTTCGATTCATTTTTTGGAATCTGCGGATATTCATTACGACTATTTACCACAAGGCCCAACACCATAAACACAACCGTCACATAATACATGAATTTCCATTCAATGCCTGTCTGCAAAACCCAGCCCAAGAGCACCGTACTGGATGAAGCGACGATTCCATACATGCAATGTGTCCAATTCATATAATAGGCCGGATTTTTAATCGGCAATTGCGGAATAATCGTATTAATTGCATAAAGCATTAATGCGCCGCCAGTACTTAACACGATATAGAAAAAAAGTATGAATAAATAGGAGCTTGCAAATTTAAGAAGGACAATTGAAGCAATCTGCACAATAAAAGCCCCTCGTAGCAAAGAGCGATATCCAAATCGTTCCGCAACAAACGCCGCGATCGGCATGGAGACCATAAATGACAAACTGGATAAAGAACTGATTAAACCAAGTTGGGTGTCCGTCACTTGATACCCAGCCTTAATAAACGGAATAAATACCCCCCGCGTACTATCCGTAACCGCAAATAAACACATGAAGAAAAAACTAAGATAGATAAGTCTGCGTTCCCGTTCTTTCATATAACCCTCCTACAATAGTTGAATTATAGCATACATGATAAAAAAAATCATCCAGCGCAATGCGCTAAATGATTTAATCCTTTGTCTATTTTATTAGCATACTCCAGTGCCGAATGATTTAAATCCAATGACGTTGAAAGCCGTTGCCTTCCACCTCGGTTGCTTCATTAACTGCCATAAAGGCATTTTTATCTTTTTTTCTGACAATTTCACGCAAAACACTCATTTGCATACTGGTGATGGTTGTATAAATCACGGTTTTCTCTTCCCGTGAATATCCCCCATTTCCTTTCAGAAAAGTAGTTCCACGATGCAATTCACTATGAATCGATTGAGAAATCGCATCCGTTTCATCTGAAATGATCATTACGGTATTCTCCCGGTTTGTTCCTTTCCGTACTTGCTCCATCACTTGATAAGATACAAATAAAGCGATGAGCGTATACATGGCTGAACGAAGATCAAAGACGATTGATGAAACGAGGATTAAAATACCGTTCAATCCCATCAAGACTGTTCTCATTTCCACATTTCGTTTCTTTTTGATGATTGCGGCAATAATATCAAATCCACCTTGACTCATTTTATGACGAAAAAGCAACCCCATCCCAATTCCGTTGATCGCTCCCCCAATGATCGCCATCAACAATGGATCTTCAATTTGAACTGCTCCGCGAAGCGGAATGGTCAAACTCAACAATAGCGAAAATAAAGTAACGGAGATAATCGTGTTTCTTATAAATTCGTTGTCAATTTTTCTTGCGCCAATCACGAACAAAGGAAGGTTTAAAACAAAAATAGTGATCGCAGTAGGAATCTGAAACAAATACTCCAGAAGAATGGATATGCCACTCAACCCGCCGCTGAGAAAATGGTTGGGAATATAAAACATATTAAAAGCAATGGCGCAAATTAGATTTGCCCCCACTTGAATACCGACATGAATAAGCACAGGTGGAACCTTGAATTTTTTATGAGTGAGTTGCTTTGTAGCGATCATTATTTCTCCTTTTTTCATGTTTTTCATACTCATTATACAAGCTTCATACGCAAATTCAACCGCTTATTTTTCTTCATCTCGTATGCAAGTTCATAAAAAAAACTTGCATACGAAAGCATCCGTAGTCAATCGTTTTCCTAGCACGAATTCTTTTGATTTTCTAAAATAAAAACAAGAGAACACGCACCTGTCACTAATTATGTTACGAAATATTCATACTTTGAACTCGATTTCGAATCATTTCTTGCATTTTGAGGTTATATTTGCATGAAATGAAATTTCTCTTGCATTTCTACTTCATTTCTCTCATTTTCTACTTGAACTAGCTGTATTTTTCTTCATTCCTTGATATAATCAGGAAAGAAGATTAAGAAAGAAGGGAAAATAATGAATCAATACGGTTACATCAAAACAGCGGTCGCCTCGCCAAAACTCCGCGTGGCTGATCCAGTCTATAATATAGAAGAAATCATCAACTGCGCAAAAGAAGCGGATCAAAATCACGCGCAAGTTCTTGTATTTCCTGAACTGTCCATCACGGGCTATACCTGCGCGGATTTATTCCAGCAAGATCTCTTGCTGCAATCCGCTCTAGATGCTTTGCAAAAACTGAAAGATGCTTCAAAAGATCTGGATCTTGTCTTACTTGTCGGCTTGCCATTAATAATTCAAAACAAATTGTATAATTGCAGCGCTTTAATCCAGCAAGGCCAACTCCTTGGTGTTGTACCAAAAACATATTTACCTAATTATCGTGAATTTTATGAAAAACGTTGGTTCCATTCCAGCAAAAAAATCATTGATCTGGTACATACCATTACAATTTTAGGTGAAGAAATTCCGTTCGGAAGTATTCTTTTCCATTCCGAAGCACTACATTTCACCTTAGGCATTGAGATCTGCGAAGACTTATGGTCACCCACGTCTCCCAGTATTCAGCTTGCATTGAATGGAGCAACGATCATTGCCAACCTATCCGCCAGCAACGCCCTGACAGCGAAGACCGAATACCGTCACCAATTGGTCAGCCAGCAAAGCGACAAGCTCGCCTGCGGATATCTATACGCTTCAGCGGGGGTTCATGAGTCTACAACGGATCTGGTCTTTGATGGCGATTTAATGATCTATGAAAATGGCACCTGTATTCAGGAGGGCATCCGCTTCTGTCGAAACAGCCAGGTAATTTACGGAGATATCGACTTACATCGACTGAACGCGGAACGCCAGATGAACAATACCTTCTCTGACGCGGCAATCACGAATAATAATTTTCAAACCGTTGAGTTGTTTGATTTTCAGCAAGAATCAAAAACTCTGGATCGAAAAATCGAACCAAATCCGTTTATTCCAAATAATCCACTGGTGGTTAAAAAACGTTGTGAAGAGATTTTTCAAATTCAAGCGGCGGGACTTGCAAAGCGAATGGAACATACGGGCCTTAAAAAAATTGTCGTCGGCATTTCCGGTGGACTGGATTCAACCCTTGCCCTATTGGTCGCTGTTGAAGCCTTTGATCTCTTGGAAATTCCACGAAAAAACATAGTTGCTGTCACCATGCCGGGATTTGGAACGTCAACCGACACCCATGCAAATGCTCACACCCTCATGCGCGAATTGGGTGTAACCGCAAAAGAAATCTCCATCAAGGCAGCCACAGAACAGCACTTGTTGGACATTGGACATTCTCTTGACGCCCGTGACGTTACCTACGAGAACGCCCAGGCTCGAGAACGCACCCAAATTCTCATGGACTTGTCGAATCAACAGCACGCCCTTGTTTTAGGAACAGGCGATCTGTCGGAGGTTGCTTTGGGCTGGAGCACGTATAATGGCGATCATATGTCTATGTACAACGTCAATGCCAGCATTCCAAAGACACTGGTTCAATTTCTGGTCACCTGGCGCGCGGAACAATCCAATAATCCGGCAGCATCCAAGGTATTAAAGGATATTGTAGCCACTCCCATCAGTCCTGAACTTTTGCCACCTGGCGAGGACGATAAGATTGCACAAAAAACAGAAAGCCTAATCGGCCCATACGAACTCCATGACTTCTTTTTGTTTTATGTGATGAAATACGGCACTCATCCAGAAAAACTTTGGTTTATGGCTTGTCACGCCTATCCGGATAAATACACAAAGAAAGAGATTCTCCATTGGCTAAAAGCCTTCTATCGAAGATTCTTTATGGCCCAGTATAAACGCTCCTGCATGCCAGACGGACCCAAGGTAGGGACTGTCAGTCTTTCTCCTAGAGGCGACTGGAGAATGCCAAGTGACGCTAGCGGACGAATCTGGCAAGATATTTTATCAGAACTCGAAGCGAACTTGGAGTAAGTTTATGCGATTGCCAAAGAAAAAATCAACCTTAGTATTTGGGATTATCGGCGCCGTTTTGGGGCTGATCTTACTCTCAAACATCTTCCTGTTTCGAGGGATTCGCACAGAAGATATTCAACGAATGCTCGCTGTATTTGGACCTTGGGCACCGGTCATCTACTTGATTTTGTTTACAGTCGTCCCACTTACCTTCTTTCCAGATTCAATTTTAGCCATGGCTGGTGGAATCGCCTTCGGCGTAAGAAACGGATTTTTCTTGGCCCTTGCAGGTGCCATTTTAGGATCCAGTTTGGCGTTCTTTCTGACACGTACCTTTGGCCGAAAGTATCTGAAAAAGTATTTGGAAAAGAAAGAAGGGATCTCTACCCTTCAGAAACAAATCGAAAGAAAGGGATTTATCGTCATCCTGCTTTTACGCTTGACACCGATTCCTTTTGATATCATCAGTTACGCTGCTGGTCTTTCCAGCGTGCAGTATCGCGATTTTTTATTCGCCACCGTGTTAGGTGCAATTCCTGCCATGTTTTCCTATGTTAACTTTGGCGATAAGATCACCGCGGTTGGAAGCCAGGATTTCTACTTGTCCATCGGTCTTTTGGTTCTGCTTTTCCTGATCGGTATCGTGATCCGAAAAAAAGTCGATTTCAACAAAATTGGGAATAGAGACAAAAAAAAATAAGAAGCTTCTTTCGAAGCTTCTTATTTTTGCTTTATTCGCTTAAGTATGGATCCTTCGTATCTAAAAAGAATACGGAGTGCAATTGATTCCCAGTATGTGCGCCGATCACCACACCCAGCTCTCGTGAAGCCATCAGCTTCCCTTTGAATTTTTCTTCCACTAGACTTTGCATCTTTACAGATTCTTCTTTCACATCCGGTGAATATACAAAGGCAAATTCTGGCTCGTCATGCCCCGCGCCATTATCACCAAAAGTTTCGACCATTTTTTTCATCAGTTTTTTTCTTCCTCGAACTTGATCAATCTTCTCAAGCTTTCCCTCTTTGGTCATATGGAGAATCGGAATGACATTCAGCATCGCGCCAACAACTGCAGAAGCCTTGCTAAGACGGCCACCTCGATGCAAGTAGTCCAAATTTCCAACACTGAATATATGCTGGATATGCGCCACATAAAACGCGACAGCTTCTTCCACTTCCATCTTGGTTTTGCCCATTTCTTTGAGTGCAAAGGCTTTCATCACAATCAACCCTTGACCCATTGTCGCAGATTTCGAGTCAATAATTGTAATATCAAAGTCAGGGTATTCTTCTTTGATCTGCTCAGCAACCATCACTCCGGTCTGATACGTTCCAGATAACCCGGAAGAAAATGCAATATAAAGCACGGGCACGCCGATCTCGGCCAACTCACGAAAGTATGTATCAAATCTGTTTACCGGGATTTGAGCGGTTTTGGCCACTTCTCCTGCTGACAGACTTTGATAAAACGCATCAAGATCAACGGTACGATCGGCATGTTCTTCCCCTCTCCAGTTTACCATCAAGGGCAGTACCTTTACGTCATGCTCTTTAATAAATGATTCCGGTAAATCTGCTGCACTATCTGTAATAATTTGATATGACATATTCGCACTCCTTTTTTAATAATAGTCTTCTTTATTATACCTGATTTTCCAGGATCTTGTGTAAATAAAAAACGAAGTTGCTTTTCTCAAAAAAAAAGATGCCCGATTGGGCATCCTCTTAATCTTCTAATTGAATCGTATTCGCAAGGTAAGCTTCAACCTCGGAAGCAGTCGGTAAATTCATCGCCGTTTCCGCAACGATCTTCATCTCTTCCTGGCTCAATTGCGCAATAATCCATCGCGCATTCAAGACAGAAATCGGACTCATGGAGAACTCATCAAGTCCCATGCCCAAAAGCACTGGAATCAATCGAGGATCTCCCGCTACCTCACCGCACATGCCAACCCAAATTCCTTCTTTATGTCCAGCTTGGATCACCATGTTCACCAAACGCAACAAAGCAGGATGACAAGGATTGTAAAGATGCGCAATCTTCTCATTCATGCGATCAACTGCTGTTGTGTATTGAATCAAATCATTGGTTCCAATACTGAAGAAGTCAACTTCCTTTGCAAGAAGATCAGCAATGATAGCAGTCGCTGGAATTTCAACCATGATACCAATTTCCATCTTCTCATCAAATGCGATTCCTTCTTCACGAAGTTTCACTCTTTCTTCCTCAACAATTGTTTTTGCGTCTCGCAGTTCTTCAACACTTGAAATCATCGGGAACATAACCTTCAAATTTCCAAATGCACTTGCTCGCAATAATGCACGAAGTTGCGTTCTGAAAATATCATCACGATCTAAGCATAATCGAATCGCACGATAACCCAAAAATGGATTCATCTCTTCAGGCAGTGGCAAATAGTCCAACTTTTTGTCTCCACCAATGTCAAGTGTACGAATCACAACTGGCTTGCCCTCTAAGCCCGCAACAACTTTTCTATACGCTTCGAATTGCTCTTCTTCTGTCGGAAGACTTTCTCGATCCATATAAAGAAATTCGCTTCGGTAGAGGCCAACACCTTGCGCGTCGTTTCGTAAAACTGAATCCAAATCCTCTGGTGTACCGATATTGGCAGCCAGCTCGACATGAACGCCATCTTTAGAAACACTTTCCTTGCCAACCAAAGTTGAAAGGCGGGTGCGGAATGCATCATACTTAACTCGCTCTGCATTGAATTCTGCAATTTTCTCTTCGTTCGGATTAACAAAGATCACGCCTTCGTCTCCGTTAAAAGCAATCATATCACCTGTTACAACTTGAGATAATACATTCCCTGTGCCTACAACAGCAGGAATTTCTAACGTTCGAGCCATGATCGCAGAGTGTGACGTACGTCCACCAATCTCCGTTACAAAACCCAAAACCATTTCCTTGTCCATTGCAGCTGTATCTGATGGTGTCAAATCATTCGCAACAATAACTACTTTGCTGTCAAGATTTGAAAAGTCAACCATGTCGATCCCCAAAAGATTCTTGGTCACACGGCCAGCTACATCCTTCAAGTCCGCCGCACGCTCTTTCAGGTATTCATCTTCCATCATATCAAACATTTTAATAAATGGAGCTACCACCTGCTCAATCGCGTACTCAGCATTAATTTTCTCGTTGTTGATTTTATTCTCAACTTGACCAAACACTTCCGGATCATCCAAAACCATTTGGTGAGCTTCAAAGATTTTTGCTTCTTCTTCACCCATTTTCACCAAGGCAATGTCGTATAATGCTTGAATTTGAGTACGGCTCTTTTCAATCGCTGATTTCAAATTCGAAACTTCCGTTTCTGAACTGTCAATCGTTTTCTTTGCGATTTTAATTTCTTCCTCTTTTTTTACAAGCACCTTCCCTACAACAATACCAGGAGATGCTCCAATCCCTTTAACCATCATTGTCCCCCTGAGTAAAACCAAATCAAATTAACGCTTATTCGCCGAATCCAGTTTCGATCAATGCTGCAAGCGCTTTAACTGCTGCTTCTTCTCCTTCGCCGTTCGCACGAACAATGATTTCATCACCCTTCATAGCGCCCATGCTCAAGATACCCATAATACTTTTCGCATTATACTCTGTTCCGTCTTTTTCTACTGTTACATCACACGCGTAGCTAGATGCCTCTTTTACGAACATGCTTGCCGGACGAGCGTGAAGACCCGTTGCGTTAATCAAAATTACATTTGCTTCTTTCATCAAAAATTCCTCCTATTCATTATTCCATACCAATATATCATACATAATTCTTCTTCGTAAATACTCTTTTCCAAAGCAAACGTTTACCAAATATAATATTTATAAAATGTTCACTCTGCTTTCCTAATTTTCCCTAAAACATAGTCATTTGCTTGACACTTCTGCGTTTTCCCTTAATGGATTCACCCGCCATTGGAATCCGATCTTTTCGGAATTTCTCGGCTCCAACCATCAACGAGTCTTCCAATTTTTCTACCATGGTCATCTTGCTTGTCTTATTCAAGCGAAGAACTTGAACACCTACGGTATTTCTTGTCATCTTTGAATTAACCAGCGAGGTGTTAAAGACCATTGCCCGCGCCTCAGGTCCATGATCGCGATAAACAACCAAATCCAAATCTTCCTCAACCTGCTGCAGCCATATTAACGGTGCTCGATCACTATAGGCTTTCACCAATTTTCGACGATTGTTAACGGTCTGATAACTCTCTATCGGCACCTTGGCAATCTTTCCCGATTCATAGGCAAAGAGCATAAATCCTTGGTATTTATCCGGCATGATTGTGTAGAGGACAAATTCGCCCTTGTCAAATTCCAGAATACTCGGCAAATACTCACCCATGGCGCTTGCCTTGGTATCCGTCAATTCATGCAAGCGTAATTTATAGACATTCGTTTTGTTGGTGAAGATAAGAAGTTCATTGATATTTCTCGCCACGAAATCTTGAGCAATTTGATCATCTTCTTTCAGCTTCTGATCGTTTGCCATACGAAGGGATTGCGGCGTGATTTTCTTGATATATCCTTGTTCCGTAACAAAGACATTAATCTCATAATCAGAGATGGTTTCTTCAATCTTTTTCGCTTCCAAGATTTTTATTTTCTCGACCAGGGTTGTTCTTCGCTCCGATCCGTACGACTTCATGACCCGCTCTAATTCTTTAGAAATTTTTGTCTTCAGTCGTCTTTCCGACTTTAAAGTCTTATCGATGTCATCAATGGCTTCCGTCAGCTGAAAAATTTCTTGGGTTCGATTTAATAAGTACTCGCGGTTTAATTGGCGTAACCGGATGTCTGCAACGTAATTCGCTTGCAATTCATCCATCCGAAAGGCCTGCATCAAACGTGGAATAACCTCCGCCTCGACTTCGGTTTCTCGAATGATGCGAATCGCTTGATCAATATCCAATAAAATCCGCTCCAAACCCTGCAAGAGATGAAGCTTTTCTGTTTTTTTCTCTCGCTCAAATTGAAGCTGACGTTTCATGCATCCCATTCGGAATTGAATCCATTCGGTTAAAATCTCTTTAACGCCCATCACACGTGGTTTTCCATTGATCAATAAATTGAAGTTACAAGAAAAACTGTCTTCCAAGGGAGTGTATCGATACAATTGTTGCACGATCTCTTCCACATTGGCACCGCGCTTCAAATCGATGGCGATACAAAGACCTTTCAGGTCCATCTCATCACGGACATCGGAAACGCCCTTGATCTTATTACTCTTCACCAAGTCGATCGTCTTATCAATAATCGCCTCGACGGTCGTTGTATAGGGGATTTCCTTAATTTCAATGCGTTTCCCGTCTTTCGACGTTCCCCACTTGCCTCTCAGCCTTACCCCGCCCCGACCCGTGCGATAAATTTCTTCCAATTCACTACGGTCATAGAGCAGTTCTCCACCCGTTGAGAAGTCCGGCGCAATGAGGGTATCACTGATCACGTGATTGGGATCCTTCATCAAAGCCATGGTCGTTTCACAGACTTCTTTGAGATTGAAACTTGGAATGTTACTCGCCATTCCAACCGCGATCCCGCGGTTCGCATTCACCAAGAGATTGGGATACGTTGTCGGTAATAAGACAGGTTCCTTCATTCGTCCGTCATAGTTGTCAACAAAATCAACCGAGTCTTTATCAATATCTTTAAAAAGTTCGGCCGCAATCCCCGCTAATTTCACTTCCGTGTACCGACTTGCAGCAAACGCCATATCCCGGGAAGAATGCTTGCCGAAGTTACCTTTAGAATCCACGTAAGGGTGCAACAGGGCATCATAGCCCCGCGTCAAACGCACCATGGTTTCATAGATCGCCATATCTCCATGGGGATTCAATTTCATGGTTGTTCCTACTACATTGGCTGATTTGGTACGATGTCCCTTTAATAATTTCATTTGATACATGGTGTAAAGCAATTTTCGATGGGAGGGCTTGAATCCATCGATTTCCGGGATCGCCCTAGAAACGATGACACTCATCGCATAGGGCATATAATTTTCCAGTAATGTGTCCGATATTTTTTGTTTTTCTATCTGTGACTTCACGCTTGTCCTCCTAGCTGATATCGATTAATTCTATATACCGGTCACCATGGGATTCAATATAACTCTTACGCCCGGCAAGATCTTCTCCCAAAAGCATTTGAAAATACGACTCGGTCTTATCCAAGTCTTCCGGCATCACTTGAATCAAGCGACGACTTTCAGGATTCATAGTCGTCTCCCACATCATCTCCGGTTCATTTTCACCCAAACCTTTCGAACGTTGCAGGCTGTACTTTTCATCAGCCAGTGCTTTGATGATTACCTGCTTTTCTTTTTCATCGTATGCAAAGTATGTTTTGTGTTTCGTCTCGATCTCAAAAAGTGGTGTTTCCGCGATAAAAATTTTCCCCTCTTGAATCAAGGTCGGCGCCAATCGATAAAACATCGCCAAGATCAGTGTTCGAATCTGATACCCGTCAACATCCGCATCGGTACAGAGAATAATCTTATTCCAATTCAATTGTTCCAGATCAAAGGATGCCAACTCTTTGTTGTGTTTGGTCTGAATCTCAATCCCACACCCCAATACCTTCAGCAAATCCATGATGATATCACTTTTAAATATTTTATTGTAATCCGCTTTCAAGCAATTCAAAATCTTTCCCCGTACCGGCATTAAAGCTTGAAATTCCGCGCTTCTCGCCTGCTTCGTCGCTCCTAGCGCCGAGTCCCCTTCCACAATGAAGAGTTCGCGTTTTTCAACATCTTTTGTCCGGCAATTCACAAATTTCTTTACTCGATTGTTCATATCGACGGCTCCGGACAATTTTTTCCGAATATTTTTCCGTGTCGTCTCCGCCTTTTCCCGGCTCCGCTTGTTTACCAAGACCTGCGCAACGATTTTTTCCGCATCCAAAGGATTTTCTATAAAATAGATTTCCAATTGTTCTTTGACGATCATGGTAATGAATTCTTGCACAAAACGATTGGTAATCGATTTTTTGGTTTGATTTTCATAACTGGTTATGGTTGAAAAGGAGTTACAAACCAGCACCAAGCTGTCTTGAATATCGATAAAAAGAATCTTTTTTTCATTCTTGGTATACTTGCTCTGTTTCTTAATTTCACGATCAACTGCCGTCACAAAGGCAGAACGGATCGCTTTATCTGGCGAGCCTCCATGCTCCAAATGACTAGAGTTATGATAGTACTCCAACATATTGACATGATTGTTGAATAATAAGGCAATCTCAGCCTTTACTCTATACTCAGGCCGATCTTCCCGATCCTTGCCCTTTCCCTCTTTTTGAAAATAAAAGACGCTGGTGAATTCTTTGAATTCAGAGACCTCTTTGACATAATCAACAATCCCTTGTTGATAGAAATACTCAAAGCTCTCTCCCGTCTCTTCATCCTCCAGGATAAATTTCAAACCTGGATTGACAACGGATTGTCGCCTCAAAACCTCTTGATAGTATCCAAGGGAAATCTTGATGTCCGTAAACACCTCCAAGTCCGGCCGCCATGTAAATGACGAACCAGTCTTACGGCTGGAGATCGCTTCCTTCTTCAAGCCGCCAACATTCTCACCCTTTTCAAAACGCAGTGTGTAACGCGTACCATCGCGAATTACCTCTACATCCATATATTCAGAGCTGTATTGGGTCGCACAGAGTCCAAGACCGTTCAAGCCCAGACTATACTGATAATTGGCATCGGAAGAGTGGCTATACTTACCGCCTGCATATAACTCGCAAAATACCAATTCCCAGTTAAACTTTTTTTCGTTTTTGTTGTAATCAACCGGGCATCCACGGCCTTGGTCCTTGACCGTTATGGATCGATCCTGATGGCGGACCACCAAAATTTCTTGTCCAAAACCTTCTCTCGCTTCGTCAATCGAATTGGAGAGAATCTCAAAAAACGAGTGCGAACATCCCTCTAATCCGTCAGATCCAAAGATTACAGATGGACGTTTCCGCACTCGATCCGCGCCTTTTAGCGAGGAAATACTTTCATTATTGTAAACTCTTTTGGCTGTCATTTCATCACCTCTATCTATTCTATGCACTGATTATATCAATAATTCTACAAGCGAACAAGTATTCTATGTATGTCGGGCCGTCAATAAATGTCTGACATAGTATGGCTGAAGACCAGAAACGAACCAAGGACCGTAAAATGGCAGATGGCTAGTTTCCGACTGGAAGACATTGTTGCGACAGACATGTACAACATGACTGCCGCGCGATGGCAGACTCAAAATGAATATTTGTGAGCGGTGCCTAAATTCGACTATTGTGCTAAAATAGAACAAAAAGGAGGTTCTCTTATGAGATGGAATCTAGATGCATTATATACAGGCTTTGATGATCCTGCCTATCAAAAAGATCATGCTGCATTATCTCAATCCATCAAGGAATGGACAAAGTGGGGGGCGGCTTTAACACCCGCATCGCCGCCAGAACCAACCCTGGTTCAATACTTGGAATACGAAGAAAAAATTGCAAACTTCGCAAGTCAATTGCTGAATTTTTGTTACCTGACCTTAAGTGTCGATGTCAACCATAGCCTTGCACAAAAGCAGGTTGATCAATTACAAACCCTTTTGACCGAGCTAACCCTTCCCAACGTTCAAATCAAGCGATGGATGAAGGCACAATGGCCAGAAAAATTGCCCGTGTTCTCGGCTGAAAAACTTACCGCTCACCGCTTTCATTTGCAAGAGGTCTACGAATCAGCGCAATACATGCTCGAAGACGCACAAGAGGTTTTGCTCTCCAAGCTCACCTTGACCGGATCCAATGCATGGACACAATTGCACGGCAATCTCACCGCGAATCTGATGGTGGACTTCGAGGATCCAAACAAAGAAGCAGTCCCTCTGTCCGTCGCTAGAAATCTTGCCTATGATCCAGATCCTAGTGTTCGAAAAGCTGGGTATCTTGCGGAACTAAAAAGCTATAAAAAAATCGATCAGAGTGCAGCGGCATCTTTAAACAGCATTAAGGGAGAGGTACTCTCTGTTTCCTCGATGCGCGGCTTCCAAAAGCCCCTGGACGAAACCCTCTTTGACTCTCGCATGGACCATAAAACTCTGGAGACGATGATTGAAGTCATGGAATCCTACCTGCCTGTGTTCCGCCAATACTTAAACCGAAAAGCGGAATTGCTCGGCCATACGGAAGGATTACCTTTCTACGATCTTTTTGCCCCCATGGGAGAAAGTTCCAAGAGCTTCACTTTCGAAGAGGCGCAACACTATATCACAAAAAACTTTAACTCCTTCAGTGAAAATCTATCGAGCTTTGCCAATCGCGCTTTCCAAGAAAATTGGATCGATGCAGAGCCACGAGCCGGCAAATCGGGTGGCGCCTTCTGTGCCAGCATTCATCCCATTGCTGAATCTAGAATTATGTCTAATTTTACGGGAACCTTTAGCGATGTCATCACACTAGCGCACGAGCTTGGGCATGGTTTTCATTCCCACGTCCTTATGGATGAATCCATACTCAATGCAGATTATCCAATGCCTTTGGCGGAAACCGCCTCAATCTTCTCTGAAACCATTGTGATGCAATCCGCTTTAAAAGAAGCGGAACCAAAAGAAAAAATCATGCTTTTAGAATCCAGTCTCCAAGATGCGACACAAGTCATTATGGACATCTTAAGCCGGTTCTATTTTGAAGATGCAGTCTTTGCGAAACGCCCGTCAGGTCCTTTGTCCGTTCCCGAGCTCGATGAAATCATGTTGGACGCGCAAAATCGTACCTATGGATCTGCCCTTTCAAAAGAGAAACATCCTTCCATGTGGATCTGCAAATCTCATTACTATGAAGCCGGCATGAATTACTACAACTTTCCCTACGCATTTGGGCTGCTCTTTGCGAAAGGCCTATACAGCAAATCCCGGGGGGAAGGCCCCGCCTTTGTTGACCGCTATGTCTCGCTCCTTAAATTGACCGGCCGGGCATCAGTTTACGACGTGCCGGCCTCCATTGGCATCGACCTGCACAGCAAAGCCTTCTGGGAAGGTTCCTTAAATATCCTCAAACAGGATGTGGAAGAATTCTTACAACTGACCGAATAAAGATCACGGTTTTTCCACAAACAAACGTCCAAAAAAACAAAACCGCTGAAAGAGAAGATCATTCTTCCCCTTCAGCGGTTTTCTTATCCTATTTCTTGATTTTCTTGAACTCTTCCGTTTGCGCCTTGATGGACTTCTCGGCTGCAAATCGTTCGATGCTAGATGCGCCGAAGAAACCATCGATTCCTTCTACCCGTTCGATCACATACTTCGCGTCTTCTGGTTCCGCAATCGGTCCTCCATGACAAATGACCATAATATCCGGGTTCACCTCTTTGCCGGCTTTCATAATGGCTTTGACCCTCGCAACGCTGTCATCCAGTGTTAAAGCAGTAACTGCGCCGATTGATCCTTTCGTTGTCAAGCCCATATGGGCTACAAGAATATCAGCGCCCGCTTCAGCCATGGCTTTTGCTTGTTCGGTATCAAAAACGTACGGAGTTGTCAAAAGGCCCAACTCATGCGCCTTACGGATCATTTCAACTTCCAAACCATATCCCATGCCTGTTTCTTCCAAATTTTGTCTGAAAACACCATCAATTAATCCGACGGTTGGAAAGTTTTGCACACCGCTGAATCCCATGTCTTTCAGTTCTTTTAAAAAGACTTCCATCAGGCGGAACGGATCTGTTCCACAAACCCCCGCCAATACAGGTGTATCGGTTACAACTGGCAATACTTCGGCAGCCATCTCAACAACAATTTTATTCGCATCGCCATAGGACATCAACCCGGCCAACGACCCCCGCCCGGCCATTCTATAGCGACCTGAATTGTAAATAATCAGCATATCCGCACCGCCTGCCTCGCTGCTCTTTGCAGTGATTCCCGTTCCCGCACCTACTCCAATTAGTATATTCCCTTCAGCAACAACTTTTCGATACCGTTCAATAATCTCTTCACGTGTCAGCTTAAACATTTTCATTCCTCCTTATTTGCATTTATTTTTTCAACAGTTCCAATAATTTTTGAGCCATTGCTTCCGCAAAAACCTGATCATTAATATGATTCGGCATTTCGATGATTTCAACAGCGTCCTGGTTGATCCCATTTCTCAACACCGTAAACAATGCCTCATCTTCCCTAACGCCATGGAAAGGCTGTCCCTCCGCATCAATCATAGAAACACCCTTTAATGGAATAAATAAGGCCGTAGGACCTTGCGTCATATTCAGTTTTTCAACAATTTTCTCGCCGATCTTCTGATTTTCCTCCACTGAAGTCCGCATCAAGGTGACTGACGGATTATGCTTGTATAAATTCCGATTCGCATATTCTTTCGGGACCGTATCGTAGGCCCCATAGTTGACCATATCCAAAGCCCCCACTGATACGACCTGAGGAACTCCCCTCTTTCCAGCTGCCTCCAACCGATTCGGTCCGGCGGCCAATACGCCTCCAATCAATTCATCACACCATTCCGTTGTTGTAATATCCAAAACGCCCTCAAAATAACCCGCTTCAACCAGGGACTCCATGGTTCTTCCACCAACCCCGGTCGCATGGAACGTCAGCACTTCATATCCTTTTTTCTCCAAATATTCCCGGGCAAAATCCACACACGTCGTTGTCACGCCAAACATGGTTGCTGCAATCAACGGTTTTTTCTCCACTTCATGTACAGATTCAAATTTCAGCATGCCGGCCATCGCCGCAACGGCATTGTCAAAAATTGTTGTCGAAATCGTATTCAAACCCGCCACATCCACGATGGACGGCATCATTATAATATCGCTTGTCCCAACATATTGATTGGTATTCCCTACCGCCACCGTTGACACCATGATTTTCGGTACGCCAATCGGAATTCTTTGCATACCTGGCGTGGCGATTGATGTGCCACCGCTGCCGCCCAAGGAAATTACGCCATCGAACTTCCCCTCCTTGTAAAGTTTTGGAAGTAATACTTCCATCCCTTTTGAAAGCACTTCTGTCGCCAGGCCTCGATCTTTTTTCTCAACAATGGCATCGATGTCTTTTCCCACTGCGGCGGCTACCTCCGCATTGGATACATCCGGTTCAAAGAATGGTGGAAAAGCACCTGCGTGAATAGTAAATGTCTGAAGTCCGAAACCCTCCAGCGCGTTCTTCAGATACAAAAACTCTTTCCCTTTCGAGTCAAACGTTCCGATAATGGCTACTGTTTTCATTCGTTCCCTCCTTTTTTTGATCGTTCAAGTAATTTCATGATAACGTTTCCAGAAAACGATGAACATGTTCTCAGTTGATTATTTTTTGTGGTTTATTGATTTTATCTGAATTTTCAAACAATGCAAACTAAAAAAAGATCCGCATAGCGGATCTTATGAGTTCTTTGCCTGTCTTCTGTATTCTCTTGGATTCATCCCCATTGTTTTCTTGAAGATTTTACTGAATTGATAGTAATCCTGATATCCAACCAACTTGGCAACTTCCATACATTTAAATGGTTTCTCCTGCAATAGTTTTGCCGCCTGATGCATGCGGTACTCCACCAAATACGTACGAAAATTCACACCAACCTTTCGATGGAAAAGCCGGCTCAGATGAGAAGGAGAAACATGCGCAATTTCAGCAAGCTCATGAAAAGAAATGTCCTGGTGATAATGCTCACTAACATATTGCTTGGCAAATTCAACATACTCATAGTGTTTCGTAACGCCGTCCAACATTTTTATCATCAGATCATCGGACTCAACCCGGTCAGACTGCTTGAATGCCTGAGTGATATTGGTGACTACTTTTTCTGTGGGTGTACGCTCGAACGGCGACCCGCCAATATATCCGTCCATCCCCGTATGCTGATGCATATAAGCAACATCTATCGGCGTTTGCACAGGACCGCCATAAATCATTTTTAGCACATTTTTGCTGGAGCAATCACAAATAGCAAACATCTTTTGTGTTTGTTGTTTCGCATTTTCCAATGAAAGGACTTTTTTTGCCCCCATAATTCCGCCACCCGTTAATCCCAAATGAACACAAATTACATCCGCACCAGCATCTAGCATCCGCCGTGTTTGCATTTCATTAAATACAAACGCAACGGTAAAAAACCCTTTTTCACTGGCGATTCGTATCGCATCCACTTCCCTTTCATAGGTGATTCCATTGGCTTCCAACAATCGGCGATATTCCCCGTCAATCAGCCCAATCGTCGGGTAATTATTGATTCCGTCAAACCCAGCCTTTTGAATTTGTTCAATATATCTTTCCAGATCGATTGAGGGATCTGTCGCATGCAAGCCAAAAATAACCGGCGTATCTTGCGCCTGTCTTTTTACCTCGCGCAACCCCAGCTCCATCACCATCTCATTGCTATTTACATATGGCAGATACGCTGCCAGCGACCCGACTCCCATTTGTCGGAATTTACCGGAACTTAAAACGAAAATCAAATCTGCACCGCCGCGCACGGCATATTTCGCCGTGATTCCAGCGCCTACCGCAACGCCGATAATCTGTCGATTTGTTTTTTTTTCGCGCTTCAACCGGTTCTCAATCTTCTTTTTATCCATGTTGATCTCCTGTCATCAATAAGACTGGTTGCACAAGGTTTATACTCTCATCATATTGAAAAAAGATGCGCCGTGCAACCTGCTTTCATTTCATGGCCGCTTGCAAATGAATCCGCAGGTACCCGCTCTGCTCCCCATGAAACTGCGATCGAATCAATCATCAAGATAAAAAAAGAAAGCTGTTTGCATATAGCAAACAGCTCAATATTACATTTCCAATTCTGCGATCCATGCAATCAGTTCAGACTGCATCACCTGCTGCGCCTTGTCCTGCGGCGTCAACTCTGTCAGTTTGTCGCATATGGTCTCTCGAGTGAAAGCAACACCGACAAGTGATTCGGAGCACGTTTGCACGAACTCGACATCCATGGCATCGGAAAAGAAGACCGCCTTGTCAATGGAACCGCCCTTCAGACGAATATTGAAATCGACAAGACCCCAGTCAAACTTCTTCACCATCTCCACGTCAAATTTTGGTGTCTCTCCAAAACGCCATTCCCACGATGCATATTTTTCCTCAATCTCCGCTTTTCGATTCAACGGAATATCAACACTTTCCAAACGCTCTTGATCATATACCTGACGAAAAGCATTTTTCAATGCATCCTTCAATACCGGTAAGGTAATTTCAGGGTTTTCCTCTTTTAGATTGGTGACACGCGAACGAACCGAATCAATCCCCTTTGCCTGCATCTTCAATGGAGAAACTTGTAGATAGGTCATCAAATGATCCAAATCCACATCAAACATCAGCGTTCCGTGATGGTACGCCATCGTCTTTCCAAAGTAGAAGGCATTCCCCGAAAATTTCTTCCCTTTCACTAAAATATCGTTCCGTCCAGAAAACTCAGCGTTGATGCCTAGCAGTTTCAACCCTTCAACAATCACACTTAGTTGCTTGTTCAGATTATAGTTTTTCTTGCCCACAATAAATGTGAAGTTCAAATTTCCTGAATCATGAAACACCGCGCCGCCGCCTGACAATCTTCGTGCCAACTTCCCGCCTGCTTCTTCCAACACCTTGGTCCTGCATTCCTTCCAAGGATTTTGGTTGCGGCCAATCACTACCGTTTTTTCATTCTGCCACAAATATAAACAAATTTCGTCTTCACCGACTTGTTCCAACAAGGCTTCTTCCAATGCCAAGTTTTCGAACGGATCCATGGTTAAACTTTCATAATAACGACATATCATTTTCGTTTGTTCCTCCGTTGTCTGCTCATCTCAAATCCAACAACTGCCGCCGCAGCTTCCGCGGAGATCGATTGTGAAAATTCTCGGCCATAGGGAATTTGCAATAAGCGGTCGCAATGACTTAAGAACGAACGCGTCACACCACGTTTTTCTCCCCCAATGAATAAAAACACATTCCCGGTTAAATCAACATCATAAAGTTCTTCTGCGTCCTGATTCGAGGTTGCAATCACCTCAAATCCATGTGCTTGGAAAAAGCTTGCCGCTTCTTCTGCAGTTTCCATGACTGCCATGGCAATTCGTTCTGTAGCGCCAGCTGAAGAACGCGCCACAATGGTTGTAGAATCCATCCAATTCCTCGGACGTACAATCAACCCATCGCAGCCGGCTGCATATAAACTACGTACAGCGAATCCAAAATTATAGGGATCTTCTATTCCATCAATCATCGCGATAAAGCAGTTCTTTTTCCCCGCGATCATCTTCTCGACCGAAGTAAATGCTCGCTCTGTTGCAGTTGCCACGATGCCTCCGTGGGAATTGCCTGTTGCCCGTTCTGTCAATTTCTCTCCAGAAACATATTCAACCGGAATCTTCTTCTGATTTGCCAGTTTCAATACCTTGCGGAATTTATCTCTTCTCTTGTTTTTATTAATCCAAATCGATGAAATCGTTCGCGATCTTGATTCTAATACCGCCTCAATTGAGACCTTGCCTTCTAAAATTTGCATACACTCATCCTTTATTCGTAATTTCTTGCTTCAACTTTCTTTTCATAGAGATTTTATTATATAATATCACATAGACAGTAATCATGAGGAGGGAAAAATAATGAATAAAGAATATCGCAATTTAATGACGAATCCTGATAAAGATGTCTTTATCCCGCTGGGACCTTCGGTCTTAAACGCCATGTTGATGAGCAAAGTCAGCAGACAAAAAGAAGGCTTCCGCGATGACTTGATCCATATGGTGGAAGAAGATCTTGTCAATCTGCCCGATCAAGACATCCTTTCACAATTCAAGAATTCCTTTGTCGTCGCCAATGGATTTATGGAAAAATGGGGTGTTAATTACGGCCACTCTTCCATTAAGGAACTCGATCATATCCAAATGTGCTTGGAAAATCGAAGCCGTTGGTTTACGGAAATTATCGAGACCCTTCATAACAATCAATATTGGTCATATATCGAGTATTCTTTGCGTTATAATCCACCCAAGGATTTCGTAATCCCATCCGAACTAGACCAGGAACCTACGCTCAGAGAGGCGTATCTAGATTTCTGTCGTTATGCTTTTGATCAATATGAAAAATTACAGGACGAATTCCAAACCCTGCTTGCGGAGCGCTATCCTAAAAAAAGCGAATCCGATATTCAAAAACTAGCCTTTGAAAACGCGAGAAATGTGCTTCCCCTTTCAACCAAAGCCAATATGGGCTTAGCTGTCAATCTGCGTGCCTTCTGCGACGGTCTTTCGGAATTGATGTGCCATCAGGCGTATTCCGCAGAAATTGCTGAGACGGCGACCCTGATGAAAGAAGAAGGAGAAATTGTCTCTCCAGGCATGGTTCGCCACGCCGATCCAACACCATATCTGCAGTCCTATGTCAACGCGTTCTATCAGCCGATTGACGTACCAGCAGAGAAGAAACGAAAAATCTACGCACACCCCGTTGTTGAAGTGACTGGCGAGTTCGATATTCAACGCATGAAGAACATGCGCGGCGTTGGGGACCTCAGTCTGATGACTCGATTCTCCAATGTACCCACAACCTTCACAACCATTGGAAAAGATGTTTCTTTGCTCATGAGCGAAGCCTGCCATCATCAGTTTATTCGACACCGCACCTTCGACTATTTAACCTATTTGCCGAATGTTGACTTTGGTCTGCTTTTGCCGCCAGAACTTGCGAAAGATCGGGAACACCCTGTAGCGAAATCCATCGAAGAAACCCTACTTGCAGTCTACAAGCGCTCTTGCACCGTCTATG
Organism: Clostridiales bacterium; assembly: GCA_013619125.1. Lineage (GTDB taxonomy): Bacteria > Bacillota > Clostridia > Tissierellales > GPF-1 > GPF-1. The sequence goes on from JABXKS010000062.1 coordinate 47,572, forward strand.
ATCAATTGATGGAATCAGGCTTGATTGGTGTTGCTCCCTATGTCGTGATCAACGCCAATATGCGACAGCTCGATTTCTTCGGCAATCTCTTCGCCATGACGAGATTTATCACACTTCGAACAGAAAAACACGCGCAGGATGAAATTCGATCCATTGCGCATCAATTGGATGACGCCTATCGAGAGCTTGATACGCTAATCCCTGGTTTCCATGTAAATCGGCAATTGGATTAAATTTAAAATCATTAAAAACCGCCTAATGAACTGAACCCAAACAGTTAGACTTAATGGTCTTCCCTTTGAGGTGCACTTCATTTGGCGGTTTTTTTAGTAGAAGCTAATCTGTTCTGATGATAAAACCTTGGTCTGCCATCCATGGACAGTCTCCCAATCTTTTGGTTCTTGACTCAGCTCCCTCAAAAAAGATTTTGCGGCACCCAACCCGAACACCACCGGCATGCGGGGGTGAATTCTTGCAAGCATCGGATCTGCATCCCGTGTCACAATCAACGCCTGTCGTTCACCTACTTGATCGGAAACAATCAAACCAGCCAAGAAAAACAGCGAACTCCGATCAGACAAAAACCGCACTTTCGCTTTGGAATGTTGATCCCACTCAAAGTATGCGGAAGCAGGAATGATACAACGCTGAACCGACTCGTAATGACTTGTCCATCGCTCGCTGCGCGCGTTGATTTGCAATCTCTTCTCTCTTTTTATTCCCCACATACTATTTTGTAAAGTAAACTCCGACTCCTGCCATTGAATATGAGAAATCAAGCGTCCTGGCGACAATTCCCCCATTTGTAATTTTACAGTTTCTGGTGCCCGTAAACTCTCGAACATTTCTTCTAGCGTTTCTAACGAGACATCAAGTTGGAATCGTCCACACATGATTACTTCATCCTTTCAAGATCCTTCTCGCACAAATCCAAAAAGCCGCGTCGGATCTGCATCACCATCTCATCTTCAGCCGATTGCAAGGCAAACTCGTTGATATGGGAAATCGGCAAAACATCAACCGATGTTCCAGTCATAAATGCAGCCTTCACCCGGTGTAATTCACTTGCTTCAATACTCGTTTCCACAACACGGATCCCCAAGATTTCACAAGCCTTGACGACCATCTGCCGTGTAATACCCAATAAAACTTTCTCGCCCGGGGGTGTTACCACACAATCTCCTTTACAAAAAATAAATTGGATCGAGTTCCTTCTGTCACTTTACCTTCAGAATCCACCAGAGCCGCTTCAAAAGCACCTTGTTTTTTCATCTTTGTCACAATTTTTTTTCGGAACTCTCGAGGATCCACCTTCGCGTGAGGATCGTCTCTCGTAGCCGTTACGGTGATCAACCGAACCCCGCTTTTCACGATCTCTGCACTCGGATAAGAACTGGGAACTGCAAATACCGCAATTTGCAATTTCGGTTGATAAAACACTTCAATTCGTATGTTTTGATTCTCGATCTTCTCCTGCTGAATTAATTTCAAGCAATCCACACGCAGCGACTTCTCACTGATACCAAGCTCGCTTGAGCTAGCCTCGATTGAGGCAACCTCGACTGCGCCTTCTTTGTATGAGGTGGCTTGACCTGAAGGATCCTCCCTAAGAAAATCTCCGTAACCCATGCTAGACAAATCCAGCTCCCTACCAAAGACAAGAAGATGGGATTGAATCAATCGCTCTACATGCTCGCGCAAAAAGAGGGGGCTTCCATTCTTCACACGAATCACTTCGTATATGAATTGCCTCCCCTCTTCTGGTCTTATTTTTTGTATTTCTTGATATTTATGTTGAAAAATTCCACGCTTCACCATACTCCGCCTCCATTTCATCCCTACTATACCATAAGACGGAATAAATCGCATGACTAATGATTAAATGGATTTTTCAATTTCTCGTAATCGATTTGCAGGAATCGAGAAAACAATTTGATCGGTGTCCGATCCTGTAATTGATCAAGATACGCCTGCTGCCCCAATTGCTTAAACAACTCCGAATAGGTGGGATACGCATAGACCATCTGCTGTGCCTGACTCAGTTTTAATCCAAACTGTTTATAAATCCCAACCTCATGAATCAGCTCACCGGCACGCTCTCCAAAGATATGAGCCCCCAAAATTCGATCATGCTTATCCACAATCACCTTCATCATGCCTATTTCATTGCCTTCCACTTTTGCACGATCCAGCAGATGGTACGGCCAACGGTACACCTGAAGCGTTTCTCCATATCGAGTCCGCGCTTCCATCTCGGTCAACCCCAAATGAGCGAACTCCGGATCAGAGAAAATCACCCAGGAAAGGTTCTCTCGCTCGTAATTCGATTGAACCGGTAACATCGCATTCATTGCTGCTAAAATTCCCGTATGCTCCGCCATATGGCTAAATCCATATTCACCTAAAACATCACCTGCGGCATAAATATGCGCCATCTTTGTTTGAAGTTTCGTATTCAAAACCAAGCGCCCAGCCTCATTAAGCAGTCCCATGGCGCCCAATCCCAAATCCGAAGTGTTCGGCGCCTTTCCAGATGCCAACAAGATTGAAGCGGCCTGATAGGATTTCCCTTTTGAGTCTATCAACATCCAGCTCCCCATTTCGCCCTGAACCGACTCTATGTTGGTCTTCGCATGAAAATGAATCCCCTCTTCCTGAAGCTCCTTTAAAAGGATATCGGCTAGTTCTTGATCTTCATGAGGCAAGATCGAGGAATGTCTGCTAAATAATTCCACCTGAGTTCCAAATCGCTGGAATGCCTGCGCAATTTCGACACCTACGCTTCCCGCTCCGATAATCGCCATTGAATCCGGTTTCTCTGTAATCTGAAAGATGGATCGATGGGTATGATACTCTGTCAATCCCTCAATCTTTGGAATGGTTTGATGAGATCCTGTAGCAATAACAAATTTATCACCATATAATATTTTCTCACCAACCTCGATCCGATTGACTTCCACAAATTTTGCGTGACCTTGATAAGTGTCAATGCCTAACTTTGTAAAGACGTCTGCAGTTTCCTCTGCATATACCCGACTCACTGTATCCGTCACCAGTTTCATCGCGCGAGAAAAATCAAATTGGAGATTTTCCGATCCCTGGATTCCGTAGACTTCTAATCCCTTTGCGAATTGCCAAGCTTTTGAAATTCGAATCATGGTTTTGCTTGGTATGCACCCGTAATGCGTACAGTCACCACCAAACAGTTCTCTCTCCACCATTGCGACTCGCTTGCCAAGTCCGATCCCGACTGTTGCAGCAGCCATTCCTGCCGCCCCGGCACCGATCACAATCAGATCATACCTTTTTTCCATAAGAAAACCTCCTTTCGGTCTTATTATCTTTGTACCCGAAAGAAGGTCTCACTTGTCGATATATTTACTTGCTTCTCTAATTGTCAACCCAGAAAACTCCCCCGCTGAAAGTATCAATTTGACTTCCTCTTGATTCTGTTTTGATGCCTCTCGAAGAATCCAACCGATCGCCTTTCGAATGAAAAATTCTTTTTCTCCCTGGGTTTTCAGGCAATACCGCTGCAGACGTTCAAAATCCATTGCTTCTCGATATTTCAATTGAAAAAGAATCGCAGTTCGACGAAGCCAAAGATTCTCATCTTCAATCCACTGATCCGGATACTCGCCAATCAACTCAGGCTTGCCCAGTAAGATTCCACCGATAATGGCCGATGCCAGCATATCAACGGTATCCCACCACGATTTGGTTAGAACCAAATCGATCAGCAACGGAATATGGCTCCCATTTAATTCTTTTTGCTTCAAGCGCAAATAATCAATGGCAAGGTATTGAAACTCCCGTTCCTCTTCCGCCCAACACGCCCGTACAAATTCAAGATCGACTGGTTCCGATTTCGCATTCAATTTTAGGAACCATTCCTTTTGAACTTGTCTTCTGCCACTTGCCGGTATGCCATAAAACTCAAATTGCCCTTTCAAATACGCCTTCATTTGATCCGCGCGCACTGGATCGGCAATCGCTTGAAACGCTTCTTTAAGTGGTTGAATTTTCATAGGTTTTTCTCCTTGTTCGCCCGTATTGACGCGAAACAATCACCGTTAATAGAAAGGCAACCAGCACGCGTGTCGTTAACAAGATGAATCCATTTGCCCCAATGGCGGCAAAAATCAAGGTGTCTTCAATGATCGCGTGGCATAGCACCAAAAACACGGCCACTAGCAATCGATCTTTTTCATCCATCTCGCCACTTTCCACGCTTTGAATAATCACACCAGAGCCGTACGAAATTCCAAACAAGATCCCAACCAATAGAGGAAACAATCCATCCTTTCGAATCCCCATCTTATTTCCAATGGGTTGCAAAACACGAGTAAGACGATCGAGCCATTGATAATCCTTGAGCACTTGCATAACAATCATCAATGGAATGATAATCAAGGACAACTTAAGAATGGAAGCTCCAACGCCCCATAGAGTCTCTACTAGAAATCCAAATAAACTCATGCGATCCCTCCCATTACTTGCCCTGCTACAACGCCGACCAAAATCATCATCCCCACGCGCAGCGGAAGAATGATACGGATTGAAACGCCTGTCTGCTTCACAACTGCAGATTCAACAAATAGGGAATGTGAGAAGCCCAGCATTAGCGCGATAACCGTTAATTGGCCTTGGGTAAGCGAGATCGCAACAATGGCTCCCAGGGCAGCATACAGATTTACCACATTGCCCAAAACCAAGACCAATGCTGCCTCTCCAGGCAATCCAAAAATACGCATCACCGGTTCAAAGAAATGTGCGATCTGTTCCAATCCTCCATATCGCGACAAAATTGCAACAAGTAAATAGACCGGTACAATAACCCGGGCCAACATACCAGTGGTACGTATCCCCATCCAAAAACCTGATTTTATGCTATTGATCATTCTGCTCCTCCAAAACTAGGCCCATGGCATAATGATCGATACAAATGCCTTCAATCATGTATTCACACCGCAAACGTCCCTCTTCTTGAAATCCCTTTCGCGTATATAAACGAATCGCCGATTCATTATCCGCGCGCACACGAAGATTGATTTTTCGGATCCCATGGTTCGGTGCCCATACAAGCAACTCATCCAACAATTTACCTCCAATGCCTTGCCCCCAGTGAGATCTTCGCACACTTATACCAAACTCTCCCACATGGGCAAGACGCTTTCGATGGCTGCCATGAAAATTGATGTTTCCAACAATTTCATCATCCTCTGTCGCCAAGTAAAAAACGTCTTTATCCGAGGCTAGCGCCTGCTCCAATATTTTCTCTTCGATCTCGATCGTAATCTTCAACTCACCTGGCTCAAAAGTTAAGTTGTCAGATTCCCCCGCAATCGCAGCAAGATAATCAACCATCGCTTTTGCGTCTTCTACTTTTGCTTCCCGTATTATCAACTCACTCACCCTTCCTTTCAATTGTCTTTGTGTCAATCACTTCTCGGACAATGTAAGAAGCCATCAACAACCCTGCCGTTGAGGGAACAAAAGACGTGCTCCCTGGCGTTTCGTGCAATTTCCCTTTTTCTAATTGAAGGGGGCGTATCGGATCCTCTTTTGAATAGACGACTACATGCTTTTTAATTCCTCTTTTTTTCAATTCTTTTCGCATCACCCTTGCAAGGGGGCAATTCGATGTTTGATAAAGATCTGCAATCTCCAATTTCTCCGGATACAACTTGTTTCCCGTGCCCATGGCACTGATAATGGGAATCCCTTTCTCCTTGGCACGACAAATCAAATCGAGTTTGGAACTAACCATATCAATCGCATCCGCGATATAATCGATTTTTTCTTCAAAAAAATCTTCTGCATTCTCGATGTTATATTTTTCTGATCGCGTTACAACCTCGCATTCAGGATGAATCAATAAAATTCTTTCCTTCATCGCTTCAACCTTTAAGGCTTTAATCGTTTCAATTGTCGCATGAATCTGCCGATTCAAATTCGATTCCGCAATGGTATCAAAGTCGACCAGCGTTAATTTCCCTACCCCACTTCTCGCCAATGCCTCTGCGACAAAACTACCAACCCCGCCAATCCCGTAAATGACGACATGGGTATCGGCTAAGCGCTGCATATTTTTATTGCCAACTAACATTTCTAATCGTACAAATTGATTCATTCTTTCCTCCATACCATAAAACGCCTGCTTACAATCGACATTAATCGGCTTTGGTTTTTCATATCCATAATTCCCGGTCCCTTGGGTTGTGCTCTCTCCACTCGATTCACAAGATCCCAAAAATCATAAATCTGGAACCGTTCCATGCCTACTTCCTCTGCTGATTCTTCCAGTACCATAATAATCAAGTCCTGATAGCTCGCATGGCGATCCAATCCGTATTTTTTCCAAGCCTTTGCCAGCCCCTCTTCAAATAAAGCGCGTAGCGAGTCAGGTTTGGTTCCCATCATCCACTGCAACAGCTCTGAATCCTCCCGATAAAATTCCAGAATCAATTCTAGTAGTTTCTCTTCGCTTGGCAAGTCTTTTATATAATATCGGATTCCCTCTAAAGAATCAAAGGTTCGAATCGCATCAAAGTAGCCCATCTGTGTATACTCATCCAGTTTCTCTCGCCGTACATCCAATGCATGCCCCAAAGGGGTTCTTGGATAGATATGTATTACATTGACTCCTTGATAGTCATGAACCACCCGATTCGCGCCAATTTGAATGCAAATAATTTGTTTGTATCCTCGTTCCACCAACATGCGAACCGGACTGTTGTCGTAAACACCCCCGTCGATATATTTCTTTCCTTCGATTTCCACGAGTTGAAACAAGGGATATGCCGCTGAAGCCAAGATATAATCTCCCAATTTACCAACAGGAATATCATCTCGAAACTTCACAACCCCTTTTCGATCCGTAACCGAATAGGTGACCAAGCCATAGTCGATATTGGATTTTCGAAATCGATCCTCGTCCAAATAGCGATCAATCAAATTCCGCAAGGGTGTGGAATCCAACCCTCTATCATGAATCATTTGCCGAAAAGTTTGAAACGCCACTTGCGCCTGCTTCATGTTTAATTTCTCATCCCAAAAGATCTCTTGAAGTTCTTGCGGACAAGACAAAATATCTTCAAATCGAATGTTCTGCCAGAGATCCTCGGCTTCTTCCATAGCATCCATCACAACCATTGCGCCATTCATCGCGCCAATCGATGTCCCTGCTACCGCTAAAATCGAAATCTTTCTTTCTCTAATCGCGCGCAAGGCTCCAATTTCATAAGCCCCTTTTGCTCCGCCGCCTTCTAATGCTATGGCTCGTTCCATACCATCATCTCCTCGCAAATATTATACCACTCTATGTTATTTTCTTAATAATTCTTTTTTGCAAACGATTTTCGTTTATACTATATATGCATATTATTCTGACTATGTATAAGAATTCAGAGGAGGAGACGATTTGAAATTTCAATTGCCAACCTATCATGCACCGAATTTTGATGAAGAACGATTTGTAAAAGCACCGGAATGTAAACTTGAGGCCGTAATAAAAGAGGGTGTCGCGCCGGACAATTACCATGCCCTTTCCGTCTACCCGGAATACTACAAGATTCAAGAAAAATGGTATTTGGCGCATCAAAGCCGAATGGATTGTGTTCCTGTTTTCACTGGTGAACGCATTGAAATCATTGAATTCCGCAATCTTAAAGTTGGAGATCAAGTGGTTCTTGGACGTACAGAAGATACCTCAGAAGGCATTTATCTTCATTCTACAGGATTTCAAGCCTCTGATGAAGCAAATGATGTATTCGCCTTTCGAACCGGACGAAGCCGTGAAACCGCGTATTCAAAAGACTACGATTATCTTTATCAATTGCTTGAATATGAAAAAGAACACGGCTATGTTGTTTGGGTACTCGGCCCCGCCGTTTCCTTCGACCATGACGCACGACACGCTGTCAGCTCCTTGGTCGAAAAGGGCTATGTCGATGCCTTACTAGCCGGCAATGCTCTGGCTACCCACGACCTGGAAGGCGGTCTTCTAAAAACAGCGCTTGGCCAAGATATTTACACGCAAGTTTCCTATCCAAACGGACATTACAACCATCTCGATTTAATCAATCGGGTTCGCCGTTCCGGAAGCATTGCACAATTTATTGAAGAGTATGATATTGACAATGGCATTATTCATGCTTGCGAAAAATATCAAATTCCTTATGTACTCGGTGGATCAATCCGCGATGATGGTCCATTGCCTCCAGTATTCGGAAATGTTTACGAAGCACAGGATGCCATGCGCGCTCATACCAGAAAAGCGACAACGGTCATCTGTTTAGCGACGCAATTGCATACCATCGCAACGGGTAATATGACTCCGGCTTATACAGAAACGGATGGCACCATCCGACCCGTTTATATTTACTCCGTCGACATTTCAGAATTTGTTGTAAATAAACTCCGTGACCGCGGCACTCTTGAGGTAACCACCATGGTAACCAATGTACAAGACTTTGTCGTTAATCTTGATCGCAGCCTTAAATAAAAATTAGGTGAAGCCAATCGGCTTCACCTAATTTTTTTATTTGGATTTCATTTCTCTCACCCATTGTTCCGCCATGCGAACCGCCGGCACGATTTTTTCAATCGGCGTATATTCCTCCGGACAATGGCTGCGACCGTCCACGCTTGGAACAAACAACATTTCCGTCGGAATAAAATCCGCAACAATTGCAGCATCATGAGCGGCACCGCTCACAATTCTTTGTGCTTTTACCCCAAGTTCCTCAGAAATACGGTCCATCTGTCCGATCAATTCTTGATTCAACCGGATAACCGGACTGAAGCCAATTGGTGTTTTCGTCCATTCCACTTGTTCCTGAGCTGCAACTTCCGTAAAATCCTTCCAAAGCAAGTCGTAAGTAGCATCGATCTTTCCGTGATCGAAATCACGTACTTCAACACTGAATTCAACCATATCCGGAATAATATTCACAGTATTCGGCTCACAGTGAATACGACCTACTGTCGCAACCTGCGGCGCGGCTTCCCGGCCTCTCTTCTGCACTGTCTGAATCATGCGTGCAGCGGCTGCCATGGCATCCTGACGCCCTTCCATCGGTGTCGCGCCTGAATGATTGGATATGCCTTCCACACGAATCATAAATCTTTCCAATCCGAAGATCCCTTCGACAATGCCTACTTCCATCTCGTTTCGCCATAAAACCGGTCCCTGTTCCACATGGATTTCCAACATTGCCAAAACAGAATCCAGATCAAGGTTTCCCTTTTCATCCTTCTCGATAAAACTCTCCATTAAATCACGATAAATCACGCCGTCATCGCGCACCCGGTTCAAGGCTTCTTCCCGCTTGTGATTGACCATGCAATGACAGCCCACGCAAGGCATACTGAATTGATTCCCTTCTTCTTCGGCAAAAGCAACCACAACAAGACCCACTTCTGGTACGATGCCTTCCTCATGATAATGGCGCAAGATCTCCAATCCGCTCACAACCCCAAGGATCCCATCATAATCACCGCCATTTGGCACTGTGTCGATATGAGAACCGATGATCACGTGTCGGCTGCTTTTTCCCTTCCCATACATCAAAAGGTTTCCACAATCATCCGTCAATATTTGAACCCCGATCGCTTCCATCTCTGATCGGATATATGCTCGTGCCTGGCGATCCTCTTCCGAAAAACTATAACGGGTGCATCCATTTCCCGGTGTCTGATTAAATTCATGAAGTGTTTCAATATCCCTTTGAATCCGTTCTTTGCGAATCATGGCCATTCCCCATTTCATTCCATATTTTACTCATAATGATATCATAGTGTCTGGGCAAAAAAAAGCGGGGTTTCTCTCGCAATCCCTTTCCTCAACAATCTTCTATTTCTATACTCAGGCTGATACACGTAATACTTTTGTCCTCGATGAAATTCTGGTATGATTGTAGTATCATAGCCATGGAGGTCATCAATGTTTGAATCCGAAAGTCAAATACGCCGCACAAATCTCACTTTTTTGTTGGCATTATTCTTTAGTCAGTTTGTTCCCCTTGCTTTACAATTAATCCCGGGATTCCAAAACTTCCCACTTCTCTACCATCAATTATTGTCCTTATTTCCTTTTATCGTGCTATATTTTATTGTCACACGAAAGAATCCTCTGGATGTTTTGCAAATCTCAGGCTTACCAATCCGCTCTACCCTGTTGATTATCCTCTTGGTCATGCTGTCTGGAGTTTTCGTTGGCGTCATAACAACTCTAAGCCGACTGATCATACCAGAAACGACGTCCAATATTATCTATGCCGTTACTCAAGGCTCTGAAAACAATTTATTGGCAATGATCGTAGGCTTGGCTGTTATGCCGGCCATCTTAGAAGAAATTTTATTTCGAGGGATTTTCTTATCGGGCTATCGAGAAGAGAACTTAATGAAACTCTCGATTATGAACGGTTTCATGTTTGGCCTCTTCCACTTGAATCTAGATCAATTCGTTTATGCCTTTGCACTGGGAATCATCTTGACCTACTTGGTCGTCATCACCGGTTCGATTTTAAGCGGTATGCTTTTCCATTTCCTTTTTAACTTGTCCACGCCATTGGTCGTATATTTCTTGAACCGCGCAAATACGAGCCCAGAAATTTTAGCCTACTTTAAGGAAACACCACCGGTAACGAATTTAACCTTTCCAATTGTCTTGGAGTTGGCAGCCATCGCGATCTTTAGCATCTTTATGATTCGCTTGATTCTTTCGAAACTGATGAGAATTCATCACTTTGATGCCGACCTCTATCAGCGTCGATTCAGCGACCATTACATCACCTGGCCCATTATTGTTTCTGTTCTATTCTTTATCGCCATTCAAATCATCTATTAATCGTAGACAATAAAAAACCACGGAATCTCTTCCGTGGTTTTTCTGCCCTTAATAAACTTTCTCGGTCCGATACTCTGCTGAATCGCGTTCCATCTCTACTTGAAATCCATGTTGGTAAAGCGATGCATCGTAGGTTGAATCGATCAAAAACCATTCCTCGCGCTCTGCATCATACACTTCATTCCAAGCATGATAGACATCCTTCGCGTTCGAGAACCCCATCACTAACTTTGTGGGTATATTTAGACTTCTAAGCATCGAAGCCATTAATGATGAATAGTCATAACAAATGCCATTCCCATTTTCTAAAGTTGCCGTGTTTTCTGGCAAATAGCCAGTTTGAACGGTCTTTGCTTTTTCATAATCATATGTAATGTTTTCCATGATATATTGGTGAACTACTTCTACCTTTTCCCAGTCATTTTCAATTCCTTCTGTCAACGAAGCCGCTAATAAAGTCGCTTTGTCACTTTCTTCCCATCGAACATTTTGTACCGCTGTCAAATATGGAGCCAAAGGGTCCACTTCATCAACAATCACCGTTTTCATTGCTAATGATCGATACGAATTCCCCGTCGTGTTTTGGTAAATACCGATTTGATACGTGCCTTCCCCGGCTGTGATTCCATATGCCTCAAACTCGGCAAATCGATCATAATCATAAAATTCAGGATTTTCACCTTCATGCGCCACCATAATCTTAATCGTATCTGTTTCATAGCGGTCATCCAACTTCACTCGAACAACCCCAGTATCTGCTTCATCAAAATCATAGACGATCGCCGCATCGGCAAAACCAAACCCACTCGTACAGAGCAGTGAAAAACTCAATAAACTTGCAACTAAAAATCTACGCATTAAAAAAACCCCCATTCGGTAACCGGCTATCTTCCTGAGAAGACCCTTGGTTTTGCGTCCCTGTTTTACAACAGGTTTGCCTTTATCGGTAGACGTTCTTCTTTATTTCGACAATAAAAAAACTTCATTTCGGTAACTGGCTGCCATCGCTTTCGCGAAGGCCCTATAGTTTTGCGTCCCAACCTTTCGATTGGTTTGCTTTTATCGATGAAGAACCTCACCAATGATTAACTTGTAAATTCATTATACCCATAAGTCACCGTTCTGTAAACACGATTTCGCAAATTTATAGAAATTTCACACAATATACAAAAAATGGGAGAAGATTTCCATCTTCTCCCATTCATAAGTTTATGCCATCTCTTCTTTGAAGAAGTATCCAAATGCCATCATGCAGAATCCTAAAATCAATGTCAACCATGGAATCGCTTGTCCCGTGTTCGGCAAGTCTCCATCGCCTAAAGGCGCCTCGGTCAACGGAATGATAATCTCTGGCGGTTCAATTGGCGGTGGCGGTGGTGCTTGAACAAATCTCGCGATAATGATTTTGTCATCATCCATCTGAATCTGTCCACCTGATACGTCTCCTCCATCAAGACCAATCCATCCATCGAATACCCATCCGGTTCCTGGATCTGCTGCAACATCAACGATTGTTCCCGGAAAATAGTTTTGGCTTCCAACAAATGGATCCACACTACCATTTCCCTCAATGCTGATACTCAAACGATTTCGAATGATTGGTGGTGGCGGTGAAGAATACTTCTTAAATACTGCTATGATCTCTTTATCGTCATCCATCACTACCTGATCATTATCGACATCACCGATCCAGCCATCGAAATACCAACCGGAATCAGCGGAGGTGTAAAGATCAACAACAACTGGTTCTTCACCAATTGGATAATCATGATCGCCCTCATCCGGATCTGTGATCCCGTTGCCTTGAATATTAACGGTTAAAGTGACCATTTCCGTCTCTTCTTCATTGAATAATGCGGTAATCCAACGGTCTCCATTCATCTCAATCGTTCCATTAGAAACAACTGATCCATGGGTTCCAACCCAATCGACGAAATACCAACCTGATCCAGGAATCGCATCCAAGTTCACTGTTTCGCCCGGCTCATATGAATGAGAGCCCTGAATTGGAGTCGTTGTTCCATTCCCATCAACTGCGATGTACAAGGTGTATAATTCTACTTCATCAGGTTCAAAGACTGCTGTCGCGGTTGTACTTTCAAGTACTGTAATACTAGATGTTGCAGTATTTGCTGAGTCTACCGAACCCAGCCATTCAACAAAGTGCCATCCGCTTGCAGGATATGCATACAAGTCAACGACTGTGCCTTCGGTTACCATATCAGTTCCTGAAGGATTGGTCGAACCTTGTCCAATATGGGTCACGGTTAATGAAACCATATTCGGTGGTATCTCAACAAAGACGGCTTCCACATTTGTATTGCCTTCAATTGATACAACTGTACTTACACTACCCGGTGATGCAACAGGACCGGTCCAATGACTAAACATCCATCCTTGAGCTGGAACTGCTGTAAGACCAATTTCATCGCCATAATTTACTGTGCTGGCGCCTGAAGGAGTGGTAGCCCCTTGCCCGACATGCGTAACGGTCAAGGTGTAGTCGATCATTTCAAATACTGCTTCTACTTCTTTGTCTTCATCCATTAAAACTGTAGTTTGGCTGCTTCCATTCGATGCAACAGGACCCAACCATTCAACAAATTCCCAACCAGTATCTGGTATTGCTTCAAGATTCACGCTTGCGCCCGAGCTGTATTGATGAACGCCTGGTGTTGGAATTGTCGTTCCATCTCCATCTACTGTAATTGTCAATCGTACCATGTCTGGTATGATTTCTTCGAATTGAGCAACAATTTCCTTATCGCTATCGATCATAATTTCATTACCAGCGACATCCGCTGCATCTGGTCCAGTCCAACCTGCAAAGAACCAGCCAGGACCAGGAGTAGCGATCAATTGTACAACTTCTTCAAATGGATATAATCCGGTTCCATCAGGAATCGTGCTTCCGTTACCTGTATGAGAAACATCCAATTCATACATGTTTATTTCAAATACTGCTGTCACTTCTGTCATCTCTAGAATTTCAACCGTTGTCGTCGGATCATTTGCATCCTCAACTGGTCCTTGCCATTCAACGAAATGCCAGCCAGTTGCTGGAATCGCTTCAAGATTCACGATTTCTTCAAAATCATGAGTACTTGTCCCATCCGGAGTTGTTGACCCCTCGCCGGTGTGATCCACGATCAAGTCGTATTGATTGATTTCAAAAACAGCCGTTACGTGGGTATTCCCTAAAATTTCAACTGAGGTGATTGGATCGAGTGAATCTTCCACCGCTCCTTGCCACTCTACGAAATGCCAACCAGTTGCTGGATCCGCTTCGAGGTTAATAATCTCTTCAAATTCAGGAGTACTTGTTCCACTTGGTGAGGTGCTTCCTTCGCCCGTGTGATCAACGAGTAACTCATACTCGTTTCGCTCAAATACAGCTGTCACTTCCGTATACCCTTCGATTAAAACTGTTGTATCCGCGCTTCCGCTAGATGCTACTGGTCCTTGCCATTCAACGAAATGCCAGCCTGTTGCTGGATCCGCTTCAAGATCAACCACAGTTCCTTCTTCATAAGAATGTGTTCCTTCTGTAGGGTTTGTTGTTCCTTCTCCCTCGATAGAAACATCAAGATCATAACTTTCAGGAGTACACGTTATGTGCAACGTACCATGCATAACTTCTTGGCTTGAACCTGAAGGTGGGAACCATTTGATATCTATGGTGATATCAACGCCTCCATCTTCACAAGGAAAATCTTCCAGATCAATCATGATCGTTTTTTCCTGTTCGATGATTCCTGTATATGGTGCGCCATTTAATTGATAATCTACACTTGCTGGTGTTGCTCCAATCTCCTCTGGATAACCGACAATTGTAATTTCCAACTCTTCAGCTCCAGGTGGCAATGTTAGATAAAAATCGTAGTTAATGCCTCTGTTCGTATATTCACCTTCAACATCAAAGGCGATCCCTGCTGAAGAATCTGGTACTGATCCAGTCGCTTTTACCTTTACAAATTCATCGGCATCAAATGTTCCACCGCCAGAAGCAGCAAAACCACTGCTAATTGATCCAAAAACCATTAAGATTGCTAATATAATACTGAGTCTTCTTTTCATCACGTTCTCCCTTCTTGTCCTTTTTTTCAATGATGGTTCCACTGAATAAAAAAATCAGGCTGCCTTAAATAAGCAACCTGACGGTCATAGTTTCCCTTAGACTCACGGCTTTGCGTCACAGCCTTTCAACTGTTTTGCCTTTTTGGGCTTTGCCCTATGTATTCTAAATGGAAAAAAAATAATATGTAATTATTACTATTATACCTTTATT